>DZBG01000023.1 GCA_022729855.1 Bdellovibrio sp.
CACCTTATGAAGTTATGATGAAGAAAAGTTGCACTAGGAAATGGTAGTTGGGAAACATAGTACGGCCATTTCAAAGCATAATTTTTTCTAAGTAGAATGCTCTAAGTATTTAATCTTATTTGTAAGATGAGGAAAAAAAATCCCTATCTAGCTGAAATAGGAGAGTGGATCAGTTGCAGGTTATAATAATAAGGACGGAGGATACTGAATGGATAATTCTAAACCTATCGATATTATTACAGTCCCTAGCTTACAGACCTATTTTTTTGATGTGCTCTCTGATTTTAATCGAAAAGCTCCCTGTCCTATTCCCCAAGAAATTATTTACTACTCTTCAGATGTGCTCGAAAAATTTGCGCTTTCAGGTGAATTCTACGATTCAAGAGAAGGGAGAGTTCGTGAAAAAATTTTAGGAACTAAGCTTCTTGAGGCCACACTCGTTAGTCGTGAAGAACAAAAACGAATTTATAAAGAAGTAGGAGATACAGCACTTTTTCTTTGTGGATATTTTGCTGAATCAACTCAAAAAAAACTTGTGGACGCCAATTATTATTCTCAGTTAGGAAGATCTGCTTATCAAAATCTAAATGGAGTCATGCCAAACTTTTTTGATATTCCCAGTTTTTATTCGATGCTTTCAACAAGCTTTGGGCCAATGGTTGATTTGATATCAAAAGTCGCATCGGTAGATCGTTTTGGAAATGAACATCATTTGAATTTTAAAAGAGTGATGGTGAGTGGAAGTGAGATGACTCCAGATGAATATGCTTATTCTGGAATCACCCCAAATTACGAGAAAAAAGTTAGTTAGTTTTTAGGTCCGGCACAGATAACTGTCCAAGGGCCTTTAAAATAAGATCCAAGAAATTTTTGGAAATCTTCGTATTTTACATCACGAATTTCTTGGTTGCTGTGATGTTGAAAATCTATTCCAAGATGATGAAGAACTGGGATTGAATATACCTGAGCGTAGTCTTCATTTGTTTGAATTCCTAAAAGATTTTGCCCATCAATCATTGTTTTAATTCTTTCAAACTCTTCTTTAGTCACGCCAGTTTTGGCAAGATTATTTAAAATTGTATAAATAGCATCTTTGGCCTGAAGAATTTTATCTTTTCCTGATCCAATATAAATGGCCCAACAACCAGCCTCTAAAGCAGAAATATGAACTGGTGAGACTGAATAACAAAGCCCTTGCTTGTCTCTCACTTCAACAAATAAATCAGAACTCTGGCCTGAAAGGTGAGCGGTAATCATTTTGAGATAAGCATCTTCTTTTTGACTAATATTAAAAGCAGGTTTTCCAATAACCATTTGAGTTTGCTCTCTTTGCATCTCAATCCATTGCTCGTTTGCTTTTACAGGAGTTGCTTTACGCTTAACCTTGATAGCTTTTGGTCTATCAGTAAGATCTTGGGTCATTTGAACTATTGTTGGATAGATCACAGACCAGTCTTGATCTCCACAATAAGTGATAACAATTTCTTGTTTCTTTAAATTGCTTTGATGAAGTTTTTTTAGAGATAAAGCACTCATTGTTTTTAAAGTGGCTGGAGTTCCTGAAATATCTAAACTGTATGGATGACCTTTGAACATTTGTTTGTAAAACGATTTAAAGGTTTGTTTAACAGGATCTTCTTTTTGATTATCAAGAGCACGGAGAGTAATTTTTCTCTCATGAGTGAAGAATTTTGTTGGAACTTCCGGAGACTTTAACGTTCCAAAGAAATGCTTAATGAGCGAGTCTTGATCTTTTGATTGTCCATGAAGAGTTAATCCGTAAGCATTCTTTCCAGAAAAACCACTAAGATAAGCTGAGAGAGTTTCAAGCTCATTTTTGAGTTTATTATAAGGCATACCCTTATATCCGTAAGTCATTAGTCTTGCGAATAGGTGATGCTGTCCAGCTGTCTTTTCAGTTTCAGCACTCACTCCGCCTTTAAGATAAGTATGGAGGACAAAAGTCGGAGTCATTTTGTTTTGACGATATACAAACTTGATACCTGGTTTGATCTCAATAACTTTTAAAGACGGATCAAATTCTGACCCAAGAATTTTCTGTTTAATTTCTTTTGTTTTTTTATCTTTGAAAATTTTATTAAGCTTCGCTTGCCATGTAACGAGTGTCTTTTGTGCTTGAGGTAGTTTTTGTCCTCGCGGCAATTGTAAAGTGAGGTGAACGGGATGTTTGAAAATCTCAATCATGGCCTCAATCACTTGCTCCACTGTAGTTGAACGAATGCGTTCAATAAACTCTTCTTCACAATGAATATTTCCAGACTGAGCAAAGCCATGACCTAATGAGAAAGCAAATGATTCAATGGATTCTTTTTCATAAACCTTTGAAGCAATATACTGATTTTTAATTTTTAAAAGCTCTTCATTTTTGAAACCTTTGCTCGCCACTTCTGCGAGGGCCTTCTCTAAACCACTAAGTACCTTCGCTAAATTTTCTGGTGGGAAATTCATCTTAAGCATGTGAGCGCCACCGTTAGCAAAATACATCGATGATCCAGCAACTCCATTACATGTTGAGTTTTGAGCAACGAGTGCTTGGTATAAACGAGAAGTTTCTCCATGGGCCAAACAGTTGATCGCAAGGTCTTGAGCGGCTGCTTTATCGCCACTATATTTAGGGGCTTGGATTGAAATACTCAAAGTTGCCTGACGAATATCTTTGTCATGCACATTAACTGAAGCTTTATTTTTAAGATTGAATTCACCAAATGAAGACTTCTCTCCGTGAGGAAGTTTTACTTTTTCAATGGCCTTCAGCAGTTGATCTTTATTTTTTAAATCTCCTGCAATAACAAGAAGAGCATTTTCTAGATTGTAATTATTGTTTCTGAATGTTGTTAATTGCTCACGAGAGAAATTAAGAATTGTATCTTCACGTCCTAAAATAGGATGTTGATAGCCATCAGTAAAACAAGTTTTTTGTAGTTCCATGAAATTGAATTGAGATGGATTATCTAAAGCACGACGATACTCTTCAAAAACAACTTGTCTCTCGGCTGGAATATCCTCTTCAAGAAACATGGGGTTTGCTACCATGTCTAAAAGAATATCCACTGAGCGATTGATGAATGAGAAGGGAGTATTGATATAATAACAAGTATAATCAAATGAAGTGAATGCATTCACTTCTCCACCATAAGATTCAATCTCGTGGGCAAGGCCCGCACCTGGTCTGGTAGGAGTTCCCTTAAAGAACATATGCTCGAGAAAGTGGGCAATCCCTTGATGATCATGTTTTTCAAGAGCTGAACCTGCTCTGAACCACATTTGAACTGTTCCTGCAGTTGATCCAGGGGAATTGATCAACAAAACATTCAGTTCGTTATCTAATTTTACTTGTTCGATATTCATTAATGCTCCTTAAGCGTGCTATACTGATCGCAACCTATTATCTCTGCAGATTGTTTATATTTGAAGGAAAACCTTTTATGCCTCTGGCCGTATCAAGTCTTTATTTGCATGTGCCGTTCTGCAAGCATCTTTGCAATTATTGTGATTTCTATAAAAAGAAATTTGATCAACCAAAAGAGCAATTGGATGATTTTCAGCAGTTCCTCACTCAGAGCTGGCAGCGTCATAGTGAGTTAATGCAGGATAACGGAATGACGTTTGGGGATATCGAGACAATTTATCTCGGCGGAGGAACACCCTCACTCTGGGGTAAAAGTGGAGCAGAATACTTTGAAAAAAATATTCTGAATCAACTCACTGTCAAAGATGAATGTGAATTTACGATGGAAGTAGACCCTGGGACTTGGACTGAAGAAATGCTTCTGGCCTGGAAAAAACTAGGGCTTAATCGAATCTCCATTGGAACTCAAACTCTAGATCCTGAATTTTTAAAAATTATGGACCGCGCGCACTCCCTAAGTGAGAGTCATTCACTTTTAAAATACTGCACAGAGAATAATTGGAACTTCTCATTAGACTTTTTATTAGGGATACCTTTCTCAAATGAAAAAAAGAGAAATATAAAAAATGAACTGGATGAATTACTAAAATATAATCCGAAACACATTTCTCTTTATATTTTAAATGCCAGATTGAAATATCCCCATATTCAAAATATGCCAGATGATGAATTTATCAGAGAAGAGTATTTATTTGTGAGCTCTTACTTAAAGTCCCATGGGTTTCACCACTATGAAGTCTCAAATTTTGCGATCCCGGGCCACGAGGCCAAGCATAATGTGAAGTATTGGAAGTCTGAGTCTGTGGCCGCCTTGGGACCTTCGGGAACGGGATACTTTTCACTAAACGATCAAGAGGCCATTCGCTATAAATGGAAGGTCAGCAAGGCCGAAGTTGAGACTGAAAAACTAGGATTTCAAGAACTTGCACTTGAGAAAACTTACCTTTCACTGAGACTCTCATCTGGCTGGAAACCGGAGGCGATAAAAAGTGAGCTCATGAATCAAATTCTGAGCTGGCAAACATTAGGCTATGCAGAGTACAAAGACGAGACAGTGAGACTTACGTCTCTTGGATTCTTAATGTTGGATAGCTTGATGGATGATCTCTTTAAGATTGGATATTAAGTTTTAGAGTGAATTTTTTACAGAGTTTTTGAGTATTTAAAAGATCTCAGCTCATTCTGATCTATACTCCCTCCAAATGAAATTACTTTTAATCTCACTTTGTTTGTTCGTCTCATTCAGCGCTTTTGCTCAAGTTTGGGATCATGCTGAGCTTTCTCAAGCTCTTGGTTATGATTCTAATATACTAAAAAATAAATTTTTGAAACCTAGTGAACAAGAGGCCATTGATAAATATTCGGCTTACAAGATTGCTTACTACGAAGATATTAATCCCTATTTAAGAGGGCAAAAAGTTGATTATGAGTATGCAAAAGATGAAGCAGAAATAAAATATCTTGTTCAAGAAATTGACCGTGGAATTTCTAAAGTTCCTGAACTGCCTAAGAATCTTATCCTCTTTAGAGGCGAAGGGTTAAGTTATAGAGGAAATAAGCCACCTGTTGTGGGTGAAGTAATGGTTCAAAAGGCCTATGCTTCAACATCTACCAGCGAGAAAGAGGCCAAGGAATTCATTACTGTGAACGGAGTTCTCTTTATTCTTTACTCCACTCAAGCAAAATTTAATGGGATCGCTATTAATGATTTTGAAAGTGAAGTCCTTCTGCCAAGAAATCAAATTTTTAAAGTCATGAATATTAGGCCTTTAAAAGATAAAGGAATTAAAGAAAGTGCTTTTGTGGCTCTTGTTCAAATTTGTAAATCAATTAACTCTTGTGAAAAAACAGTAACTAATAAGTATGCAAAAGCGATTTGGGAGAGTGATAGTTTTTAACTTCTTTACAACTCGCTTTTCTTTTAACCTCTTTAAGGCTATATACGTGAGATGAAATATTTTCTTTTCGCTCTCCTTTTTCAATCAATGACTCTAATGGCCTCTCCTCTTGTGATCTACGGAGAGGACAATCGCCAAGACGTTTACGCGAGCAAAAATACACTTCTTAAAGAGCAATCATATTCTACTGCCGCTATGATCTCAGCGGGCTATTTATCAGGTGTCAAAAACGGCATTAAAATTGAAGCGCCACTCTATAAAGATATTTATAAACTTTGTTCTAAAGAAAGATTTCGTGAACAAGTCGCAGCCGCAAGTTGTTCGGGAACTTTGATTGATAAAGATATTATTCTCACAGCTGGCCACTGTGTCGGAAATGGAAGAATGGATTGCACGACTTACTCTTGGGTCTTTGACTATCGTGCTACAAGTGGGAAACAAGCGAATGTGATTGTTCCTTCATCAAGTGTTTATAAATGCAAAGAAATCATTAAGGCCCAAGTTGATCTTGTGAAGAATGTTGATTTTGCTCTTATAAGACTTGATAGAAATGTCACTGATAGACGACCTATTGATATTCGTTTGACTGGTAAAATTTCAGACAAAGAAAAGATCGCGGCTATTGGTCATCCTCGTGGTCTTCCCACTAAAATCACCGACGATGGAGATATTTTAGAGAACGCTCTTCATTATATGAAATCTAATCTTGATACCTATACAGTGAACTCTGGCTCTGGTGTCTTTAATGAGCGCACCGGTGAATTAGAAGGAGTTCTTATCTCAGGTCTTTTAGATTTTGAGACAGACGACTCAGCAGGTTGTACAAAAAGTAAGACCTACAAAAAGTCTGAAGGTGCTGAGATGATCACCAAAATTGAGGCCATCTGGCCTTTCCTAGATTTACTCTAAAACTAAATTTCAGAGGGTTATGGGCCTGTCATTGCAGTTGTTAAAATTGTGCGGATCGTCTTTGGCTTTTTTTCCATCTTTTTTCCTTTCAAAACATTGACATGAACGACTTTGATCCCATCTTGTGACATAGAAGAACTATGAAATAAAAAGGTGAATGTAATGGATCAAGAAAACGCAGAAAACAAACAAGAGGCGAAACAAACGGAAACTGAAACTCAGGAAACTGTAGTTGAAGTAGAGACGCCTAAAGTGGAAGAAATCGACTATAAGGCCAAGTTCTTCTATGTCGCTGCAGAAATGGAAAATCTTAGAAAACGTTTTGACCGTGAGAAGGAGCAACTTCTTAAATACGGCCAAGAAAAAATTATCTCTGACATGATTGAAGTGATGGATAATTTTGAACGCACAGTAGATATGTTGAAATTTGACGAAGACCAAAAAGTGAAAAATATTGTTTTTGGTTTAGATATGGTGAAGAAGATTTTTAACGATGCTATGAGCAAGCATGGACTAGTAGCACTTGAATCAATTGGAAAGGATTTTGATCCTAATTTCCATGAGGCCATGGGGCAAGAATATAGTGAAGGGAAAAGACCCAATGAAATCATCAAGGAGTTTCAAAGAGGATATACCCTTAACGGACGTTTGATTAGAGCTGCTAAAGTTCTTGTCGCAAGTGATAAACAATAATTAGATTTTTAAATAATTAAACAGGAGTATTTTATGGGAAAGATTATCGGAATTGACTTAGGGACAACAAATTCATGTGTGGCCGTAATGGAAAATGGATCTTACAAGATCGTTCCAAATGCTGAAGGTCATAACACAACACCATCAATTATTGGTTTTGCTAACAATGGTGAAAACCTTGTTGGACAAGTGGCGAAACGCCAGGCCGTGACAAATCCTACAAAAACAATTTTTGGTGTGAAACGTCTTATTGGACGTAAATTTACAGATAAAGAAGTGACTCATTTTAAAGAAGTAGCTCCTTTTGAAATTTTTGCAAATAAAAATGGTGACGCTTGGGTAAAAGTTGATGGGAAAGAATATTCAGCTCAAGAGATCTCTGCAAAAGTTCTTGAGAAAATGAAAAAAGCTGCTGAAGACTATCTTGGGCAACCAGTAACAGAAGCAGTTATTACTGTTCCAGCTTATTTTAACGATGCTCAAAGACAAGCAACAAAAGATGCAGGTCGTATCGCGGGTCTAGATGTTAAACGTATTATTAACGAGCCAACTGCTGCGGCACTTGCTTACGGTCTTGATACTAAGAAAGATAAAAACATCGCAGTCTTCGATTTAGGTGGTGGTACATTTGACGTTTCAGTTCTTGAAATTACATCTGATGGTGTATTCGAAGTGAAGTCGACAAATGGTGACACATTCCTAGGTGGAGAAGACTTCGACTACAGAATCATTAACTGGCTTGCAGAAGAATTTAAAAAAGAAACATCGATCGATCTTAAGAACGATAAGATGGCCCTTCAACGTTTAAAAGAAGCGGCAGAGAAAGCAAAACACGAGCTTTCAAGTGTAACAACAACGGATATTAACCTTCCATTCATTACTATGGATGCGACAGGACCGAAGCATTTAAACTTGAATCTTTCTCGTGCGAAATTTGAATCTCTTATTTCTGATCTTATTGATAAATTAGTAGCTCCTTGTAAAACAGCTATTAAGGATTCAGGTCTATCACTTGCAGAAATCAACGAAGTTATTCTTGTTGGTGGTGCGACTCGTATGCCAATCGTTCAAGCGAAAGTTAAAGAGATCTTCGGAAAAGAGCCTTCTAAAGGTGTAAACCCAGACGAAGTTGTTGCTGCTGGTGCTGCTATTCAAGGTGGTGTTCTTGCTGGTGATGTGAAAGATGTTCTTCTTCTAGATGTAACTCCACTTTCACTTGGTATTGAAACTCTTGGTGGTGTTTTCACAAAAATCATCGAGAAAAATACAACGATCCCTTCGAAGAAATCACAGACGTTCTCAACTGCTGTTGATAATCAACCAGCTGTTTCGATCCATGTTCTTCAAGGTGAAAGAGAGTTTGCTAATGATAACAAAACTCTTGGTAAGTTTGATCTTCAAGGAATTGCACCAGCTCCACGTGGTGTTCCACAAATTGAAGTAACATTTGATATTGATGCCAATGGTATCGTTCACGTGACCTCAACTGATAAAGCAACTGGTAAGTCTCAGAACATCGTGATCACATCGAATTCTGGATTATCTGAAGCTGAAATTGAAGCAATGGTAAAAGAAGCAGAGCTTAACCGTGACTCTGATAAAAAACGTCGTGAAATCGTAGATGCACGAAATAACCTAGACTCACTTGTGTTTGCTTCTGAGAAAGCACTTAAAGATGCGGGAGATAAAATTCCAGCTGATAAGAAAACAGAGGTGGAAGGAGCTGTAAATGAAGCAAAGACAAAACTTACTTCAGAATCATTGGATGAAATTAAAGCAGCAACTGAAAGACTTCAAAACGTTGCTCACAGCCTTGCCGAGTTTATGTATCAAGGAGCTGGAGCTCAGCCCGGTGCCGGTGAAGGTGAACAGGCCGAAGCAGCAGGAAAGAAAGACGGCGACGATACGATAGACGCGGATTTCAAAGAAGTTTAATCTCTCTAAGAAGTTGATAAATTTTTAAAACTAAAGGCCTCATTCTTCGGATTGGGGCTTTTTACATAAGAGTGGTTAAGGTTATATGAGTACGACAAAACGTGATTATTATGAAGTGCTTGGGGTCCAGAAAGGGGCCAGTAAAGATGAGATAAAAAAAGCATACCGTAAACTGGCCATGCAACATCATCCGGACCGCACTGATGGTAATAAAGAATCAGAAGCAAAATTCAAAGAAGCATCCGAAGCAGCCGATGCTTTGTTAGATGATAATAAACGTAAGGCCTATGATCAATTCGGCCATGCAGGAGCACAAGGTGGCTTCGGCGGTGGTGGATTTGGTGGTTTTGGTGGAGGCGGAGACTTCGGTGATCTCGGTGATATTTTCGGAGATATCTTCGGCGATATGATGGGTGGTCGTGGTGGACGTCGTTCATCTTCTTCTCGTGGAGGAAGATCTCGCGCTCAAATGGGAGACGATCTTCAAGTTGAAATCAATGTTACTTTTGAAGAAGCAGCCTTTGGATGTGAAAAAGAAATCACATTAAATAAGTCACATTCTTGCGCTGATTGTAGTGGGACAGGAGCGAAAAAAGGCTCGTCACCAACAACATGTGATATGTGCCAAGGCCACGGAGAAATTCGTCGCCAACAAGGCTTTTTTACCATCGCTCAGACATGTCCAAAATGTCAGGGCTCTGGACAAGTGATTAAAGATCATTGTCCAACTTGTCATGGCCAAGGACGCACAAAGAAAAAAGAAACATTAAGTGTAAAAGTTCCTGCAGGAATTGATGAAGGCCAAAGATTAAAACTCTCAGGCCAAGGTGATGCTGGAACACATGGCGGACCAAGTGGTGATCTTTATGTTCATGTGAATATTAAAAATCATGAACTTTTTGAACGTGAGGAATTTGATGTTGTTTGTAATGTACCAATATCGTTCTCTCAAGCGGCCCTTGGAGCTGAAATAGAAGTTCCAACTTTAGGCGGAAGAGTGTCTCTGAAAGTTCCTGAAGGGACACAGAATGGACAGAAGATGCGTTTGCGTAATAAAGGAATAGCTAAACTTGGCGGTTACGGATTTGGTGATCAGATTATTAATATAGTCATCGAGACACCAACTAAACTCACAAAAGAGCAAAGAGAGATTTTTGTTCAGTTGGCCGAGACAGAGCACAAAAATACAAATCCGCTTTCGAAGGGATTTTTCGACAAAGTAAAAGATCTTTTTCAATAAGACTGACTAAATGGCCCCAGCAATGGGGCCTTTCTTTTTCTTCCAGTCATGACTTTTGTAGCGATGGCGGTTAAAATTCTTTGAATCTAAACTCAAAGGATCCGTCGATGTTTTCAAAGTGGTCATTATTTTTAGTTACAATTCTTCTCGTTAGCTGCTCGCAGGTAACTCAGAGAAAACCAATTGATGAATCAAGCCTCAGTGAAGCTTTTAAATTAAAGATTGAAGAAACGAGAAATCTTATCCGTAATAATAATGGAAAGCTCGCTATGTCTAAACTTGCGGAGCTAAAGGATGATGAACTCATCGATCTTGAAAAAAGCATTAAGTACAATCTTAAAGGTGTGGCCCTGTTTTCGTTATCTGAATTTGATAAGGCCCTTTTAAATTTTGAAGTCTCAGAAAAATATACGCCGAAAGATTCTCAACTTTTCTCTCAAGTTAAACTCAACGTTGCTAGCTGTTATTTTAAACTTAACAGAATTAACCAGCTTCATTCAAAACTCAGTGCTATTTTTGTCAAAGATCTAAATGCAGGTGAGAAGAAAAAATACGCTCAACTGCTTTTGGCCTACGGAAAAAAAGTTGATGATGCTGAATCAATCACTTTAGCCTCTGTCATGATTATGAGTGATTTAAAAACATTTAAAGATATTCAGCAGTCTCCATATTACACAGACCTAATTGCTAATTTTAAACGCCTCAGTCAATCACAGAAAATTTCTACTCTGGAAAAATATCAAGATGAAAAGAATATGACTCTTGCTCACTTAGCTCAAATTGAAGCTGAGGAACGTTATCTTCAAGGGGATAAGAGTGGAACTCAAGATGTCCTTGAATGGTTAAAATCTGAATATAATAATGAAGAAATCACGGCTTATGTAGATGAGTTTGAAAGAAGATTAGAGAGTTCAACTAGAATCTCAGTTGAGTCAATTGGTGTCGTTCTTCCTCTCACTGGATCAAAGCAAGCCTTCGGCCAGAAAGCACTTCTCGGAGTTGAGGCAGGACTTAAAATTTTAGGTATCCCTGAAAATGTAAAACTCTATACAAAAGATTCAATGGACTCAGCTGCTCAAGGGGCCCAGTCTGTGGCCGATTTAATTCAGCAGCAAAAAGTATCGTTTATTATTGGTGGCCTTTTTCCTGAAGCTGCTAAGGCCGAATATATTGAGGCAAAAAGATATGGTGTTCTTTTTATTTCACTTTCAACAATTGATCTTCCACGTGAAGAGAAAAATCATCACTTAATTGAAATCCAAGGATCAATTCAGTCACAAGTTTCATCTCTCCTTTCTCAAGAGATGATCAATAAGTTTGGTCGTCGTCTTGGCGTTATTTATCCAGACAATGAATCAGGACAAGTTTATCTGAATGAAGTTTGGAGACAGGCCCAGGCGAAAAATGTTTCTCTCAAAACAATTGCTTCATATCCTAAAAATGGTCATGACTTCAGAGAGACTGCTCAGCAATTTCTTGGACTCAAGTACCCACGTGAAAGAGAAGAAGAGTTGGCCATCTTAAGTGATGTTTATTCAGAAGAGAAAGGGTCAATCAGACGAGTTCAAACTCTTCCACCTGAAATTGATTTTGACTGGGTATTCCTCGCTTCATTTCCCTTTGAGGCGATTCAAATTATTCCAACTCTTGGGTACTACGATGCCAGTCGTGTGAAAGTCGTTGGGGGTCCAACATGGGCCACACGAAGTATGATTAAAGAGCAAAAAAATATTGGGACAATGTATTTTGTAGGAGAAGATCCAAAAGATTTAAATCCTGAAATGCTCACAAAATTTCAAGAACTTTATCAGAAGCCAGCGGGACTTATCGAAGTGATGGGAATGGATGCTATGAAAGTAGGAGCTCAATTATTAAGCTTCAAAGATATTGCTTCACGCGAAGACTTCAATAAGCAACTAAGAGAGCAAAAGGCCCTTAAAGGGATGAGTTCAAACTGGGAACTTGAAGATGGTCTTTGGCTTAAACGCATGAGCGCCATGACAATTACTCATGGTGACTTCGTTAAACTCTTTGAAGCAGAGACTCTTAAAAATTAGTTTGGATATTTGAGATAGTATAAATTATCAAAGTTACGGCCGTAGTCCTCGAGATCAAGGCCGTAGCCGACGATAAACTGATCATCAATCTTCTTTCCAACCAAGTCTGGTTGAATATTTACAGCACGGCGATAAGGTTTATCAAAAAGAGTCACAATCTCAAGTGAGCGTGGTGAAGAGAGCTGAAGTCTTTTCTTTAAAAAATGAAGGGCGCGCCCAGTATCAACAACTTCTTCAACAATCAGAACGTTTCTATCCATGATATTAGTCGTGATGTCTTTGCTAATGGTAATCGTTCCATGGCTCTCTTTACTGCGTCCAATGGCCTGGATTTTAACGAAATCAACGTAAACTTTAACGCCTTTGATCTCACGAACAAGATCGGCCAAAATCGTCATACTACCTTTGAGGACTCCAATAAGCACTAGATCCTGCCCCTCATATTTTTTTGAGATGGCATTTCCTAATGTTTCAACAATTCCTTTGATCTCTTTTGCGTCAATATACTTCACAAACTGACTTGAGACAAAACTAGAGGGGAATTTGCTTTTTTCATCGCTCATAAGATTTCTTACCTTTTAAAAATAAGCTCTATTCTATGTTCCTTCGGATGAACTTGCTAGAAGCATAATGTCTGAGTGGCTTAGTCTGGAAAGAGTTTCCTGACCTAAATTTCTTGTCCATAACGAAGCTAAGTGGTAAATTTTTCAAATAAATTAGTTTATTATTCTGCTTATGGCCAAAGATAAAAAAACAGTAAAGAAGGCACCTACCAAGGGCCCGAAAAAAAAGTCTCCGACAGTTAAAGCTACCGCTGAAAGTAGTGAAGAACTCATTCGCCGTTTAACGAACAAAACGAAGAAGATAAATTTCAAACTTACTCCTGCCCAAGAAAAGGTAAGAGCAAAACGAGTTTATGCAAACGTGGCGAAAAGAAAAATTGCTCTTGATATGCTTGAGCGATACACGGGCCATGACATTAAAGATTTTCAGCAACAAATTATTCTTACGAATTTTCATTATTATTTCGAACGTTTTCAAAAACTCCTTCCTGATGCAAAAGCAACGAAAGGATCAGCTTGGGCCGCAGCTTCTTCAAGTTCGGCAAAAGTGACAATTATTGAATTCGGAATTGGTTCGGCCATGGCCGCTCTCATTATGGAGCTTGTGGCCTGTGTAGACCCGAAAGCGGTTTTGTTTTTAGGAATGTGTGGGGGAACTCATAATTCACTGAAGGTGGGAGATTTTATTGTTCCTATGGGATCAATAAGAGCGGAGAGTGTTTCAAAATACTTTATGCCACCTCAGGTTCCAGCACTTCCAACTTTTAAAGTTCAAAAATTTGTTTCACAGGTTCTTGTTGAACATGGAATCGATTATAGAACAGGCGTAGTTCATTCAACGGATCTACGTTTTTGGGAATTTGATGAAGGCTTTAAGGCCACTCTGTATGAGGAAAGAGCAATTGCTGTGGAAATGGAAACAGCCGCACTTTTTATTGCAGGGTTCGCTTCAAAGGTAAGTATTGGTTGTCTGCTTTTAGTTTCTGATATGCCACTTCAAAGAGGTGGAATTAAAACTAAAAAATCAGCAACAAGCGTATTTAGAAATTATACGGATTTGCATATTGAGCTTGGGATTGAAATCATGGCCGATATTGCAGAACGTGGAGACACAATTAGACAGTACAAGTGGTAATTACTTAAAGGATATTTGTTATGTTCAAAAAAGTTCTAGATTGGTTTTCAAATGATTTAGCTATCGACTTGGGAACAGCAAACACACTTGTGTATGCTAAAGACCGTGGGATCATTGTCAATGAACCCTCAGTTGTGGCCGTTCATCAAGGGTTTCGTGGGGAACAAAAAGTTCTAGCAGTAGGGAAAGAAGCAAAAGAAATGCTTGGCCGTACTCCTGGTTCAATCAAAGCGATTCGCCCAATGAAAGATGGAGTAATTGCTGACTTTGAAGTAACTCAAGCGATGCTTAAATATTTTATTCAAAAATCACTTAATGGTTCAAAGCTTATTAAGCCAAGAATTATTATTTGTATTCCTTTTGGGATTACTCAGGTTGAAAAACGCGCGGTAAAAGAATCAGCTGAACAAGCTGGTGCTCGCGAAGTTTATTTAATCGAAGAGCCAATGGCCGCTGCTATCGGCGCAGGTCTTCCTATTACTGATCCATCAGGAAATATGATTGTAGATATCGGTGGCGGTACAACTGAAGTGGCGGTTATCTCACTCGGTGGTATTGTTTACTCTAAATCAGTACGTGTTGCTGGTGATAAATTTGATGAAGCGATTGTTTCTTATATTAAGAAAAAATATTCACTTCTTATTGGTGAGAGAACTGCTGAGATGATTAAAATCTCAATTGGTAACGCTTATCCATTCGACGATGAAGTTAAAACTTACGAAGTAAAAGGGCGCGACTTAATTGCTGGTGCACCTAAAACAATCGAAGTTACTTCTGATGAAATTCGTGAAGCTCTTGCAGATCCTATTTCAGAAGTTGTTGAAGCCATTAAAATTTCTCTTGAGAAAACACCTCCTGAACTAGCAGCAGATATCGTGGATAACGGAATTATTCTTGCTGGTGGTGGAGCTCTTCTTTCTAATCTTGATATCTTGATTAAAGAAAAAACAGGTCTTCCTGTATCAATTGCAGAAGATCCTCTGACATGTGTTGTTCGTGGGTGTGGAATGGCGTTAGAGTCGTTAACACTTCTTCGTCAGGTAACTACATTAACCTAATGGAAGCACAAACATACTTTAGGAAGCTAGACGATCAAGAAAAGAACTCTCGCTTATGGCAATTGTCACAAGCGAGAGTTCCAGTTATTGTCTGGATCAAAGGTCAAAAGCAAAAGCACACCTTTGATGTTTTAGAGTATGATAAAGAACTTTTTCAAATCACGACCTCAGCTACCACTTCTCCTTTTACAAGCCCCTCAGATGTTTTGATTTCCTTTGAATACAAAGGAATGAATTTCTTCTCGCAAGTTGTTCAGAAAACTGCCGTGGGCGGGAAGATCGTTTTCATTTTTAATGGGATTCTTTTTAAATCAGAACGCAGAAGTAGTTTTAGGTTAATGACTTATCCTATTTATGAAGTTTATGGACTGTTCCCTCTTGATGAAAGTTATAAGGGGGGAAATGTCGTTCAGCTTAAATCAGGTCAGTCACAGACAGGTTTATTTAAGAACTTTTTAAAGCTCGTTGATCCAGGAGCTCCTGCAGAAAAAGCAGATGATAAAAGTAATTTAAAAATTAGAGTTCAAGATTTCTCAACAACAGGTCTATCGATCCAAGTTGGAGAAATTGAGCGTAAATACTTCCCTAAAGATTTTACCTTTAAGGAAATGCAACTTGTATTTGTTGATGAGGTCATCGTCATTCCTAATGCAAAAGTTGTTTATGTTGTTGATTTTATCGGAGACAAGGGTCTCAAAAAAATTAAAGTAGGTATTCATTTTGAAAACCCTACCACTAAACTAGATGAAACTCTTGGAAGTAAAATTAACAAGCTTCTCAGAGATGTCGATAGCAACAAAGATTTTGAAAACTTTTTAAAGTGAAAATACTAAACTTCGTTTTACTCCTCATTCTTATTTCATGTTCTTCTCATCCAAGTTATACGCCAACGGGAAAAACAAATTATATCTTTCGTGATGTCTCAGGGGCCTATAGTTATGAGCGAGATATTAAACTTGCTAAGAGTAAGGTTGTTTCTCGTTATCAAATAAGTGTCGCTGGTGATCAGTTAAGAAGACCGCTTGAAAAAAGTATTACAGTCTCAGAAAAGGGTTTTGTTAAAGTCAGAGGAAAGTCTGAAGTTATTTTAAGACCTTTGATTTCACAGTATACAGTTTGGCTTGAAGGTAAAAAATACTTCAGTCAGCTCAAAACTATTCTTAAAGAAAAGTCCCTTGAAATTACAATGGATAGTCCTGAAGCCAAGTGGAGAGGGGTGAAGAAAATAAAATTTCCCTCTGGAACATCTTTTTGTTTTTTTTCCCAGCTCGCAGAGTGTCTTACTCATACAGGGATGATTTCAAAAATTATTGCTCAGCCTCATCAAAAATATCCCGTGACTATCATCTGGGATAGTTTTCCCTACCTTCTTGATCAACTAAGTAATATTCAAAATAGTGTCTTTGCTCGCGGAGAAGTGTATCTTGATCAAGAAGAGAGAAGTCTTTACAGGATTTCTCTTGATATAAGTGGGCAAACTGTATTCTATCATTTCTCAAAAAGCTGGGAATTGGTTAAAATGTCTTGGGTGGCGCAAGGAATAACTTTAATGATTCCTAGCGAAGCTGCAAAGTACGAGAGCGAATAAAAAGGGAAGTGACGTGGATAATTTTGGACAATTGATCATCACAGGAATTGAAGGTGTAGCACTGACTGCTGAAGAGGCGACATTCATCAAAGATGAAAAAATTGGTGGAGTCATTCTTTTTGCTCATAATTATACTGATCCAGCTCAGCTGGCAGAGCTGGTGAATAATATTCAAAAGCTTCGCGATGAATATCCTTTATTCATTGCTGTTGATCATGAAGGTGGAAGAGTGATTCGTTTTAAATCACATTTCACTCAATTTCCTCCGATGTTAGAACTTTCAAAATCCGGATCTCCTAAACTTATCTATGAAGTTCATGAAATTATGGCCAAGGAGCTTGCTGCTTGTGGAATCAACCTAAGCTTTTCACCATGCTGTGATATTCTAACTAATCCTGATAATAAAGTGATCGGAGATAGGGCCTTTGGTGACAATGCTGAAGATGTTGAAAAAAATATCAGTGCGGCCATTCGTGGATTACAAACAAATGGCATTATTTCATGTGCCAAGCATTTTCCCGGTCATGGTGGAACGACAAAAGATTCTCATTTTGATCTGCCTCTTGTGAAAACTTCTCTTGAAGAAATTAAGGCAATTGAACTTCAGCCATTTATTAAAGCTTCAAAATCAAGAGTTGAGATGATGATGATGGCCCATCTTATGGTGGATGCTATCGATCACGAACTTCCGACAACATTGTCTGCGAAGGCCTATAACTTTTTACGCCAAGAAACTAAATTTTCTAAAATCGTGATCACAGATGATTTGGAAATGAAGGCGATTGCTGATCGCTACTCAATTGAAGAGTCTGCCGTTATGGCCATGAAAGCTGGGGCTGATATTTTACTTTACCGTTTTTCTGCAGATGCAATGAAGGCCTTAGCGGCAGTTCGCGAAGCAGTGAAAACGAAAGCTATTAAAAAAGATAACCTGATTGAAAAACTCCAGCGAGTTGAGAACTGTAAAAAAGAATACCTCTCTACTTATCAGCAGGTTTATATTCCAAAAGTAGGGACTGCTTTTAATTCTCCCGCTGCTAAAAAAATACTTGATCAATATAAGCAAGCACAAACAACTAGGCCTGTCTGAATCAGATAGGCCGTTTTTTCCTCTCCTAATAAATTCAGGGTCTTCACGCACATCTTTGTTAAACTATAAATAGAGCTCATTGAATGAGGCACTATTTATGTATCTGAATTTGCGACATTGTTTGCTAATGCTCCTAATAGCGGGAGTGAGTTGGATTAGTTCAGTCCAAGCTCAATCGCCGTGTCCAAAAAATAATTTTCCTCGTATCGGCGGCGATTGTATTGCTGCCACAACTGCAAATTATAAAGCCTTGCAAATTCCTGTCACTCCAGGAATGAAAGGAAATATTTATTTTTATAAAACTGCGAATGGATTGTTAGGAAAATTAAAAGTTATCTTTGCAACGACTAGTAAAAAAGAATGTACCGCTTATATTGATGCCGTTACTTATGTTGGGAAATCCGTTTTTATTCCGAACTCATCAATTAGTATCGGTGTAGATAAAAATCATTGGCTTAAAACCCGAATATATTTAGATGCTGAAGGATTTAGTGCTCTTGAATTAAGTCGTGATAAAGGTGTTTGTAATCTTAGTTTGACTAAGGATACTGGTATCGTCTTTTTTCAAAAACAGGGTGAAGAGCAAATTTTTAAAGAAGAGAATAATCTTCTCTTTATGGCACCACTTGCTCTTATCTTTATTGCCATCTTTCTTGTCGCACGCTCAGTTCTTGAAGATCAAGATAGATATAAAACTCAAGAGGCTTTAGAAGAAGCTGAGAGTACTAAAGGAAAAGAAAAGTATTTTATCCTAAAGGTCACTAAACCATTTTATAAAAGATATTTTCTTCCTGTAGCACAAGGGATGAAAAATAAACAAAAGTTCAAAGCAGCTTACCGGCAGAAACTTGCCAACGCTGGTTTAACAAAAGATTTAACACCTGAAGAATTTTTTGCGTTAAAGCTTTTCATGATTTTAGGTATGCCATTTTTATTTTTATGCGTTCGATGGTTCCTTGAAGCGACATGGCCATTATCAATTACTCCAGTCATGGGTGTGGTTGGATTTTATTATCCAAATATGTGGGTCAATGGACTTATTGATAATAGAAAATCAGAGATTCTACGTGGGATGCCATTTATTGTAGATATGCTTGCTCTCTCTGTTGAGGCAGGACTGGATTTTATGGCCGCTATCCAACGAGTTATTGAGAAAGCTCCTGCTGGACCTCTCGTTGAAGAGTTCGAAACACTTATTAAAGAAACAAGAATTGGTTCTTCTCGTGCAGAAGGATTAAGACAATTGAGTTGGCGTGTAAACGTTATTGAGATCAATTCATTTTGTGCAACATTAATTGCGGCGGATTCCGTAGGGGCATCAATTGGTCCTATCTTAAAACAGCTCTCAGCCGAGCTTCGAGTCAAGAGATCAGCAAGGGCCGAGTCCCTTGGTGCTCAGGCCGCCACCAAAATTCTTATTCCAATGATCTTTTTTATTCTCCCTGCGGTTATTATTGCGATTTTTGCACCTATGGGACTTAAGTTTATTACTGGGGATTAGTCATGATGACTGTGAAGATTAAAAATTCAGGAGAGTTGGTCGCAACCAATGTGAAGACGGCAGATAATCCGTATACGAGAGTATTGGGATTAATGTTTAAGCCAAATATGAATGGAATGGGTGGTTTACTGCTCAATCCTTGTAACTCAATTCACACCTTCTTTATGAGATTTCCCATTGATGTTGTTTTTCTAAGTAGTAACAACACAGTTATAAAAGTTATTAGAAGTATGCAACCTTGGCGCATGAGTTGGATTTATTTCAAGGCCAAAAAAACTCTTGAATTACCATCGGGGTCTCTTTCAGAAAATGTAAAAGATGGGACCGTGTTGGAGGTCGAAATTGTTTAAGTTAGTTGCTGTCGGAGGGAAACTTCGCGGACAAGAGATTATTCTCAGTGAAGGGGAAAATACCCTAGGAAGATCACAAGAGTGTGATCATCCTTTAACAGTTGAAGGTGTTTCAAAGAAGCATTTACGAATTACTGTAAATGGTGAAACGGCCTATGCTGAAGATTTAGGCAGTTCAAATGGAACAATTGTTAATTCAAAGGTCATTAAAAAAGTAACACTTAAAGACGGCGACAAAATAGCTTTACCGAATGTTATCTTTCAAGTGGTTTATGTCCTTGAGAAAAAAGTCATCATCAAGAAAAAAGTCATCAAAACTGATGAAGGAACAGAGGACTACGAGGATACGGCGGAACCAGCGCCAACACATATTACCGGAAAACTCATTTGGATTTTTAAGAATCGAGTGATGCCTATTGTTTATAATTTTAATGAACAATATGAGTGGAGTGCCTTACTAGGGATTCTTCTTTTTGCTTTTGTGGCAGTGAACGTCACGCTGACTATTCTTCCCGTCCTTCGAGACAGTAAGTACCTTCTTATTAAAGAGATTGCTCTTCGTGGAAAGCAGTATGCTGCTGAAGTTGATAGATTAAATAACGTCGCCATTCGTGATAAAAACCTTGATGGTATCCAGACCAACTTCCTAGATGGGGAAGAAGGGATTAATGAGTATCAGCTATTTGATATGGAAGGACGTATTTATCGCCCAGTAAATAAACTAAATGCCATTGTGAGTGACCCACTTTCAGTAGGGGCCTTGAAGCATTTTAGAAATGAACAAAATCAAGATAAAGATGTAGTGGAAGATCTTGGGAATAATACGATTGGAATTGCAAGACCGATTAAGGCCCATGACAGAAATCTTGGCCGTGATGTGGTGGTAGCAGTCATTACTATTTCATTCTCACCTAGCTCACTGGCAAGAGAGGCCTCGAATAATTCAAAGGCCTATTTAGAGTCAATTATCACAGCTAGTATTGTGGCCGTTCTCTTCTTTGGTATTCTTTATTATATGACAATCAAGCCTCTGGAAGAAATGAAGCTTCAAATTGAAAAAGTATTGAGAGGTCGTCAGCGAGAATTGGAATCGAAGACTCTTTTTAGAGAAATTCATCCTCTGAGAAATACCATAAATTCCATTCTCTCCAGGTTAAAGGAGCTTCAGAATACTGGCTCCGATGAGATTCAACAATTAGAAGAGGATGGGCCATATGTGCGTACTCTTCAAGAATTTATGACTGGAGCAGGAGTCCCTGTTCTTATTCTGAATTCAGAGAAAATAATTCAGCATATAAACCCTGAGGGTGAAGACCTACTTGGACTTCGAGAAAACTCTGCAGCAGGTGCTAGTCTTCTTGATTCAGCGAGAGATCAGGGCTTAGCCGCTACTCTGATAGATCTATGTGATAACTCGGCCAATAATGATGGATTTAATCAAAAAGATAATTATGAGATTGCTGGAAAGATAATGAAGATTAATGTCACTTCCTTAATTGGTAAGGATAAATTTGCGAAAGCATTTTATATAACATTTGTGAGAGATGAATAAGTAATATGGCCAAAAATGTTCTCGTCATGAAACATTTAGAAACACCAAAAGAAGCGGGAACCTATTTCCGCCTTATGTGTTTAACTGGGCCCAATAAGGGCGAATCCTATGTTTTAGTAGGGAATCGTATTGTCGTTGGCCGTGGAGAAAAAACGGATATTAGACTTAATGATACTAAGTCTTCTCGTGAGCATGCGGAAATTACCAAAGTTGGTGAAAACTATGTGGTAACTGATCTTGGCTCTCAGAACGGCATCCTTGTTAATGATCAGAAAAGTAAGCAAGCAACCTTTAAAGAAGGTGATAAGCTGATCATTGGACAAACGGTTTTGAAATTTACTCGTTTTGAGGTTACATCTAAAACTAAAGTCCTGAAAGAAAACTCGATTGATGATGCTCCTGAACAAAAACGTTCACTCAAGCCGATTCTGATTTTACTAGTTGTTCTTGTTGGATTTTATCTTTTTGATGGCGAAAATAAAGGAACTCAGACTGCTTCTAAGAAAAAGCAGATGACTTCCGTAGATGATGTTTCTAGTGAATACTTTCAAGCCCTTCAGAAACGTCAGGCGAACCAAGACAAGGAAGTCAAAGAGAAGTTAAATGTGATTTATCAACGTGGGCTTCGTGAGTACCGGGAGAAAAATTATTTCAGAGCGATTAATGAGTTTAATCTCGCCCTGATT
The DNA here is from genome assembly GCA_022729855.1 of Bdellovibrio sp. Taxonomy (GTDB): domain Bacteria; phylum Bdellovibrionota; class Bacteriovoracia; order Bacteriovoracales; family Bacteriovoracaceae; genus DZBG01. The sequence continues at coordinate 21,686 of DZBG01000023.1, forward strand.
ATTTCTCCTAATGATTCTCAAGCGGAGTTTTATTTACGTAAAACTAAAGAAGAGTTAGATCGTAGCATTGAAGATTATATTGTGAAGGCCAACAGAGATGAGGATTCATTAAAATTCAAAGGTGCTATCATATCGTATTGCGCTATTATTAGGCTTTTATATTCTGTCCCAGATGATTCCCGATACAAAAATGCCGAAAAGCAAATTAAGGAACTGGAGACAAAATTAGGAATGGAAGAAGGTGAGAGTAACTGTCTTAAAAAACAATCAGCAGATCAGTGATCTAGTCATAGACACCACTGATACTTCTGAGCGCTACGAGATCTTTATCGGACGCGCCGATGACTGTCATGTCATTATAGATGATCCTTTGGTCTCAAGGCATCACTGTGTCATCAAAGGTGAGCAAGGTGTGTGGACTTGTGAGAAAACTTCGCAAGTAGGAATGCTTGTGGTGAATGGCCAATCACTTCCCAAGGCGATTTTATCTGGTGCTGATGAATTAAGATTTGGTCCTTATGTTTTAATGATCCAAGATTTTATTCTGCCAACAGCTCCAGCTATGTCTGCTCCTTCTCCAATTGTGACATCAGAACCCGTTCAAGAGCTCACTCCACTCTATGAGGAACCAGTAGAGGACTTGGCGCCAATTGATGAAATTTCTCCAATGGATGAGGAACTTGAGTCTCCTGAAGAGGAAATCGTTTCTGATGAGCTTGGAATGGATGAGGATGGTCTCTTAAGTGATGATTCGCCCACTGCTGAAGAAGAAGTTGTTGAGAGTGGATTCACAGATTCAGAAGAATCAGCAGATTTTAGCAGTGATGAAAATTCGAATGTTGATTTCGGTGGGATGAGTGATGATATGGGAGGTGAAGGAGGCGGTGACGAAAGTACTCGCTTTATTCAATCATTCGTAAATTATGAACTTGCTCTTTTTGGAGAGTTCGCACCTTACGATCGCTTTATCATTGATTCGACAGAAGTTTTCATTGGTCGTGATCCTAAAAAATGCCAAATTATTTTAAACGACCCAGAAGTTTCAACTGTTCATGCAGTTATTAAGAAAAATATGGTTGAGATGACCCTTGAAGATTTAAATTCTTCAAACGGGACTATTCTTAATGGTCAGCGTATCAATAAATCAGTGATCTCATCAGGGGATGAGTTTGTTATTGGGAGTACAAGCTTCACAGTTAAAGTCTCTTCTGATCTTCTAGATGCCGAGGAAGATAGATTAATGCCTGTTGAAGATGGGCAGTTCATTGAAACTGAAGAAATCGTAGAAGAAGAGATCGAATTAGGTGAAGGAGAAGACGGTGAAGCTGGTTTTCACACTAATGATGCCCCAGTAGAGAAAAGTTTCATTAAAAGAATTTGGAAAAATCCTGCTCAAAGAAAAAAACTTCTTTATGGGGCAGTTGGTTTAGTTGTCGTTATGATGCTACTCCCTGAAGAAGAGAAAAAACCAGTTGAGACACCTAAAGATGCCACAGCTGTAGTGGCCGAAGATCCAAATGCGGCAAAGAAAAGTAAACTTTCTCCTGAAGAACTAAAAAAATTAGAAATCGCCTATCAAATGGGATTTAGTAAGTTTGAGCAACGTGAATTTCAAGAGGCCCTAAGATATTTTAATGATGTGGCCTCAATAGATCCTGAATTTAAAAAAGTTCAGGACATGATAAAGCTCTCAACTGAAGCACTAAGGAAAATTGCAGAACTTGAGAAACAAAGACGTGAAGAAGAAGAGCGCATTAAGCGTAAAAAAGAAGTAGATGAACTTCTTGTGAAGGCCCGTGAAGCGGTTAAAGGTCGTCAAGTGACCCTTGCTGAGACACTAATGGGACAAATTTCAGAAAAAGATCCAGAGAATATAGAAGTACAACAACTTCGTCTTGAGCTTGATGAATGGAAAAAAGAGCAAGAACGTATTGCTCTTGAGAAGGCCACAAAAGAAGCCGCAAGAAAGAAAATGGTGGATGCTCTTCAATCAGGTAAGACTTATTACCTGAATAAAGAATGGTATAAGGCCATCTTAAAACTTGAAGAGTTTGTTGCTATTAAAAAATTAGATGAAGATCTTATCAAGGATGCCAATGAGATGCTGAGAGATTCTAAGAATCAATTGGCCTCAGAATTATCTCCTATTATTGGAAAAGCAAGATCGTTGAAAGAAGGACAAGATTTAAAAGGTGCCTACGAGACTTATCTTGATGCTTTAAAAATTGAACCAACTAATGCTGAAGCTTTAAACGAGATTGATGAAATTAGAAGTTTATTAGATGCGAGATCAAAACGAGTATATCGTGAAGCCATTATTGCTGAATCGTTATCACTCTTTAATGATGCTAAAGAAAAATTTCAAGAAGTTCAGCAAATATCACCATCAGACAGTGATTATTACAAAAAAGCATCTGAGAAATTAAAAAATTATTTGGAGTAATTATGCAACTGAAGGCCTATGCCGCTCAAACACATCAAGGACCCTATCTTCAAGTAAATGAAGATGGTTATGATTTTGATTTTGATAATCAGCTGTATATGATTTTTGATGGACTAGGTGGTTCTGGTCTTGGAGACACTTGTGTCGAAAGACTTAAGCAAGATGTGAAGCAGTTTTACACTCAGCTTTCTGATGACCCTAATGCAACAATGCCTCTGTATTATAATCCTCGTAATACACTTGAAGAGAACTCTTTAATCAACTCACTATTGAATGCTCATCAAAAAATTTATCAAAGCAATTCTGACAAACCTATTAACCAACGTGCCGCTGCTAGTGGGATTTTAGCTACTATGTCCGAGAGCTTATTGGTTCTTCTTGGAGTAGGAAATTGTGTTGCTTATCACTTTCGTAAGGGTAGATTAAATAAACTTATTACTGAAGACACTCTTCAATTCCTCTCAAAAGATCAATTTGAGTATAAATTCAGAACAATTCCGTTCTCAGCGATCGGTATGTATCCTGACGTTAACTATCAGTTAAAAGAAGTTCGAGTGAGTGATGGAGATCAGGTCATTCTGATGACTGATGGGGTTTATGGCTATGTTTCAGAGGAGGAATTGGCCTACACCATGACAAGTGCCGCTCCAGATCTGGCCTTCAGAGTAAATAGTCTATTAAAACTGTCCAACTCTAGAGGGAACACTGATAACCAAACTATAATGATTCTCGAGTTTTAAGCTTTTTTTTATTCCCAATGCATCTCATCACTCCCTATAATTTTATAATAGGAAAGAGGGAGAAACTCAGGGATGAATCATAAAGTTCTCTTGGCGGATGATAGCCTAACAATTCAGAAAGTTATTCGTATTACTTTGGCCGGACAGCCATATGATATTGTTGACTGCACTAGTGAAGAAGAGCTTTTTAAAAAGCTGGCTGCCACACAACCAAAAATCGTTTTTTTAGATTTTAATTTATCGGATAAATATTCTGGTTATGAATTAAGTAAAAAAGTGAAAGAGATTGTTCCTTCAACTCAAATTTTACTTCTTCTTGGAACTTTTGATTCTATCGAAGATGATTTAATGGCGAAAAATGGAATTGCAGAGAAAATTGTAAAACCATTTGATTCAAATAAATTTATTGCCATCTGTAAGCGCCTTGCTGAGTCTGACGAGTCTTACTCTGTTGATTATCCTGCAGAAAAAAATACAACTACTGACGAAATGTTTAATGGATCAGAAGATGATAATTGGACAGTCACTCGTTCGGCCGAAGTAGAAGCTCCCAGTGCCATCACTTTAGAAGCAGAAGTGACAGTAGATGAAATTAACGCTCTCGAAACTCAAATGGCAGACTGGGGAATTAATGTACCAGATGTTATTGGAGTGCCTTCAAAACCATTAATGGTTGATATTCCACCTGTGATTGAAGATGAGGAAGAGAGTACGATCTCTACTGATCAAATCCAAATGGCAAAACCAGAGGCGAAGATACCTAAGGATGAGACTGTTCTCCCTTCTTCGGAAGATTTAGAATGGCCAAGTCTGGAAGAAGTCATGGAAGAGAAAAAAGCCGAAGAGCAAGCTCCTCAGCCTAAATCAAAACTTATTTCAATTGAATCATTTAGTATGGATGAAGATCAATCAGTTGATGATCAGTGGGCCATGAATAAGCTTTATGGCAATGAAGTTGAAACTGATGTTCAGTCTATTGAAGATCAAATTCGTGATGAAATAGAAAATGATCTTTGGTCTGCTGATGAAACAGAAGCAAAACCAAGACTAACTGTTATCCATAAAGAAGAATTAAACGAAGATGAAGTTAAAGAAGAATTCAGACCAAGTCTTAATGATTTTGATGAATCACTTTTTTCACCAATAGACAGTAATGAAACTATTCCTTGGCACGATACTCATGACTCTCATTTGTCTCAAAATACAGCCTCATTTGATAAGGATCAGTTAATCGCTGAGCTTCGCCCAGTAATCGAAGAAAGTGTTCAGAAAGCAGTGAAAGAGTACTTAGATCAGTATCTTAAGCAATCAATTGAAAAAGTAACTTGGGAAGTGATTCCTGATCTTGCAGAAAATTTGATTCGCCAAGAACTGCATAAAATATCACAGCAAATTCTTGGCGAATAATTCAGTTTTTTCAAACTAAATTTTAATGTGAAAACTACTTACTGCAAGTGCTTCACTAAATGTGCCTCTAAAATGAGAGTCGCACAGTTCTTCAAATTTCATACTGAAGTCTTCAGCTAATCCATATTTTTTTTGAACAAGTCGTCTAAGTAAATTGATATTTCCTTTGGTTGCTTCAACATCATTTAATGTGAGTTTATTCCACAGTCTGATAATACGATTTTTAACTTCTGGCCAATTGGTTTGTACTTCTTTTTGAGTAGGCATATGACTTCCTCCTGAAATGGTTGTTTATGCTTAAGCATTACAGATGCAGGAGAAATGCCAAAAAAAAGAGATCACTTTTCAACATGTTAGAATGCTCGATGGTCAGACATGGGGTGGATTTCCACACAGGCTTGAGGAAAATTTACCAACGAAGTGTGCCGTTATAAATATGGTGAGTTTTTTGATCTGACTCTATGAGGGCTTCACCCCAGTCACCTAGTCCAGTAAATACCCCACTATAAATGTCATTTCCTTCAGTGATGGTGACAGGAATTTGAGAGTGAACACAGCTCTTCATAAATTTTGATTTAAGTTCATCGGTATTTGTTATTCTGTGAGTTGAAATATAATTATATAAATCTAAACACCAATCACTCTTGGTAAGATTGATCGGGAGAGTCTTAAAAATACCTCCCCATTCTTGCCTTGAGATAAGATTTAAACCAATTCCTGCTATATTTTTTTGATGTGATTGTTGAATGAGAATTCCACCACATTTTTTTGACTGAAAATCATAAAGATCATTTGGCCATTTTAGTTTTATATTTTCTCCAAATTTTTCAAAAAAATAATCTGCTAAAATGACAGAGAGTTCGATCGCAGTCCAAGTGACTTTTTCATTGGGAGAAAGTGTAAATGACATATAAAGAGAGTCAGGAAGTGGCTCCCACTTCTTTTGATTTCTTCCATGTCCCATAGTTTGATTTTCACAAGTTACCAAAAGTTCTTGTGATGCATCGTGGGTTAATTGTTCTTTGAGATAATCTTGTGTAGAATCACAGCTATCCAAATGTAAATGTTTCATCAAAAGGCCCTTTCATGTCTGTTATTAAAAGAAATACTCCGAGAACGATCAAGTTTCAACCAAACATCAATCCCTATGCTGCAGGTTCTATTTTAGCGGAGTTTGGAAATACAAAAGTACATATTACGGCCTCTGTTCAAGAATCTGTTCCACCATTTTTAAGAGGTAAGGGGACAGGATGGATTACAGCCGAGTACGCCATGCTTCCAGGTTCGACTCATTCTCGTGTTGATCGTGAGCGCAAAGGGGCTTCTGGCCGCACACAAGAAATTCAGCGCCTTATTGGACGTGCTCTTCGTTCAATTATTGATACGAGCAAATTAGGTGAGAGAACAATCATGATCGATTGTGATGTGATTGTCGCCGATGGTGGAACAAGAACGACGGCCATTTCTGGTGCTTATCTTGCTCTTGAAATGGCAGTTCATCAGTTAATGCAAAAAGGACTTTTAAAAGAGTCTCCGTTAAAAGACGGACTGGCCGCCATATCAGTTGGTATTAATGCTCAGGGCGAAGTGATTGCTGATTTAAATTATGAAGAGGATTCATCTTGTCACACAGATATGAATATCGTGATGACGACTTCTGGAAAATTTGTCGAAGTTCAAGGAACTGCTGAAGGTGCACCATTCTCACTAGAAGAGCTTAATAATCTTTTGGCGGCAGCGAAATCTTCACTTGAAGTTGTGATGAAAGAACAACGTAAAGTACTTGAGACATTAAAATGAATTTTATTCTAGCCTCATCAAATTCTCACAAGGCCCTCGAGTTTTCTGAATTATTTGCAGGAGAACTTCAAGTTCTCCCAGCACCAAGTTCAATTGAAGTTGATGAGACTGGAACAACATTTGAAGAAAATTCATTTCTTAAGGCACGTGCTTATTTTGAAAAATATAAAGTTCCTGCTCTGGCCGATGATTCAGGACTTGTGATTGAAGAGTGGCCTGAGCTCCTAGGTGTTTATTCTGCTCGTTTTGCACCAGAACTAGCAACTTACCCTGAGAAATGTCACAAACTCCTTGAAATGATCAATGAGCGTGGTTTAAAGACACGAGCTGCACACTTTGTTTGCACACTTTGTTTTTATATTTCACCGACTGAGGTCTATTTTTTTGAAGGCCGAGTTCATGGAACGATTGGCCAAGGACTTAAAGGGGAGCATGGTTTTGGCTATGATCCAGTTTTTGTCCCAGAGCGTAAAGAAAACGACGGACTAACTTTAGCTGAGTTGCCTGAGTGGAAGAATGAAAACTCTCATCGTGCTCGTGCAGTTCAGTCTGCTTTGAGTTTCTTTAAAGAAAGCTATAGACATAAAGCGTGATTTCAATTAAAAATTTAAGCTCTCTAAAATGTCGGGGTGTAGCGCAGTCTGGTAGCGTACCTGGTTTGGGACCAGGTGGTCGTTGGTTCGAACCCAATCACCCCGACCACTTTTTTAAAACTCTCTCTTTCAATTATTTCCATTAAACTCTTCGATTAATCTTAACTTGTTTAGATCAGTCCCATCTCATATTATGGGCCATGCAAAAACTCATAGAAAATTTATACGATAAATACCACAAGCTTAGTAATGGTCATCTCGCGTCTTATATTCCGGAATTGGCGAAAGTGAATCCAGATTATTTTGCTATCACTATTGCAACGACAGATGGAAAAATTTACACGGTTGGAGATTCTACGACTAAATTTAGTCTTCAATCTTCTTCTAAACCTTTTACTTATGGTTATGCTCTAGAGACTTATGGGAGAGACTTTATTCGCACTAAAGTTGGTGTAGAACCAACAGGGAAAGCCTTTAATTCTATAGTTGAATTAGAGAAAAAAACTCATCGTCCTTATAATCCCATGATTAACTCTGGCGCCATCACAATTACTTCCCTGGTTCCAGGGAAGAATGAGCAAGAACGTTTCAGCAAAATATTAGGTCTTTTTAATAATCTCTCTGGATCAACTTTAAATTTTGATCAACAGATTTATGAATCAGAAAGCAAAACGGCCCACAGAAATAAATCTATCGCTCATTTATTGCGACACTTTAATATTATTGATGAAAAAATAGATGAGTCACTTGAACTTTATTTTAAGCAATGTTCAATTATGGCCACTTCAGTGGATCTTGCTTGGATTGGTGCAACGATCGCAAACTCTGGAGTCAATCCTTTAACAAAAACAAGAGCAATTTCTGATGAGTACATCTCGGATATTGTAAGCCTGATGTTTACATGTGGCATGTATGACTCTTCAGGAGAGTGGGCCTACTCAGTCGGAATTCCCGCGAAGAGTGGAGTGAGTGGTTGTATTGTAGGAGTCATTCCAGGAGTCATGGGGATTTCTGTTTACTCACCGTTAATTGATATGAAAGGACACTCTGTGAGAGGTGTGCAAGTCATTAAAGATCTATCAAAAGAATTGGGCCTTAGCATTTTCGAAACGAGAAATAAATTATGATGTATCAGTGGATTCCAATTGAGAAAATTCGTCCCCTCATTAGTTACGAAACTTTTATACTCTTGTTAATCGTCATGGTTCTCGCCTACGTATTTTACAAAGTCTTTTTAAGAAATATTTCTGAACGAAGACATTTTCAATTGAGACATCGCTTCCTGATGACTAGTTATTTTGTTTTTATTAGTGGGGTCTTGGCCACTCTTTATTGGTTAATTTCATGGACCTATGTAGACACTCTTATTTTAATGAAGCTTACAAATTATATTGGGCTAGTGACTCTTCTTTTAGGAGCCATTGCTGTCATTAGAGTTTCACAGATTTATGTTTATCTTTATTTATTCTTTTCTAATATCACAACAGGTGTTCCAAGACTTATCGGAAACCTTTTCACTTTTGTCTTTTCTTCTTTTATTTTTGCTCTCATTGGTGCAAATGTTTTCGATTTAAATATTGCAACAGTGGCCACAACCTCAGCTGTATTCTCTTTAGTTCTGGGTCTTGCCATGCAGGACACTTTAGGAAATTTCTTTTCTGGTTTGGCCCTTCAAATTGATAAACCATTTCAAATTAACGATTGGATTGAAATTCAAAATGGAAGTCAGAAGTGGCTTGGTCAAATCCATGAGATTAACTGGAGAGCGACGTTCTTAGTGACTTTCTCGGATGAAGTTATCATGTTTCCGAATCGAACAATTGCTCAAAGTCAGATCACTATTTTAAATCAGGCCCATAAGCCAATAAGGCTTAATCAGATGCTTAGGTTTCCATTCGATACCGATATTGGGATGGCCAAAGAAGCTATGCTTAGTGTGTTTAAAGACAGAGTTGAAGTAATGCTAAATCCTGGACCGACATGTCTTGTGACTGAAACAACTGAGTCGTGGATAACGATTAAAGTTTTTTACTCTATTTATGACTATGGAATGAGATACAGAATTTCGGATAAGATAATTCAAAGTATTTTAATTGAAGTAAAAAAGAGAAATTTAAAATTAGCTCATCAGACAATATCTATTAATGGAGATGGGAAATTATAGAGTGAGAAAAAAACCTGCTGGGAAAGGAACCAAGGCGGGATGTGTGCGATTTTGGGAGAGAACAAAAGGGGTTTGGCCTCGTGTCTCAGGGATCGGATAATGATCTTTTGTGATGTTCATCATCCCCAGCTTACTAACCTATAAAGCAATGAGGATGCCAAGTTTTAATAACAGTAAAGTGTTGAAAATTGGTCAAACTTTGTTTCAAAAGGACACCACTGGGGCAATTTTGGCTTCTTGCAAAGTGTCGTTTTGGGGAAAATTGTAACCATTACAGAGTTTCGAAATTAGCGAATCATTAGCTCGACATTCTGCCCAAGTTTACACTCAGGAAGAACTGAATCAAGATCGTTTTGATTGATAATTGCATCCCAGATTTTATCTTTGCAATCAGAAAAAATAAGACCAATTTTATTATGACCGCCACCAGGAACTCCTTTAAGAAAGCAAGTGACATTAGAATATTTTTCTCCCTGTCCCCCTTTA
>DZBG01000107.1 GCA_022729855.1 Bdellovibrio sp.
AATTATCTATTGGAAATCCTTATTGGGCGAAAGAATTTAGATGCGTAGGCCCTGTACTAGTACTCATGAGCGATATCAAAATCGAAAACGATCAAGGGAATGGCTCCACACCATCCTCTTATTATCGAGAATCTCAATCAGCATCAGTAGACCCTTCGAGTGAAGAGAGCCTTTCGAAGTGGAGCAAAAATCTTGGAATCTCAAGACAAGAATTACTTGATGCCATCAAACTCTACGGAACAGTCACTCGTGATACTCTACGGAACAGTCACTCGTGATATAAGACGAGGACTTATCAGTCATAAAGACGTAGCTTAACTTTTTTTAATTTCTCCACATTAAATTATTTTTAAAGTCATTAATTTTTTTAAGAAAAATTATTGATTCCTTTAGTCAGTGTGATAAATTGTCATTATGAAATCGAAATATATTATTTCATTATTTCTTTTCTTATCTATTTTTTGTGGCTCACTCACTAAGTATGCAGTCACGCTTGATACACAAACTAATTTAGCAATTAGCGAAAAAGAATTTTCTGCCTCTGACACTAATCTTTTTTTCGATCTTAACTTTGCTGACACAGCAAAATACTTATCTCTTAATTTCATTATCAGTACGGAATTTTCGGTCTTTGAATTTGACAAAAAAGATAGAGATTTTAAAAACAATCCCACACTTAACAAAATATATCTGGCCACACCTCCTCCCATTTTCTCTTAATCACATATTTTACTAATCTTCCTTTGATTGTGTTCATTATTTAATGAGTATCCTTTGACTGGATTTAATTCGGACATGTATTCCGATCTGCACTGGAGTCAACTTTATGCAAAACAAGAACAAAAGTTTTAACTTACTTACCCTTTCTATTATATTAACTACCCTCTTTGGTCTGACCAGTTGTGAGAAAGAAGCTCACCACGAAGAGGAAGGAAAACTAAGTGTCACAAAACCATGGCGCAGAAGTGTTGAAGTAAAACAAGAATACGTGGCACAGATCAAGGCCATTCAGCATATTGAGATCAGAGCTTTTGAAAAAGGTTATCTTCAAAGTATTTTTGTGGATGAAGGACAATTGCTGAAGAAGGGAGAGAAAATGTTTCAAATCATGCCTCTTCTAGTGCAAGCAGAATATGACAAAGCAAAAGCCGAGTTTGAAGTTCACACAATTGAGCTGAGAAATACTGAGAAGCTTGCAAGACAAAAAGTAGTTTCGATGAATGAGCTGGCCCTCACCAAGGCCAAATACGATAAAAGTAAGGCACTCCTTGATCTTGCTAAAGCTCACTTAGACTTCGCCTCAATTAGTGCTCCCTTTGATGGGATGATGGATAAATTTCGCGTACGACTTGGAAGTTTAGTGGAGGAAGGAGAACTTCTCACAACACTCTCAGATATCAGTCAGCTCTGGGTTTATTATAATGTGTCTGAAAGAGACTATCTTGATTATATGGATGTAAAGAAAAACAATGGTGATATTGGAAAGATTAAACTCATCCTTGCCAACGGGAAAGAGTTTGATCAAGTTGGAAAAATCGACACCATTGAAGCTGACTTTGATAATGAGACTGGTAACGTAGCTTTCAGAGCATCATTCCCAAATCCAGACATGATTGTCCGTCACGGAGAAACAGGAAATATTGTTGTGACTAAAATGTTAGACAATGCTCTCGTGATTCCTCAAAAAGCGACCTATGAAGTTTTAGATAAAAAATATGTTTATGTGATTGATGCAAAGGGTGCAGCTCAACAAAGAGAAATCGTGATTGATAAAGAAGTCCCTCACTTATTTGTTATCAAAAGTGGAATTACTGAAGACGACACAATCCTTATCGAAGGACTTGGTAAAGTAAACAGAGGCCAGGTTGTTAAGACTAAGATGCAAAGTGTAGATGAAGTCATGAAGAGTTTAGAGTTAGCTGCTAACTGATTTTTTGAATTCCTAACGGAAGACGGAGATATTTTATGTTCCAAAAATTTGTCCAAAGACCAGTACTGGCCATTGTGATATCGATCTTAATTGTTTTTGTGGGTATCCTTTCAATTAAGTCACTCCCTGTATCCCAGTTCCCAGATGTGGCCCCACCTCGTGTGGTTGTGACTCTGTCGTTTCCAGGATCAAGCGCGGATGTACTTGTAAAAACCTCAATCATCAGTCTTGAGCAGGCCATCAACGGTGTGCAAGGGATGAGATATATCACTTCTGCTGCAACCTCGGCCGGTGAAGCCACCATTCAAATTTACTTTGAACTCGGAACAGATCCCAATGCGGCCCTCGTTCAAGTAAAGGCCCGTGTGGATCAGGTTATGAATAAGCTTCCCTCTCTAGTTCAGCTAGAAGGGGTTGTTGTAATGCCTGTGCAGCCAAGTATGCTCATGTACGTGAACCTTTATAGTAAGGATAAAAACGCTAACGAGAAATTCCTCTTTAACTACTCAAACGTTTTCCTTCTTCCGGAACTCAGACGTATTTCAGGAATTGGACAGGCGAGAATTTTAGGTTCAAGACAATTTGCCATGAAGCTGTGGTTAAACCCAGACAGGATGCGTGCTTACGGAGTTTCAACTGATGACGTTATGGCAGCAGTGGCCGATCAAAGTATCGTGGGACGTCCAGGCCGAGTGGGACAAAGTTCGGGAAAAACTGCACAATCACTTGAATACGTTCTCGTCTATGAAGGTCGATTTAATAAACCTGAGCAATATGAAAATATTATTATCAGGGCCAATGACAACGGAGAAATTCTCTACCTTAAAGATATTGCAAAAGTTGAACTAGACAGTGAGTTTTATAATATTTATTCAAATGTGGATGGTTACCCAGCAGCTTCAATCTTATTCCGTCAAACGGCAGGAAGTAACGCCAGTGAAGTAATTGAGAATATTAAGCACACACTTAAAGAAATGAAGAAAACATTCCCACCAGGAATGGACTATAAAATTAGTTATGACGTTTCAAGCTTTCTTGATGCCTCAATCGAAAAAGTTCTTCATACACTCTTTGAAGCCTTTATCCTTGTGGCCCTAGTGGTATTCGTCTTTCTTGGAGACTGGCGTTCAACACTTATTCCAACCATTGCCGTTCCCGTCTCACTCATTGGTGCCTTCTTTTTCATGAAGTTTTTTGGTCTTACCATTAACCTCATTACACTCTTTGCCTTGGTACTAGCTATTGGGGTGGTGGTAGATGATGCCATCGTCGTAGTGGAGGCCGTGCATGCGAAGATGGCCGAAGAACACCTCGCTCCCTTCCCTGCGGTGAAGGCCGTTCTAGGAGAGATCAGTGGTGCCGTCATCGCCATTACATTTCTTATGACCGCGGTGTTTGTTCCAGTCGCCTTTATGCCTGGTCCAGTGGGGGTCTTCTACCGAGAGTTCTCAATCACCATGGCCTCATCAATTGTACTTTCAGGGATTGTGGCCTTGACACTGACTCCAGTACTTTCGGCCATTATTCTTAAACCTCATGCTCATCCAAATGAGCATGAGCATAGTCATAAAATAAAAAATCCTATTACTAAATTTCTTGAAGTCTTCAATAAGTATTTTGAAAAAGTCACAGATAAGTACATGGGGATTCTAGGTAAAATTGCTCACAGAAAATTTTTCACTCTCATGGTGATTGCTGCTTTCTGTGTGGGAATTGTTTTTATGAGTGCCCTTGTGCCTCCTGGGTTTGTGCCCAACGAAGATCAGGGTATGATCTACGCCATCATTCAGACTCCACCGGGATCAACCATTGAAAAAACCAATGATATGGCCCAAAAGCTTCAAAAGGTGGCAGAGAAGATTGAAGGTGTAGACTCAGTGGCCACACTGGCCGGTTATGAAATTCTCACTGAAGGTCAGGGGTCAAATGCGGGAACATGCCTTATCAGTTTAAAAGATTGGTCAGAACGTAAACACAATGTTCAAGAAATTGTTGAAGAACTTGAAGAAAAAACAAAAGACTTCGGTGCAGTGATTGAATACTTTGAACCACCAGCGGTTCCAGGTTTCGGTGCGGCCGGAGGTATTTCACTAAGAATGATCGACAAAAATAATGGTGGAGACTATCAAAAGTTTGAAGCCATCAACAAAGACTTTCTTGCGGCCCTTAGAAAACGTGAAGAGCTCACCGGTATTTTTACATTCTTCTCAGCTAACTTTCCTCAGTATGAATTAATGCTTGATCGAAAAGTAGCGATGCAGAAGGGAATCAATATTGGGAAAGCCATGGAGAATTTAAACATTCTTATCGGTAGTACTTATGAGCAAGGTTTTATTCGTTTTGGTCAGTTCTTTAAAGTTTATGCACAGGCGGCACCTGAGTTCAGACGTCTTCCCACAGATATTTTAAATCTTTATGCAAAAAATGATAAAGGCGAGATGGTTCCTTATTCAGCTTTTGTAACACTGAGAAAGACTCAAGGGCCGAACGAAATTACTCGTTATAACGTTTACATGTCTGCGGCCATTAATGCTCTTCCTGCAAAAGGCTTCACCACTGGGGATGCCATTCGCGCTGTTAAAGAAGTGGCGGCAGTGAATCTACCACATGGTTATACTGTTGCCTGGGAAGGTCTCTCATATGATGAGGCGGCCCGTGGAAGTGAATCGATTTATATTTTCCTTGTGGTACTTGTATTCGTTTACTTAGTACTTGCCGCTCAATATGAAAGTTTTATTATTCCATTCTCAGTTATCTTCTCATTACCACCAGGGATTTTTGGCTCGTTCTTCCTTCTCAAAACGATGGGACTGGCCAATGATATCTATGCGCAGATCGGTCTGATCATGCTTGTGGGTCTTCTTGGAAAAAATGCAGTTCTTATTGTTGAGTTTGCAAAACAAAAACAAGAACACGGGATGTCAGTACTTCAAGCTTCAATGGAAGGGGCCAAGGCCAGATTCCGTCCGATTCTTATGACATCGTTTGCCTTTATTGCCGGTCTCGTTCCACTTGTTGTGGCCACGGGCCCAGGGGCGAAGGCCAACCATACTATCGGTGCTTGTGCCCTTGGTGGGATGTTATTTGGGACTATTTTTGGGGTAATAATTGTTCCAGGTCTTTATAATATTTTCGGATCAATTGCTGCTGGTAAAACACTTATTAAAGATGAAGATGAGTCTCCTCTTACTGAAGAAGGACAACACTATGTTAACTAAAAAAAACGTTCTCCCAAATATTGCTCTTATATTTCTTTTTCTTGTTCAGGCCTGTGCACCGTCGCTGCCTATTGAACGAGAAAATACAATTGCACTACCACAGGATTTTCCAAATAGAATGGACGCTCCTACTAAAACAAGTACAGCTGATGTGGCATGGAAAGAATTTTTCCACGACCCACAACTCGCCTATCTTATTGATGAGGCCCTCAAGCATAATCAGGAATTGAATCTCTTAGAGCAAGAAATCAATATTGCTAATAATGAGATCATGGCCCGCCAAGGGGAATACCTGCCTAAGATTGGCATGCGTGCTGGTGGTGGAGTCGAGAAAGCAGAAAGATTCAGTACAGAGGACGCAAACTCAGTGACGAAATCTGGAAATATTGGTCTCACAGCAACTTGGGAATTGGATATTTGGAAAAAGCTTCGTAATGCCTCAAAAGCTGCTTATTTTAATTATCTAGGAACTATTGAAGGCAGACGCTTCATGGTGACAAGTCTTGTGGCAGAAATTGCGAATACTTATTTTGAGCTCATGGCCCTTGATAACCAGATGGAGATTATTGATTCTTATATTAAGGTCTTAACTCAAATTAAAGGCATGGTTGTTTATCAACAGAAAGCGGCGCGAGTCACATCACTGGCAGTAAAAAGATTTGAAGCTGAGGTCTATAAAAACCAAAGTCGAAAATATAAAATTTTACAGCAAATCATTTTGACTCAAAATAAAATGAACGTCTTAATCGGGCGGTTCCCTCAAGAAGTCTTTCGTGATTCCAAAAAGTTTTCTGAGTTTACTTTTTCAAAAATCAAAGCTTCAGTGCCGACTCATCTTCTTGACCACAGACCAGATGTTAAGAAGGCCACTCTTGATCTTGAAGCGGCGAAGTTAAATGTAAAAGTAGCAAAAGCTCGTTTTTATCCCTCTCTTAGTATTGATGGTGGTGTTGGCTATGAGCAGTTTAACTCAAAGCACTTTGAAGACCCTGCGACGACTTCATTTTATGGTCTAATGGGAAATATCACAGCTCCCCTTCTCAATAGAAAAGCCATTAAGGCGGATTATTTCTCGGCTAATAATAAGCAAATCCAAGCTGTCTTTAATTATGAGCTCACACTTATTAAGGCCTACACTGATGTGGCCAATCAGCTCACAAAGCTTAAAAACTTAAGCAAGATCTATGATCTTAAAGTGAAGCAAGTGGCAGCCCTGACTGAATCGATTAATATCTCTAATATTCTCTTTAGAGCGGCCCGAGTGGACTATATTGAGGCCCTCTTTACTCAAAGAGATGCACTTGAGGCTCAAGTTGAGCTTGTTGAAATCAAGAAACAACAATTAAGTGCTTCAGTGAATCTTTACAAGGCCCTTGGGGGTGGTTGGAAAGGTTTAGACGAGAAATACGAATCTGAGTACTAAGTTTTCTTTCAAATAAATGAGATTCCATAGATAATATATCTATGGAATCTTGTTTATTTGATATCATCCTCTGTGATGACCACCATATAAGTTTATTAGGGATAGAGACAGTCATCCGTCAAACCCTCGGCGAGAATATCAGCATTCGCCGCTCCACAACAGGAGAAGAGGCTTTACAACTTTTTCAAGAGAAAGAACCTCAGCTTCTTATTCTCGACCTCTCACTCCCTCAAATTTCAGGGTTAGATGTTATAAAATCCATTCAGAAATATCCCACAGAATGTAAAATCATTGTTCTTTCCGGATCTGAAGATCCTTCACTTTTTCAATTAGTCATGGGCCAAAAAGTGAATGCAGTTCTTAGAAAATTAAATACGAGTCACAATCTTATTGAGGCCCTTGATCATCTCAAGTCAAATGAATCTACAATCTATCTTGATCCCAGCATAGAAAAGATAATAAAAGGTTCTGATCAAGCTTCTATTTCAAATCGCGAATATGAAGTCCTTGAACTCATGTCTCAAGGACACACCAGTCAAGAGATTGCAGATAAATTGAATTGCACATTACCCACAATTAAAACTTACCGTGCTCGAATGATGAATAAGACTGGAGCAAGAAATTCCTCAGAACTTCTTGCATGGTTTTTATCTAAGAGGAATATAAAAAGAAACTCGAGTTCCCAGACCTAGATCTGACTCAATACTAAATTGTCCTTTATGAAGCTTGATAAAGTTTTTAACAATCATTAAGCCGATCCCATTTCCTTTAAATTCATCACTAGAGCTATTCTGGAAAGTAAAATCTTCTGAGTTGGCCCTCACTGATTCTAGCTGCTTTGAGCTCATTCCAATTCCCTGATCGATCACAGTTATTTCTGCATTCTTTTCTGAAGCATAAAACAAGATTGAAATATTTTTTCCATTTGGAGTGGCACGAATTGAATTCAATAAGATATTACGAAAAACAGAGCCCAGCATATCTGAGTCTCCCATTCCAATGACAGGGGAGAAAAAAGATTCAAATTCAATGCTAATATTTTTAATTCTTAAAGGGGCCGATAAATCTTCGATGCACTCCTTAATCAGCATATTCCACTCAAATTCTTTATATACAGGTTCAAACTGAGTTCCTTGACCTTTAATCCAGCTCATCAAGTTTGTGACAACACCTTGAGAAGCTAAAACCGAATGTATAAGAAGATTAAATTTCTCTTGAAGCAATGTTCCCTCTACATCTTCTTGCATTGATAATGAAAGAACGGCTTGCCCTTCCATATGGCCCGTAAGATCATGGGCCACTAAGGCAAGCAATCGTGCCTTAAACTCAAGGTTTTGATTCAGTCTATTTTCAATTCCCTTTTGAATAGTAATTTCACGAAAATAAACGACCTTACCAGAAAAACCTTCTGAATCTGTGATGAGCTTCTCAATCGTAAGATTAAAAAAGCGTTTATCACCTTTCTGATCATTAATCGCCACTTCACCATTTAACAGACGAACTTCAGGGAGAATTTCAAAAAAAGTTTGCCCAATCATCTTTTTGCTTAATCCAAAGAACTGAATCGCTGACTTATTCATATCTCTAATAATATTCTCACCATCTAGAACAATCACGGGGTCTGGAAATTCTTGAAAGACTTTTGCCATGGCAAGAGGGACAATATTGAGAAGACGAAGCTTCATTGCCGCAAAGACAATACCTAATAAACTAAAAAGAAATGTCCCGCTTGATAACATCAACCATCTAAGGGGAGAATTAGTGAGGACACAGTAAATATCGACTCCTGCAGCTAGAGTACTGGCCAGAATCAAAATTAAAACTTGATAACGACGAATTCCTTTTTCACAAAAGAATGTATAAGCCCCAACGCCAACAGAAAGAAAAACTAAAATCATGGCAGAGATATAATGAACAGAGAACCATGGCCCAGGATGAAATTCTAAAACAGAAAATTGCTCCACAATGACAGGGACATAATTAGTAGTCACATAATTTCGCGTCCTAGGAATCAAAGTAAAAACTGAAGTCATTATTCCCGGTAGAAAAATAATTGCTGTCACCCACTTCTTTTGCAGCCAATTCCAGCGTCCATAGACTGTCCCTATAAATAACAACCAACTTGATGGGAGAAGGCCCAAGGTCAAAAATCTCATTCTTGAAAAGAGAATTTGAACCTCAAGATTTTTACTCATATAAACACCGAGAGTGCAAAATGAGACGACACAAAATGACCCTACAAGCACCAGGAGCCAACGAATAGGAGGCAATTGTCTCGAGGGAATAGCATAGATGAGGACGACCATGGCCATCATGAAAACAAGAATATTTAAAAGTAGAAGTGTAATAGAAATGGCCATCACACTAGTGTCCTGTCCGAGCACCTATGACACAAAATCGGTCTTAATTTAAGTCAATA
>DZBG01000024.1 GCA_022729855.1 Bdellovibrio sp.
TCTGAAATCAGCAACTTAAATGTGGAGTTGCACTAGGAAAAATTTTTCGGGAATTGTATTTCCACTTGTTGAACCTAAAATTCTTGGACTTCCACTAAAAAATTTAATTTTGATTGGGGCTATTACTCTATCGATATGATTAATTACATCTTGGATATTTTTGACTCCTGCAGGAAAATTTGGTGCAGAAAAACAACTATAATTATTAAAACGAACAACCTTATCTTTGAACTCTTCTGATTGAACAATTTCCTCAACACGTTTTCGGGCCCCTTCAAAGCGAGAAATCTGACTCTCTGATGCATCAATATATTCAATATCAAAAGTGAAGGCATGGGCACTCATTGATAAAAAACTTAAAATGATAAAAGCGGATGCTGACTTCATATATTCCCCTTATTGGTCTTGATTGAGGGCAATCTACATTAGAAATTATTAGGAATCATAGGTTTGAAAATATTACTTTTTCTATCTAGGAGCTAAGTGCTTGATTCTTCATGGTGACTTAAGGATTCTTGTTGTAAATATGAAACAGAAGGCACCGATAAGTGCTTGGTATGAAAAAGCTTATATTCTTAATATCTCTATTAATGACTTCTTTTGCGATGGCCTCACCTTATGGGGCATGGCCTTGTTCAAAGGAGATCGCACAACTCACCGGAGAGTGGAAGGCCACTAATGAGTGGGAGAAATTTCCACTGGGAGGTCTCTCTGATCATTTTTACGGAACTCCAACAAATAAAATTGGAGAGTGGGTTCTTCTTCGTAAAAAAACTGATGGTATTGGAGTTGCTAAGGCAGATCAAAGAGGAAGAGTTGAAGCTTCGTTTGATATTAAGTCATGCAAAAAAACAACGAAGCCTTTTATGAATCAACCTGTTTCATCAGAATTTTATGCTGATGATAAACTCTCTCAGTTTATTAATAAGAATAAGAATGGTGTGATCTATGTTTGGTCGCCGCGTATGGGACTATCTGAGAAAGGAATGGAGCAAATAAAGCTTGCTGCCAAAAAGAGGAAACTTCCACTTTTAGTTCTTCTTGATAAAGAAATTTCAAAAGATGAAGTCATAAAACTGAAAAAGAAATATGGGACGTCTTCAATTGTTCAAGCAGATTCTTTTGAACTTAAAATGAGAAATGTTTCTCAGCATTTTCCTGCAATCTTAGTTTTCAAAGATAAAAAGATCAGCACAAAGGTAAAGTATGGTTATGAAAAAGCTTCTCAGTATGAGCTTGATCTTGAGCGTATGCTCAAGTAGTTTATTCGCCCAAACAACTCCTGAAGTCTGTGCTCTCGGAGATAGTGTTGCGGTTAAAAAAGTTCGTGTTCCGGATCTTCCGGGATATTTTTTTAAGGTTCATCCTGATGGGAAGCATATTGCTTTCATTGGTTCAGAAACAAATAAACTATTAGATATGGAAACTGGTAAGACGACTAAGCTTCCCGGATCAGTTGATCCAGTTTGGTCACCAGATGGAAAATTTCTCACAGCTCCTTTTGTCAATGTTCCGAATGAAACTCAATCTCTTTTTGGATTTTATGAATCAGGTTCAGTCATTGAAACTTCAAAGCAGAGCGGAGATTTAAGTAGTCTTGGTTCTGGGGCAAAAATTGAAGGCGTCTATCAATCAATAGGTAAATCGGGAGATGGTTACCGAATGGTGACTGATGAAAAGGGACTTGTTTTAGGCGATGTTAGCTTTAATGATAATAAGGTTGCTATCACATCAGAGTTTACACGCCCTTGTGAAAATCTAGAGAGAATTCCTACTGATCTTCCAATGTTGTCAAAAGATGGAAAATATCTTTCTGTTTACGATAGTGAATCTAAAAGTACAAAAATCTTTCATGTCGCTGGAGATAAATCATGTAGTCTTGCTGTTGATCTTGGGATTGGAACAGGAAAAGTTTCATTTAATAATGACTCCTCTCAAATCGCTTTTCATGTGGATCAGTTTTCAGATTTTGAAGAAGGTTATTTCTCTGGTATTAGTAAAGATAAACTTAAAAACGTTATCGTTGTAAACCTTGAAGCAAGTGATGAGGGAAAAAAATTGAAGGCCACTTCTTGGGCCCAGGCCAGTCATCATGTGAAGGCCGGAGATGGGGCGTATTATCCTGACTTTGATGGAAAAGATAATGTCTATTATCTTGAAGATGTTAATAATAATTATCAATTTGTGCAGACTAATAGTTCATTACTTGATTTTCACAGTACCTCATCTTCCGGTCTTATTGATGTGATCTCATGTTCTGATTGCCATCAAAAAGAAGGGAAGTCACCTGTAGGTATCATGGCCAAAATGTGGTCAGATATTTGTAAGGGACAAACTAAAATTGATCTTACTATCGCTCCAAGTCTTATTGGGGCCATTGATCCAAAGGCTTGCCTTGATATGGTAGATGAATTTTGGGTGGCCTCACTTGGTGTTAGTAAAGAGGAGCTCAAATCTACTTGTCCTAAAAAGAAAGGTGGGGAAATTGCAACTATTGGTACATGGGGAGAGGAGCAAGCTCAAAGTGCCAAAGCCATCATTCAATCAAGATGCTTAATGTGCCATCGTCGTGACATGGAATACGAAACTGAAGAAAGTATGACTGTGGCCACTGGGCCCGGAACTCAGATCGAAGAAAAACGAAAAGTAAAAAGAGTATTACCGGCCCTCAAAGCAGAAGGAAATGGTCCATTGGTTTCTGCACGTATGATGCATTCAATTCAAAATTATAGTAATCCTGAGGCACAAATGCCTAAGGGAAGCACACTTGAAAGAGAACAAGTAAATCTTCTCCGCGATTATTTAAAAAGAGATCTATTAGATGTACCTCGTGAAGCTCAGATGGAACTTTATAATCCCAATATGTATATTTCAAGATACACAGATGAAAATCTTGAGGCTGAAAAAAAGAAGATTCTTGAATATACTCCCAATGCAACACCAGAGATGATTAAAGAGATTTCAATGTGGAGCGACTGTATTTATGGCCAGAGAAATTGCCAAGAGTATATCGATTATAAAATTCCACAGTACAGATCAGAAGCTGAGCGCCTACCCGAGGACAAGAGGGAGAAGTACGTTCAAGAGCAGGTTCTTAACTTTAAATGTTTGAACTATTTTGAGATAACTAAGGATGAATGTATTGAGGCGAAGATGAAAAAAAGCCTCTCGACTAAATAACCTCGTCTTTCCGATAAGTTAGAAGCGGTAGTGAGCACATTGTAATTTTTAGCCTGTCTCCTCCTATGAGAGTTAAAACAGGTTAAGATGCGCCTATGATTAAGCGCCTTGCTACCGCCGATGACATCTTTCATCTGGCCGAAATTTATTACGATGTTTATGAGGGAACCTACTCAGATTCACTGATGCGTGATCCTTCCGCCATTAAAAATTATATTCTCTCGGAAGAGGGATTTTGGTTTATTTCAAAACTTGATAATGGCCCCGTTATCGCCTCAGTTCTTTTTAATTATGATCAGGAAAACCATATCGCCAAGGCCTATGGAGCCGTTGTTCGTCACGAGTATCGTGGGCATAATTTAATGGAAGAGCTTCTTACTTATGGAATTAATTATTTAAAAGAGCACACCAATGGTGTGGATATTATTTATTCAACAACTAGAACAGTAAATGAAGCGGCCCAAACTCTCACAGAGAATTTAGGTTTTAAAAAATTAGGTATTTTTCCTAACGCCCATAGAACAAATGAATACGAAACTCATTGTCTCACTGCGATTATTACACCAGAAGCTTTAAGTAAGCGTATGGCCAATTATAAGATTCACCACGATGTTGAAGAGCTTTTTAATATTGTGGCCGAAGAAGTTCCACTTCCAAAGCTTGAATCAATCATTCCAGAAAACCCAACTAAGGAATTAGTGGGATCAGATGAGCTAGAAGTGATTCGTTCTAAAAAATTCATTAGCTATCGTTATAAAGATTTAAAGGAAAATAAAAAACTCGAGTTTGAGTTTTTCCCTTTCCATAAACCGAACTTACTTATTTTGTCTCCAGATCAGTCAATTGAGTTATTTTGCCATTTATCAGAAACCGATGGGCATTGTGTGGTGATTGGTGGGCATATGCCTCATAACCTCAATTTTACGGACCTGTTTTTAAAAACCAATAAGATCTTAAGAGAGAGTGGTGCCCGCTATATCGAAGTGCTCACACGTGCGGATAGACCAAAAATTGTAGAAAGTATTATTAAGGCGAAGTTTATTCCTTGTGCCTTTTTTCCGGCCTTCCAGTTAATGGGAGATAAACGTCACGACTTTATTGTTTTTAGTCGATCGTTTGAGATTTTTGATTTTCAGAATGTGAAGCTTAAGGGACTTAATCAAAGTTACCTCGAGCAGTATTATAAATCGTGGAAGAAGATGTCCCTTAATCCGAAAATGCTTGGGCTATGAAAACGGATGCTACTGAAAAATTATTCAACACTGATCCCTTTGATTATTCTTTGGAAAATCAAAAAACTTTTTTAGAAAGTTTTATCGAAAACACGGCTTTTCATTACGATCATCATGAATTCACACACCGTTTTTTTGATCACGAAAAGTTTCATCCTTCATTACTTAAAACTGAAAAAGATCTCGCCAAGACTCCGGGGATGATGGTTCATCTTTATAAAGAACATGAGTTTGTCTCTGTTCCAAAAGAAGACTTGGTTCTCACCCTCACCAGCTCAGGAACGGGAGGACTCAAGTCTTGCCAGTTTCTTAATCAGCAGGGTTTGGATAATGTAAAAAAACTGGCCCTTAAAATTCATGAGTCTTTGGGGATGGTAGATGATTATACTTATAACTATCTCTGCTTCACCTATGACCCTGCTATCGCCAATGATCTAGGAACCGCCTTTACTGATGAACTCCTGACTAATTTTACGAAAAAAAATGAAGTCTATTACGCCATTCAGTGGAACGAGAAGTCTGGGGATTTTGAGTTAAACGAGCAAGGCGTGGTTGAAACCTTAAAAAGATTCAGTGAGTCTGGTCTTCCGACACGCATTCTTGGATTTCCTGCCCTGATTTTTGAACTCATCAAAAAATATGAATTGAAATTAGATTTAGGCCCCCATTCATGGCTTCAAACTGGCGGAGGATGGAAAGGGAAGGCCGATCAAGAAATCCCTAAACTAGAATTTCGAAAATTTATTTTTGAAACTCTTGGTATCCTTCCACAAAATCAACGTGATCTTTTTGGAATGGTTGAACATGGTATTCCTTATGTGGATTGCGCTGAAGGAAATATGCATATTCCAAATTATGCCAGAGTTTTTGTGAGGTCTCCTCATACGCTTGAACTTCTTCCCAAAGGGGAGAAGGGATTATTGCATTTTTTGTGTAGTTATAATTTTAGTTATCCAGCTCCAAGTCTATTGACCACTGATTATGGACGACTGGGAACTTGCTCATGTCCTATTGGGGGCGACATTCTTATTTTAGAAGGACGCGCCGGAGTCCATAAGCATAAGGGCTGTGCGATTAAGGCCCTTGAAATGATTAAAGGTTAGATCGTATGTATTGGTTTGGAAAAGTTATATCAACTGATTTTGATTGGAGAGACAACTCTGCTTGGCGTGAGCTAGGTCAGAAAAAACTCGCTCTCTATAATACATCACTAGACCAAATTATTAATCTTCTTGATGGCTTCTCTAAGCAGTGGAGTTCATCTGGTTCTCTTTACCAAGAAGCTTTAGCTCCTCTTATTGCTGAGTCTGGCATGAGTGAAGCTGATATTAAAGAAACCCTGGCCTTGCTGCCTCTTCTCTTATCAAAAGAGTCTTTAAGAAAGCGTTTAAATAGTGAATTTGTTTTACCTGAAGTTTTAGATAAGTTTACTAAAACTCCTTTTTTTGCTGGAAAAGTAAAGGCCGCTCCTCAGGGAGTGCTTCTACACGTGACAGCGGGAAATGTTTTTTTAAGCAGTATTGATTCTTTAGTGATGGGGCTCATCACCAAAAATATTTCAATCTTAAAAGTCAGTGGGCAGAATAAGTTCTTCCCATTGTATTTTGCCAAGGCCCTCTCAAGCTTTGACTCAAAAAATATATTGGCCGATAAGTTTTCAATTCTTTCTTGGAAAGGGGGAGATGAGGCCACTGAAACTTATCTCAAGAACAAAGTAGATACAATTATTGCTTGGGGTGGGGAAGAGATGGTGGCGAGCTACCAGAAGAATCTTCCTCTCGGCGTGAAGCTTTTGGACTTTGGGCCAAAAATTTCTTTTCAAATTATTTCAAAAAGAGGAATGGAGGAGACGAGTCTTGAGCTTATTGCCGAGAGAGTTTGTGCTGATATCGCTCCTTGGGATCAGAGTGCTTGCTCATCACCACAAAACCTTTATTTAGAAGCTGGTCTTGATGAAGGCAAACTGATGTCCGCTCTTGAGATCGCTTTTCAAAAACTTTCAAAAAGAAATAGTGTTTCAGCAGATGAGTCTGTTGAAATTTTAAAAGAGAAATATCGCGCTCTTTACTCAACTCTTATGGAGAATGGAGATTATAAGCAAGGCACAGATTTTCTTTTGCACAAAGAAGAGAATAAGTTTTTGCGTCCCTCTCCACTTAATCGCTCTCTGATTATCAAAACATATGATTCATTAAGCTCGCTTTATGAATCTCTTATTCCTTTTAAGTACTATCTTCAGTCTTGCTCATACCAGCTCGGAGTCTTTGAAAAAGATGAGTATCTCTCAACTCTTGCCCTGAGTGGAATTAAACGTTTTGCTCCTCTTGGAACTATTACCTGGGGAATGGAAGGAGCACCTCACGATGGACGTTATGTCCTAAGAGAGTTAGTGCAGTTTGTAGGGGATGAGCATCGTGCTCAATTAACAGGACTCAAAACGGAAAGTATTAGTGCTGCCAAAGATTTAAAACGATTCTTTGAATCAAGCACTCATCCCAAAGGTCATATCTTCTCATCTGGTGGAACCACTGGTGAGCCTAAGTTCATTCATTATAGTTATGAAGAAATGGACTATATGACTGATATGCTCAAAACGAATTTTGAGGCCCAAGGGGTGACGGCCGGAATGATGGTGGCCAATCTCTTTGTGGCCGGAAATTTATGGTCATCGTTTATGGCCGTCGATAAGGCCATGCAAAAAGTCGGTACCATCCAACTTCCGATTGGTGGACTCTGTCAGTTAGAAAATATTGTAATGTATTTGAAAAAATTTAAACCTGAAGTGATCTTAGGAATCCCCTCAATGCTTGTGAGCATTGCTGAGTACGCTCAAAATAATGATATCAAACTCGAAATTCCAAAAGTCTTTTATGCCGGTGAGGCCCTCTCGGCTCAGCGAAGAGATTTTCTCACTTCTTGTTGGGGATGCAGCTATATAGGTTCGGCCGGCTACGCCTCAGTGGACGCGGGTGTAATTGGTTATCAGTGTACTGACTCAGCAGCTGGAGTTCATCATTTATTTAGTGATCTGGTTCAAGCGGATATTGTAAACGATGAGCTGGTTGTGACCTCAGTTATTCGTTCAAGTATGCCCATTGTGAATTACCGCACAGGGGATAGAGCAGAGTGGATCCCTGGAACTTGCTCATGTGGACGTCTTGATAAAAGGTTTAAACTTTTAGGACGAATTGATAATCAAATTCAAATCTGGTCGTGCCGCCTTGAAGTAGGGGATGTGGAGAATATTCTTTCAAAAGAAATTCTTGGTCTTCATAGTTTTCAAATCTTGGTTGAAGAGCGAGTGGTGAATGGCTCACCTGAAGAGACTATGACTATTCTTTGTGAAACAAAAAATTCAATCAACTCAGCTGAGTTGATTGAGAAGATTTATCAATTCTCAAGAGATCTCAAGGATACTATTTCTTTAGAGAGCTTTAGGCAGAAAGTTGCTATTCATCAGGTCTCATCAAATGAGATTATTAAAAACTCACGTACGGGAAAGATTCCTCTACTGGTTGATAAGCGTAAACAGTAAATAGACACCTTTTTATAGGACTGTCTAAACTCTAGACACCCCATCCTTTCTAACCCCCTGATTACACCGATCATTTTTTGGCCCCTCCTTTGCTTATAAGAGCCTATACACTTTTTTTATTTTAATTATTTCCGGGGGGAAACATGAAAAAGAAAAATCTTATTGGACTCATGATCTTGGCCACATTGGCCGTTCAACCCATCGCTGGTTACGCTCAAGAGCAAGCAGGTCAACAAGAAGAGCAAGTGATTGAGCTTTCTGAAAGTGATATCCAAAGAATTTCAGCTGACCTTGAAAAAGAGTCAGAAAATAAAGAACATGATAAAGAAACAAGAAGTGCACTTAAAAAAGTTTCTAAAATATTCGATTCAAAAGTCTTAGATGCTGATGGAAAACCACAGAAATTAAATTTTGGTCAAAAACTCGGCCGGACACTTGGTAAAGGTGCCGCTTGGGTAACTACTAAAACAAGTAAGCCATTCTTAAATGCAGCTGGTTTTCTCACTGGTTTCTTTGAAAAGTCTGATAAGAACAAAGACGTTGTAGCAATTTATCAATTCTTCCTGAACCATCAGGCAGAATTTGATGAACTTTATAAAGAAGCTTCAACACCTGAAGACATGGCAAGCTTAATGATTGAACGTTCTGAAGAGATTGTTGATAAAAAAACAAATATCATCTTAAAAGACTTCATTAAGTATCTTGATCCAACTCTTGAGATCCCTGAAGGTGATTGTGATCTTTCAGAGCTTGA
Organism: Bdellovibrio sp.; assembly: GCA_022729855.1. Classification (GTDB taxonomy): domain Bacteria; phylum Bdellovibrionota; class Bacteriovoracia; order Bacteriovoracales; family Bacteriovoracaceae; genus DZBG01. The sequence continues at coordinate 8,702 of DZBG01000024.1, forward strand.
TCTTTCAAATATTGATCAAAGTAAATTGAAGCCAGATTATATTAATAATCACCCAGAGTTTCTTGAACTGAAGCCAATTGTTGGAGAACTTACTCAACAAGAGTTAGATGATATGATCGAGACTGGTTATGTTGATAAGAAGCTTTCATTTTCTAACTATAAAGCGGCGATTCCTAAAATTCATGAAGCTGTGTTAACTGTTGCAGGACAAATCCTAGTTCCAAAAATTGTACTAGGTGTTATTTCGAAGTCCCTTGCGTCATGGTATGCAGTACCAGTAATCATGGCCGATGTTGGAACAGCTATCTCAAGTGCGATCTGTTTAAATGGAGCCACTCAAGAGAAGTTTGAAAAAGATAAGGACCTTGCATCATTTTGTAGCTACGTAGTAAATAAGTCAGGATACGAATTATTGAAAAGCAGAGCGAAAGGTTATGTTGCTGGGAAGAAATTGAAAGTGAAACTGATTAAGAAAATTGACGATAGAAAAGCTCGTCGTGCAGCTAAAAAAGCAAAGAAAAATGCAGCACAAGTAATGTAAAAGTAAATTGATTCAACACATAAAAAGGCCGCCTGAAAAGGTGGCCTTTTCTTTTTCTTACTTCTTTTCCTTGACGAAATTCCAATTGGCCCTTATTTCTTTTATGTCACCCCTTCAGTTTCTAAAAAATCCAAAAGTAGGATAAATGGCCGAAAAAAGATATTTAGTGATCGTAGAGTCCCCAACAAAAGCAAAAACTATTCGAAAGTTTCTTCCGAGTAATTATATTGTTGAGGCCAGTATGGGCCATGTTCGTGACTTGCCGCAGTCAGCCTCTGACATTCCTGCTGCACTGAAAAAAGAAGACTGGGCCAAGCTTGGTGTAAACGTTGAAGAAAACTTTGATCCTCTTTATATTGTGCCCAAAGATAAGAAAAAAATTATCACTGAGCTTAAAGCAAAAATGAAAGGGGTTGATGGAATCTACCTCGCGACCGATGAAGATAGAGAGGGAGAATCAATTTCTTGGCATTTACTTGAGCTTTTAAAGCCAAAATGTCCTGTGAAACGAATGGTTTTCCACGAAATTACAAAAACAGCGATTCAAAAAGCCCTTAAAGATACTCGTGAAGTAGATGTGAACTTAGTTCGTGCCCAAGAAGCACGTCGTGTTCTAGATCGTCTTTATGGATACACACTCTCTCCTTTAATATGGAAGAAAATTGCTTACGGTCTTTCGGCCGGGCGAGTTCAGTCATCTGGTTTAAAGATGATTGTTGAGCGTGAGCGTGAGCGCATGCGTTTTAAGAAATCAGTCTACTGGGATTTAAAAGCACAAGTTCATCCAGCTACAGATAAGAAAGCTCTCTTTGATGCAAAACTGACAAGTGTGAAGGGTGCGCGAGTTGCTGGCGGAAAAGACTTTGATGGTCTTACTGGGAAACTCGTAGATGCGAGCAAAGTGGTTCTTCTAGATGAGAAGAAATCTAAAGAATTAGCAAACGCTATTGAGAATGGGGAGTGGAAAGTCACTTCAGTTGAAGAGAAATCTTTTAATTCAAAACCAGCGATTCCTTTTATTACATCGACTCTTCAAATGGAGTCTAACCGTAAATTAGGAATGTCTTCAAAAGATACGATGAGAACTGCTCAGCGTTTATATGAAGAAGGTCTCATTACTTATATGAGAACGGATTCACCGAACCTTTCAACAGAAGCGATCAATGCTGCTCGTGCCATGGTGGAGGATCTTTACGGAAAAACTTATCTCTCTCCAGAGGTAAGACAATATTCAGCAAAACAAAAAGGTGCCCAAGAGGCCCATGAGGCGATTCGTCCAGCAGGATCAGAATTTACTCATCCAGATAAAACAGGTCTTTCGGGACGAGAGCTCGCTCTTTATGAATTGATCTGGAAACGTACCATGGCGACTCAGATGAAAGATGCTGAGAAAGCAAGTATGACTGTAAAAATCCAAGCAGGAGATGCAGAGTTTTCATCAAGTGGAACACGTATTATTTTTCCTGGATTTTTAAGAGTGTATGTTGAGGGAACTGATGATCCTGAAGCAGCTCTTGAAGATAAAGAACTCATTCTTCCTGTGATGAAAAAAGGTGATGTGATCAAAGTTGCAAAACTTACTAATGATCAACATGAAACAAAACCACCTGCAAGATTTACAGAAGCCAGTATCATTCAGCATTTAGAAAAAGAAGGCATCGGTCGTCCTTCTACATATGCATCGATCATTGGAACAATTCTTGATCGTGGATATGTTCGCAAAGAAGGGACAGCACTTATTCCCTCATTTACGGGAATGGCAGTGATTCAGCTTCTCGAGAAGAACTTTGAAAATCTTGTGGCCTATAGTTTTACATCGGGAATGGAAGACGCTCTCGATAAGATTGCAGTTGGTGAAAAAGATTGGATTAAATATTTAGGTGAATTTTATCTCGGAAAAAATGGTCTTCAAAAACAAGTGGAAGAACAAGATAAAAAAATTAAGCCTGAAGATTCAAGAACGATTCATATTAATAAAGATGGTAAAGATCTTGAAATCAAAGTGGGCCGTTTTGGGCCATACGTCATTGATAAAACCAGTGGAGAAGAGGTTCATGCTTCAATCCCTGAAGAAATCGCTCCTGCGGATTTAAATCCTGAAGATATCAAAGAGCTTTTAAAAATGTCGGCGGATGGACCTAAACCAATTGGGAAAGATCCGAAGACGAAAGAGAATATTTATTGTCTGGTTGGGCGTTACGGGGCTTATCTTCAGTTGGGTGAGAAGACAGAAGAAAATCAAAAACCAAAACGTGCTTCTTTACCGAAAGGAAAAGATCCAAAAACAATAAGTATGGAAGAAGCAGTTCTTTTACTCTCTCTTCCTCGTGAGTTAGGTTTGCATCCAGAAACTGGGAAGCCGGTTTTGGCCAATGCTGGTCGTTTTGGGCCATATGTAATGCATGATGGAAACTTTAGATCACTGAAAAAAGACGATGCTTTATATGAAGTTGAACTTCCTCGTGCTCTTGAGCTTTTGGCTGAAGAGAAGGGTGCGTCAAAAAGAGGAAGCTCAAAACTCCTGAAGGATTTTGGAACATTGGCCAAATTGAAGAAGAAAGCCGCCATTTACGAAGGTAAGTATGGGGCCTATATCAAGCTTGGAACTAAGAACATAACCCTCCCAGAGGACAAGAGAGACCCCAAAGTGATTGAAAAGATGACTGAGGCTGAGCTCGCAACGATTATTAAGGAAGCCAAGAAGAAGTAAGAGAAAGTATTTGACTTACGATGTCTTGGATAATACATTTCCAACACTTTTTTATTAATTGAAAGGATATGGCATATGAAAAAAGGTATACACCCAGTTTACAGAGACGTTGTTTTTAAAGATGTTTCTGCTGATTTCGAAGTTCTAACAAAATCAACTGTTAAGACAAATGACAAGATCATGTTTCAAGGTCAAGAATATCCATTATTTAAAGTAGATATTTCTTCGGCTTCGCATCCATTCTATACTGGAACTCAAAAAGTTCTAGATACAGAAGGACGTGTAGATCGCTTCAAGAAAAAATACGGCAAGAAGTAATTCCTTCGTCATATTGGCAAATAGTGAAGCCTTCCAGCAATGGAAGGCTTTTCTGTTTTTAAAGCTGCCAAATCATCGCGACATTCTGTCACATAGAAGTTTCAAATAATAAGATTATAATAATGGTTTAGTGATCGCAGCAGTGATGATGGCGAGAATGCTTGATATTCAAATAATGAGCATAAACCAGAGTAATGCTTCCTGCGATAGTCACGCTATGAGAGAGCCATTCAGCAAATTTCTCTTCCATGAATGTTCCTAGTAGAACGAGGGTCAGACCCATGATGGCCCACATGATGACCATGCTTAGACCGTGTTTTTTATATCCTGGAATGAAGGCAAGGGGAGCCGTCAGGAGAATGAGAAAAGACATCGAAAGATGAAATCCAATGCCGAAATGACCTACAGCTGGAAGGAGGACCGGTAGAATCGCAAGTCCAATACAATGGACAATACATAAAGAAGAGAGCGTAATACCGATTTTATCCCAAGCTTTTTTCATGAGGATTCTGTATATATATGGTGATGTGTTAAAGGTAAAGCTAAATGTCACTCAGTTGCATTAACAATTAGCTTAAGAAGGAGTTTATATGAAAGTTCTATTACTTATGCTCTCAGTTTTGATGAGTTTCTCGGTTTGGGCCACAAGAATTGAGGTTGATATTAACGGCATGACATGTGGCATGTGTGTTGAGGCAATCACAAAAGAATTGAATAAAACTGATAAAACAGAAAACGTAAAAGTAAGTCTTGAAGATAAGAAAGCTTATTTTGAAGTCAAAAAAGATAAAACATTATCTGATTCTGAAATTAAAGAAGCTGTGAAAAAAGCTGGTTATCAAGTTTTTAAAATCGCTCGCAAAAAATAATGTCAAACGATCTTAAAATTGCTTTCGGGTCTCAGACTGGTAATGCAAAAAATTTGGCCTACACCATTGGGGAGCAACTTGCTGCTCGTGGGCTACTAAATGAAGTGATAGATATGAGTGCAATGGAGCCAGAAGAGCTTCATCACACTCATTATCTTCTTATTGTCACAAGTACCTATGGTGATGGTGAGGCCCCTGAAAATGCTTCAGAGTGGTTGAGCTTTCTAAAATTTAATGATCACCTCAATCTTCACCAACTTTCTTTTTCTGTTCTTGGCCTAGGTGATACCTACTATCCACACTTCTGTGGATGCGCCAAAGATTTTGATGAATTTCTTGCCTCACACGGGGCTCATCGTTTAACCGCACGACTTGATTGCGATTTGTATTATGAAGAGCAATACGGAGAGTGGATTGAAGAGTTCACGAGCTCACTTTTAAAGACAATGAAAGAGAGAGACGAGTAACCAATTAATTTAGTCTGTGAATCTTCACTATCCACACCTGAACAAATACCAGTATTATTGGTTATCTTCCTCAAAGGTCAGATATGAAGATTGGTATTCTTTCTCGCAACCCACGTATTTATTCTACTCATCGTTTAGTGAAGGCGGCCATCAGCCAAGGTCATGAAGTACAAGTCATTGATCCACTTCGCTGTTATATGAATATCACTTCAACAAAACCGATGGTTCATTTTCGTGATGAACTACTCAATGAGTTTGATGCCATCATTCCACGTATTGGTGCTTCCATTACTTTTTACGGAACGGCCATTCTAAGACAATTTGAAATGATGGGTGTTTATTCATTAAATGAATCAACTTCGATCACTCGCTCAAGAGATAAACTTCGCTCACTGCAAATTCTTTCTCGCTCTGATATCGGACTTCCTACCACAAGTTACGCTCACTCAACAAAGATGACTTCAAAACTTATTGAGATGGTTGGTGGAGCTCCTTGTGTGATCAAGCTGGTTGAAGGAACTCAGGGTAAAGGCGTGATCCTTGCTGAGACGGCCAAAGCGGCGGAGTCAGTGATTGATGGTCTCAGACAAATGAAGGCGCATTTTCTTGTGCAAGAATTTATTAAAGAAAGCAATGGTTGTGATATTCGTGCTTTTGTCATTGGTGATAAAGTGGTGGCGAGTATGATGAGAAGGGCCAAGGAAGGAGAGTTTCGCTCTAATCTTCACCGTGGTGGAACAGCTGTTCCAGTTGAGCTTACGGCGGAAGAAAATATTGTGGCGCTTAAAGCGGCACGTGCTTTGGGACTTAATGTGGCAGGAGTAGATCTTCTTCGTTCAAAAAATGGTCCCCTTGTGATTGAAGTGAATTCATCTCCTGGACTTCAAGGAATTGAGACTTCAACAGGACTAGATATTGCGAGCATGATTATTACTTATATTGAAGACAATATAAGAATGCAGCAAATCTACCCAGGATAAATTATAAAAATATTTTTTTGATATCTAAAGTCGAGGCGAGGATTCTGATGAATCCGCGAGGCCCACTTATAGTGATCCAGTAAGTTTGAACTTCAAGTTCAATATGTCCACCCATGACCTGACCGCGAATCTGTGGAACAAAAATTCTTTTAGCTCCAAGTTTTTCTGATTCAATATATCTTTCAGCATGAAGTTGCTCCAAGATTGCTTCCTCGTACCAAGGTAGACCTTTTTGACTATCTTTATTCTGTTGATTGATTTCCAATGTTTCCCGTTTTAGCTCTCGAGTTAAGTGAAAACCCGCAAAGAGACCGGCGAGACTTCCAAAGAGTGGAGAGACAAGAAAAACACCAGGTCTGAACCCCATAAAAAGTGTAAGAAGCAAACCTATGAGAAGGCTCATGGGAAGAGAGACCAATAAGAAAATACGCAGTACCTTTATAAGGTATGTTTTTGAGTCCATTGCTTGATAATGCTTTGTCTTTGTACTTTGTTTAAATTAAAAAAAGTTTGAAGATTATTTAACTCTGTTTGCTCCAGCATATGGAGAGTTTGTTTTTGAAAGTTTTTTAAAAGTTCAGGACCCTGATAGATGAATGCAGTGTAAACCTGAAAACTCTTCCCGCCAGCTCGCCATAATTTTAAAACATCGGCCCATGAATTGATTCCACCCACAGCGATGATTTCAAATTTATCATCACCTTTCCATTCAAGAAGTTTTGAGTAGATATCATAAGCGCGAGATTTAAGTAATTCGCCAGAGACTCCACCGCTTCCTTTCTCAGGCATCATCGTCGTATTGGTCGCGATGAGACCTGTGAGGTTAAACTCGCAAGAAACATCATAGAGCTCTTTGAGTTGTCCCTCATTGAGGTCAGGTGCGATTTTAAGATAGATATCTTTATGAAAGGGTCTGAGTTCTTTGAACAATTCACTTAGATAGCCCCGGTCTTGAAGATGTCGAAGGCCAGGAGTATTTGGAGATGAGACATTGATGACAAAATAATCAGCTTTATCTTCCAGGGTGTTTTTAATTTTTTTTAATTCGATGATTGAGCGCAGTGGTGAGGACTCTTTGAGTTTTCCAATATTGGCCCCCACTGGAACTTTGTGCGTGCGAGTATGGAATCCATTTTCAATTTTGACGAGTCCTCGAGAGGGAAACCCCATTGAGTTTCTTAAACTCTGCTCTTCAGGAAGACGAAACATGCGAGGTTTTGCATTTCCTAATTGTTCATCAAGGGTAATTGTTCCACATTCTAGGGCCCCAAAGCCAAGCTTAGAGAAGAATGGAATCGCTTGAGCATTTTTATCCAACCCTGCGGCCAGTCCCCAAGGAGCAGACCATGATAATTTTCCAACTTGAGTTTTGAGCTTTAAATCATTCTCATTTCCGAGAATTCCTCCGAGCCATGGGGCAAGATGAGCCGTCTCCATGCTTAGGTCATGGGCCGTCTCTGCTGGAAGAGTGAAGAGAAAAGGTTTAATTAGGCTTGAATACATGGAGAAATTCTAGCTCAACACAAAGATTCATGTGATAATTATTTTCATGAAAATGCTCATCATTATCTTGCTAGCCGTCACAACCGCTTATGCCCAACACTCTGAACAACCCACAGCAGAGAGTAATACTGATTTACGTGGTAGTCTCGAGCTCTTCTCCATTCAGAATCCAGACGGAGAGATGATTGTTTTGGAGCGCACTTCAAATTTTGAGTATTTTATTGCAGGTGGAGAGAAAGGCCCAGAGACAAAAACAAAGATTGACGCAAAGGCCGCTGAAACTCTTGATCGTAGTTTTGTCTCAATTTTCATCAAATCAATGTATGAGCTTGCTACTTATGAAGGCAAATGCGAGAAGAGTTGGAATTTGAAAATGAAGGGTGATGTTCAAAAAGTCTGCAAGGAAGACGACAAAAGGCATCAACTATTAGTTGAGTTCTTAGACCCACTTCGCAAAAAATATTCCTTTTGATTCTTTAAAGCTTGAGTGAAAATAATATCAGTTGAAATCTATCGTTTGACGGAACACTTCTTAACCGAGGAAATATGAAAATTAAGAATATCGTTATTGGAGCTGCGCTCATTACTACTTCATTTGCTTTTGCTTTCGAGCAAAGCTCACAGCAAAGTGAAGAATCAAGTGTTCTTGGAAGCTTAATCCCTAAAAATAAAGTCACTCGTGAAATGGTGCTTGGGAATATTCTAAAGGGTGCCCTTGAGAATATGCACCTAAGCAATAAGAAAATTGACAGCAAGCTTTCGGCCCAAGCTTTTAAGCTTTATCTAGAAAGAGTGGACTACGGTAAGCAGTTCCTTTTAACTTCAGATGTGAAAGAGCTTGAGAAGTATAAAAACAAATTTGATAAAGAGCTTGAGACAGGGAAGCTAGATGTTCTTGATGTGACAGCAAAAATCATGTCAAAAAGAATTGGTGAGATCGAAAGCTATATTAAAGAATATTTAAGCAAGCCACTTGATTATAATAAAAAAGAAACAATTCAGACTGATACTAAGAAACGTAAATTTTCAAAAACAATAACTGAACTAAGAACTCATTGGGGAAAACTCATGAAGCTCGAAGTGATGGGACGAATTGCTGATTTAAAAGATGAGCAAAACGGAGTGGCCGAAGATGAGAAGGGCAAGAAGAAAGCGAAGCCTGAAAAAAAACTGACAGATGTTGAGATTGAAAAACAATCTCGTGAAAAAGTTTTAAAAAGTTACACAAAAATTTTCTTACGTCTTAAATCTGAAAAACGTTCTGACAAATTAGATAAATTTTATAATTCAATTACAAAAGTTTTTGATCCACATACAAATTATCTTGTTCCTGAAGACAAAGAAGATTTTGATATTGATATGTCAGGAAAACTTGAAGGTATCGGAGCTATTCTTCGTGAAGATGGTTCATATATTAAAGTTGAAAGAATTGTTCCAGGATCTGCTTCATGGAAAACAAAAGAGCTTGAAGCTGAAGATATCATTCTTAAAGTTGGCCAAGGCAAAGATGAGCCCGTTGATGTTGTAGATATGAGTCTAAGAGACGCAGTAAAACTTATCCGTGGGAAAAAAGATACTGAAGTTCGCTTAACTGTCAAAAAACCAAATGGTCTTATTAAAGTTGTGCCTATCGTTCGTGATGTGGTTGAGATTGAAGAATCTTATGTGAAAGGGACTGTGCTTGAACTCGCTCCCACAAATACAAAAATTGGTTATATTAATATTCCAAAATTCTACCGTGACTTTAATGATAGAAATGGAAGAAATTGTACAGATGACACAAGAAAAGAAATCCAGAAGTTAAATAAAGAAGGGATCGAAGGACTTATCCTAGATCTTCGTAATAACGGTGGTGGAGCTCTTGAAGATGCAAGAATGATCTCAGGACTCTTCATTGATAAAGGGCCAATTGTCCAAGTGAAAGCAAGTACTGGTTCAGTTGAAGTTCTTGAAGATAAAGACTCAGCTGTTGAATTTAAAAAACCAGTGGTTGTTCTCATTAACCGTTTTTCTGCTTCAGCTTCTGAAATCGTTGCAGCCGCTCTTCAAGATTATGGCCGAGCTATTATTGTTGGGGGAGAGTTCTCTCACGGTAAAGGAACTGTTCAGGCCGTTGTGGATCTTGATGGTTATATCTCGCCTATGGCCAAAGCTTATTCTCCACTTGGAGCACTTAAGATTACGATTCAGATGTTCTACCGTATTAACGGAAGCTCAACTCAGTATAAAGGTGTGACTCCGGATATTATTCTTCCAGATCAATTCTCTCACTTAGAAACAGGTGAGAAGTTTCTAGATTACTCAATTCCTTGGGGATCAGTGAAAGCAGTTCCCTATAAAAAATGGGATGAATATAAATACGATCTAAAAGGCCTTAATAAATTGAGCAAGGCTCGCGTTGAGAAGAGTGAGAAGTTTAAGCATATCAAAGACAGTATGAAGTGGTACACAGAACAGAAAAACAATACTGTGAGATCTCTCCTTGTGACTGATTTTGAAAAACAACGCCAAGAAATTAAAGCCAAAACTGATATCTTCAAAAAAGAAGAAGAAAACAAAAACCTTATGGTTAAAGACATGGGTGATTCTTCTGATAAAGCAGCAAAAGAGAAGTATGAGGAATATGCAAAAAATCTTCGTAAAGATGCCGTGATTGATGAGTCGATTTTGATTCTTGAAGATGTACTTAAATCGATGAAAAAATAAGGCACCCTGAAATGACGTTAACACTTGAGCAGAAATACGATTACTACGAAAGATCAGTTCAGAACGCAGAAAACGAAGTTAAGTTTATGCGTTCTCAGTATAAAAAGTTTTATGGCCGAAATCCTCTTTTTTTCAGAGAGGATTTCTGTGGAACAGGGGCCATGTCATGCGCTTGGGTAAAGGCCGATAAAGAAGCCGTCTCATATGGTGTTGACCTTGACCCTGAACCAATAGCGATTGGGCAAATCAGACACTTCTCAAAGCTTAATAAAACTCAAAAACCAAGAGTGAGCTACCTTCAGCAAAACGTACTGAATGTAAAAGGTGTGCCTCAGGTCGATGTTATTTGTGCTTTCAATTTTTCTTATTATATTTTCAAATCAAGAAAACAACTTCTTACTTATTTTAAAACAGTAAGAAAGAGCCTTAAAAAACAAGGCGTATTTTTCCTTGATCTCTTTGGTGGGCCAGAAAGCCAAAAGCTCATCACAGATGTAAAGCCGATGGAAGGACTGACTTATTACTGGGAATGCCAACATTTCAATCCTCTCTCTCATGAATGTACATTTGCGATCCATTTCAAAGATGCTAAAGGCAAAAAACATAAGAATGTTTTTACTTATCATTGGAGAATGTGGACCCTGCCTGAGCTGCGTGATCTTTTGATCGAAGCAGGATTCTCTAAGGCCTATCCGTATTGGGAAGGTGAAGAAGAAGACGGTGGTGGAGATGGGAATTTTGAACCTACTGAGGAAGCAGAAAACTGCGACGCTTGGGTTTCTTATATCGCGGCTCTTACTTAAAACGTAATCGATTCAAGTAAATCCACGGTCTTTTGAAAACGGGCCGTGGTAAATGATTGGCGAAGCTCTTTAATCATTTCAGGGCGATCAAATGGGCCAAATTCACGGGCCAAAATAATTCTCGTAAATTCCTCTGCAATAATAAAAACAATCGCCATAGGGGAGATATTTGAGCCGTAGTGTTCTGAAAATCCCATCCCGTTAAGTTGTCCGTGATGCTGACGAATAATTTGGTCTGATCCCATGGGAGCATGAGGAAATTTTGCTACCATCTCGGCCGCGATCTGAGCGTGCTTTTCAACCAGAGATTTCTCTCTTGTATTAAAATTTGATTTTTTGAGTTCTAGATTACTCTTAATCATTCCCTGTTGATCATTCTCCAAGGCAATATCATGGAAAAAACAGATGAAGGCAATCTTGTCTTCTTGCTCGGGAGTTCCCCAATCAATATTTCGAATAATATGAAGAGCAACAAATGTGAGAACTTGAGTGTGCTTAAAGAGGTAACTTGTTTTATTACTGAGAAGACGGTCAATGAGTTTTGCAAGAAGAGGACTCTTCTTAATATTGCCGCGAATATTTTCCATACTCTTTTTAGCAAGAGTAATGGTCTCTTCGTTAATACCGATGGTTTTAAGTTTTTGACTGAGAAGTTCTACACTCTTTTCAGAGGCATTGATTCTTTCATCTTCTTCAAGTTCAGTTTGCTCCATCATTGTGACAAGCTCATTAGTGACATTGTTCACAAAATCCAGACGATCTAATTTATCCACATAAAGAAAGTCTACCCCTTCTGAGATCATCGTGGTGATTGTCTCTGCTGTGTATTCAGCTAATTTATTAATACGGATAATATATTTATCGGGATTATCAAAATCAGTAGAGTACACATCGCAGACTGATCGCTTTAAGTGAGTAAAGTATTGAATCGGAATAGGGAAGAAATCTGGAACAATTTTTCCCACCATCTCTTGGGCCGTAATATTAAGGGCCTTGGCCGAATTTTTAATCACATTTTTTAGATCAAGTGAATTAGGGATATGAGCGAAGGCACCTTCTGGAGTTCGTCCTGCACCGATGATAATCACCGGAATCGAGAGATTTTTTGATTTTAAATAATCAATAATGGCCTTGGCCGAATCTTCTTTTTCTATCTTGTTGCGGCAAATAATAAGATCAATCTTGGTCTGACCTTCCTCAAGAAGTTTGATGGCAAATTCAGTGCGTCTTTTGGGAATAGAGTCTAGACCCACCCATGTCGTAAGATTAAGCATATAAAAGCTTTCAATCTTCTGATTTCCCTCAATTAATAACGCAACTCGACTCAATGGATTCCGCCCTGTTAGTTCTCTCTATTCTAGGCCATTAAGAGAATAGTCTCAATAAGGATAAAGTTTTAGAATGGTTATATTTTTTTTGTTAAGATATCCCAATAGTTTTATATGGGCCAAAGGAGGCCGTTGTGGTTGATTTATCGACACTTTTCCCTGATCAATTTAGTGGGAATAGTGGGGACTGGACTAAAGTCCTAGAAAAAGAGTTAAAACTCACAGATGTGGGACATAAACTTAGTAAAAATACACTAGAGGGAATATTTAATATTCTGAGCACAGAAGCGCACGGGCAAGTGATTCCAAATTCAAGTCGCTGGAAAAAAGCTTCTCAAACTTACCTGACACTTACTCAAGATGCAGAACTTGCAGTGCAGGCCGATCTTGACAATGGTGTGAGATGTTTCTTTTTAACCAAAGAAACAGAATCACTTAAAAAACTTATCACTCGTCACGTTGATGCCAAAGATATTGAGATTGTTTTACTGGATAATAATTCAGGAATGATTGATGCCAGAGAGATTGTCACTGGTGGGGGAAATCACAAGCAAGAACTTGCGGCCCTGACTTATAAATTAATTAAATGGTGCGAGTCTCATCCCACAGAAAATAAAATCTCTCTCATGATCTCAGTAGATAATCATTTCTTTCAATCTATCGCAAAGATTAGAGCGATGAGAGAAATTGCTGAAAAAGTATTTACGACTTTAAATTTAAAGATCGAACTTCGAGTCATTTCTTCAGTCAATACTCGCGAGTGGACTCTTCTTGATCGTTATACCAATATGCTTCGTAATACTTCAGCAGTGGCTGCGGCCCTTGTTGGTGGGGCCGATATTATTCAGTCACTGGGATATATGACTCCTTTTGAGCTTGAAACAAATAACCTTGATCCTGAACATATGGTGAGATCGCGCCGTATGAGTCGGAACACAACTCATATTCTAAGTTTAGAAAGTATGCTCGGAATGGTGGAGGATGCGGCTGCTGGGTCTTATCATATTGAAACACTGACTGAGAACTACGCTAAAGACAGCTGGGAGTTAATGCAAAAAATTCTTCCTCTTGCTGCTGATGAACTAAACAATTTCTGGTCTGAGACTCTCACTAAAATTCAAAATGAGAGAACTGCACAATTTAATCACCGCAAACTTGTTTTAAGTGGAATTAATGATTTCCCTAATATGAATGAGAAATTAGAAATCAAAGGTGAAATTAAAAAAGTGGGATTTAGACTCGCCCGTGGGTTTGAACTTCTTCGCCAGCGTATTGAAAATTTAAAACCAAGTCAGAAAAAAAATATCCGTCTTATCTTCTGGGGCGATTACGCCGCTCTCAATGCACGAGTGAATTTTGTTAAAAACTATTTCCAGCTCTTGGGGCTCACAGTTCTTGATGCTGAGAAATCAATTCAAGATCTAACTGAGCTTAAGTCTTGGACTGACAAAGGCAATAAAGAAGAGCTGATCGTTTTATGTGCTAAAGATGAGGAGTATCCAGAGCTGATTCAGAACTCTGCACTTTCAAAAACCGGAAATTATATTGCCGGGAAAGTTGAGCATACTGGATTTGAGGCCATCTATGGAGGGCAGGATATTTATGCCGTCCTCTCAAATTTGGTTTCTAAACTGGAGGCCTTGTCATGAATCAAATTGATTTTTCAAAAATTGAATGGAGTCGTCCTCAAAGAGGAGAGAATGCTAGTGAGAAGCTCATGACTTTTCCTGAGGGCATTGATTTAAAATCATCTTATGAAGACAAAGATATTCCATTTAAAAAATTAACAAAAACTCTTCCAGGGATTCCGCCATTTTTGCGTGGGCCCTATGCTTCGATGTATACTCAGAGACCTTGGACCATTCGTCAGTACGCCGGATTTTCTACCGCCGATGAGAGTAATAAATTCTACCGTGATAATTTGGCCAAAGGTCAGAAGGGATTATCAATTGCCTTTGATCTTGCCACTCACCGTGGTTATGATTCAGATCATCCAAGAGTGAAGGGTGATGTGGGTATGGCCGGAGTGGCCATTGATTCAATCTATGATATGAGAGTTCTCTTTCAAGGAATTCCGCTAGATCAAATGTCGGTCTCAATGACGATGAACGGAGCTGTTCTTCCGATTATGGCCCTCTATATTGTGGCCGCTGAAGAGCAGGGAGTGAAACCTGAGCTTCTCTCTGGAACCATTCAAAATGATATCTTAAAAGAATTCATGGTGAGAAATACTTATATCTTCCCACCAGCGGCTTCAATGAGAATCATTGCTGATATTTTCTCTTATACTTCAACTCATATGCCGAAGTTTAATAGCATTTCAATTTCTGGCTACCATATGCAAGAGGCAGGGGCCACAGCAGACCTAGAACTTGCTTATACCCTCGCTGATGGTTGGGAATATCTTCGTACAGGAATCAGTGCTGGCATTCCGGTCGATCAGTTTGCGCCAAGACTTTCATTTTTTTGGGCCATTGGAATGAATTATTTTATGGAAGTCGCCAAGATGCGAGCAGCAAGACTTCTGTGGACAAAAATTGTAGGAAGCTTTAATCCTAAAACAACAAAGTCACTTGCTCTTCGAACTCACTCACAAACTTCTGGTTGGAGCTTAACCGCCCAAGATGTTTTTAATAATGTGACTCGAACTTGTATTGAGGCCATGGCCTCAACTCACGGACACACTCAATCCCTTCATACCAATTCATTAGATGAGGCCCTGGCCCTTCCAAGTGAATTCAGTGCTCGTATTGCTCGTAATACTCAGATTTTTATTCAAACTGAAACTGATACTTGTGAATCTATTGATCCATGGGGGGGAAGTTATTTTGTAGAAACTCTGACTCAGGAGTTAGCAGATAAAGCTTGGGCCCATATCCAAGAAGTGGAATCTTTAGGGGGAATGAGTAAGGCCATCGCTAAAGGGATTCCAAAAATGCGTATTGAGGAGGCCGCGGCCAGAACTCAGGCACGCATCGACTCAGGTATTCAGCCAGTGATCGGAGTTAATCTTTATAAGAATAAAAATGACGATTCCCCGACAGTTCTTCAGGTAGATAATTCAACAGTTCGCGCTTCTCAGATAGAAAAATTACAAAAACTCAAAAATGAGCGTGATAATAAACTAGTGGCTGAAAAGCTTGAGGCGATGACAAAAGCGGCTGAAAGTGGAGAAGGTAATCTTCTTGCTCTAGCAGTAGAAGCCGCAAGGGCCAAGGCCACAGTAGGTGAGATGACGTCGGCCATGGAAAAAGTTTTCGGTCGCCATCAAGCTGAGATTAGAACTATTCAAGGAGTTTATTTGAAAGCGGCATCATCAACAGATGTAAAAATTTCAGAAGTAAAATCACTGATAGAAAGATTTTCTAAAGAAGAAGGACGTCGTCCAAGAATCCTAATCGCTAAGATGGGACAAGACGGGCACGACCGTGGACAAAAAGTTATTGCCACAGCTTTTGCCGATCTTGGCTTTGATGTTGATGTGGGACCTCTCTTCCAAACTCCAGAAGAATCTGCCAGACAAGCCGCAGAAAATGATGTGCACGTAGTTGGCGTGAGTTCTCTAGCCGCAGGTCACTTAACTCTTGTACCTGAGCTTCAAGCAGAACTTAAAAAACTTGGTCGCGAAGATATTTTAGTCACTGTGGGTGGAGTGATTCCTCCCAATGATTATGACAAATTATATAAGATGGGTGTGGCCGGAATTTTTGGGCCAGGCACAGTGATTTCAGAAGCGGCCATTAGTCTTCTCCATAGACTCTTAGGAGAAGATAAAAAGTGAAAAGAACAACTCTGAGCTTAGATGAATTTTTAGAAGGATTTAAAACCAAGAATAGATCAGTTCTTGCTCGTGCTATCACTTTAGTTGAAAGCGAGAATCCAGAGCATCAAGCCTTGGCCCAAGAGTTACTTCAAAAAATTCTTCCGGCCACGGGAAAGAGTAAAAGAATTGGAATCTCAGGAACTCCTGGGGTGGGAAAATCTAGTTTTATTGAAACTTTCGGAAAATTTTTAACGGCCGAAGATCTCACAGTCGCGGTACTTGCCGTTGATCCAACAAGTAAAGTCACAGGCGGAAGTATCTTAGGCGATAAGACTCGCATGAATGAGCTCGCTATTGATCCCAAGGCTTTTATTCGTCCAAGTCCAAGTGGAGAAAC
This sequence comes from Bdellovibrio sp., assembly GCA_022729855.1. Classification (GTDB taxonomy): domain Bacteria; phylum Bdellovibrionota; class Bacteriovoracia; order Bacteriovoracales; family Bacteriovoracaceae; genus DZBG01. Next base: position 25,087 of record DZBG01000024.1, read on the forward strand.
CTTAGGTGGTGTTTCACGCAGAACACGTGAGGCCATGCTTTTATGCGAGGCCTTTGGTTTTGATATCGTTCTTATTGAAACAGTTGGTGTAGGGCAATCTGAAGTCAGTGTCGCAGAGATGACTGATTTTTTCATGATGCTTCTTCAACCTGGATCAGGTGATGATCTCCAAGGTATCAAGCGCGGAATTTTGGAACTTGTTGATATGGTTGTGGTCACTAAAGATGATGGTGATAATAAACTTCTTATCCAGAAGGCCCGTCATGATTATGAGCAGGCCCTCCATATTCTAAGACACGAAGGATGGACTCCAAGAGTGCGCACTTGTAGTGCCATTGAGAAAACCGGAATTGATACAATCTGGAGTGACATCAATCATTTCTACGATGATCAAGATAATCAGATCAAAAACAAACGTCAGTCTCAGCTCATTCAGTGGATGGATCAACTAGTAAAAGATTCTTTGATTCAAAATTTTATGAGTGCAGTGGGAATCGATCAAATCAACAAATTCAGAGAGCATGTGAAGAGTGGAAAGATAACGCCGTATCAAGCTAGTCAGGAACTCTTAAAGCTATTCACCAAGTAGGATATGTTAAATCCTGCCCTACAAACTGCCTATGTTAACAATATTAGAGAACTCTCTTATAATAGAAACCTATAAGGTAGAGTTGTGAACGCTCACAAAGATTGTCCTGAAAGAGGAAAGCTTGCAAAAAAATATTCTAAGAAAACTAATTATCGGTTTCACATTAATTATCGCTGCTCCTAGTTGGGCGCAGATGATTTATGAAGTGAAAGGACCTACTTATTTCACAACTGTTGTAAAAGATGGGAATGAAGTTGGCGATCAATTTAAGGTCATGTCGCCTGAGGATGATAACAAGGCCATGGCCATTGCTGAACTTCGCAAATGTGATGATAAGTACTGTCTTTATTTTGTTAAAAAGATTAGAAAAAATACAAGTCTTCAATCTGGTTACAAATTGAAAAAAGCTGTGGCGAAAAAAGTCACACCAACGGATGGAAAGACTGAGGTCGCCGTTGAGAATACTGTTTCAGGAAAAAAATGGGTAGGGGTTACGTATGGAGCTCCACTTCCTAATGTTTTTCGTCTTGATATGGGCCTTCAAAATTTAAGAGGTTCAAATTACGATATAGGACTCAATCTTGGGATGCTTCCAGCGAGTCTTGGGGGGATTGATTTGAAAGGTCAGACCTTGGGACTTAATACTCAATATAGACTGACGGACTATGTTCTGTTTTGGAAAATCATTCCTAAATTCATCGCGGAAGTTGGGGTGATTAAGGCCGATATTGATTTGAGTGGAGTAACTAAAAGGGCCAATGATGTAAATTCAATTACCGCAATGTATGGGATGGTGGCGGTGGCCCTGTCTCAACAGTTTGATAGCCTTTTTATCGATCTTGGAATTGGGTATAGTGTAAATACCATTGAGTCACCACAGGTGGCGCCAAGTAAGAACGAAGTGAGTACTCCCTTTGGTGGATCAGCCTCACTTCTCATGATTAATGCTTCTTGGATGTTTTAGAGTTCTCTCATCTTCCAGAGAAGCTGACTAAGATAGGGTCTTCTGGTTTCACCAGTGGCCACCATAAGAAGCTTCGTAATTTTTAAATTCTCAGGATCAGTGAAAAGAAGAATCAAGAGCTCTTGAATATAATTCGTGTTCAGAGTGATATAATTATCTGTTCCCACCCCAAGCTTAATCCCTTTCTTCTCCCACCATGAAAATGGATGATCCTTAAAATCAGGGAAGTAGTTTGTGAGCTTATTATTTGATGAGGGAAGGGCGATGAGTGAAATCTTTTTAGAAATCATTCGATTTAAAACATCATGCTGATAATGTTCCACTTCTCTGGCAGTATGAAATTTTACTTTTACAAAAATTCTCTGCTCTTCTTTTGTCAGAGGATCTCCACTGAAGATTTTCTCACGGATATATTCGTGCTCTCTCCAGTCCATTTCCATAAGTTCTTTATAATCAGAACCACCAACAGTGATGCCTTCGCCTCTCTCGTTTGAGAGAATGATTCTCTTATAGAGTGAGTGGAAATAGTAGTTAGGATTAATCCCAAGACTGAGTCCGTGCTCGAGCGTATCGATATGCCAGATATTAAATGAGTTATCTACCGCTTGAACACCACGCTTAAGAGTATGCCATGTCTCACCATGGTGAGAGCGGAGGGCGAATCCTTTAAAGTGTAGTTTTCTGAAACCTTGCTGCATTTCAATGAAATGACTTTTGCGGTAAAGGTCTCTTTCATTTCCAACAGTATCAACTTCACAAAGATAAGGGCGAAGCTTTGGATGCTTATCTAGCATTTCTAAGATCGCATCTACCTGATGAAGGAAATGCTCTTTTTTATTTTTATAATTAACGGCATCAAAGAAGTCTGCCTCTTTTCTAAAACAAGGAGAGAGAACAAAATCAAACTCTGGCACTTCATTTTTAAACTGCATGAAGCCATCATAGAGACCTAAAACCACATCTTCTTCAGTGATAGACTCAAGGCCCGGGATCTGCTCATCTTCAGTTTGATTCGCTCTTGAGAGAGTAAACTTTAAACGCAGTTTTCCCACATTAAATTTATGGTAAAGTTCGCTGGCCATACTATAGGCCGCTTTTTGGTGCATCTCTTTTGAAGTGAGAATAAGTTTTGGAAAAAGAAGAATCTTGAGGTAACGATCAAAATATTCATCTTCTTTTAAACGAAGAAGATTATCAACATCGGCCACCGTTTGAATCTTTTCAGTTGTTCCTGCACCGTAAACCTTATCAATGATTTTGATATAATTAGCGCGGTAAGGACCACTCAGAAGCTGCATTAAATGTGGATGCACAAACTCAGCATTTAAAGATCCCGTCAGGTGAATATGCTCTTCAATAAAAGGCTTTGGAAAACGTTTAAAGAAGTTAAAAAGTGCTTTAGATACGGGGTGAGCGTGAAGGGTGCTCATCTCAACTTCATCAGATTGGAAGCCGTAAACAAGACGTCTAAATTCTTGAAGAGATTTTTTTATTTGTGGATGCTCATCTTTTGATTCACCAAGAACAGCTAGTTCGAGGGTATCGGCCAGAGAGATTCCATTAGTTTCTGATATCAATTTTATTAAATAATCCGAAAGAGATTCAACTAATTTATTATTCATGTTTTTACCTTATAAACTTTGTGAGGCGGCTCTTGGAGTGCTGCTTAAAAGATCATTTAACTTATTTCGATCAAGAAGATCCTTCCCAAGAATGAAGGCTTCAAGATATTCAAGAGAATCATTTCCCCAGAATAGTTCATTATCAACGAGTAGGCTTGGAACACCAAATACTCCAGCATCAGTGGCAGAAGTAATATTTGATTTGAGAGCGAGTTTCGCTTCTCGAGAAAAACTTTTTTCATAGAGCTCATCTGCGGGGAGATTCGCTTCTTTTAAAACTCGAATTAATTCATCGGGCTCACCCATATCAATGCGAGTATTCCAACCGGCCGTCCACAAACACTTAATCACTTCGCTTTGCTGATCTCCCGCCACTTCTTTAAGACTGAGTCTTAAAGCATAAAGTGAATTGAAAGGATGAGTCTTAGGAGTTGTGAAAGGCCAATTCTTTTTGGCCGCATATCTGAGACAAGTTTTTAAAAGGAACTCGCGCTTAGGAGTGATTTCGCCTGGCCCTTTAATGCCCCAGTGATTGAGTAATGGGCCCAAAGGAGTGGGATAATAATCAATTTTTAGATCATGTTTCTGCTTTAATTCTTCAATGTTTTTCCATGCAAAATAAGAAAAAGGCGAGAGGTAATCAAAATAAAATTTTATCTGTTTCATATATCCAACTCTATGATTCTATAGGCAAATCCAGATTGCCTTTGGCCCATTAAAAAGTCCAACATAAAGAATCTCTTGATTAATAAACAAATTCTGATACAATGCACCACATCAAAAAATTTTCTCTCAATCTTGTCGTTGAACGTGTGTGATTGCTGGACGTAAGTGGAATAACGAGATTAGGGAAGTCTAAGAGACCACGTCTCTTATACAAGGTCATTCCATGAAATCATTCCTCTCACGTATCACAGTTCTTGTGGGTATCTCTCTTATTGTGTCTGCTTGTGGAAAGCGTCCTCAAGTCGTAACCGGAGTTCAAGTTCAGTCTCAGGTTGTAAATTCAGACATGATGCTCTCTGTTTCCGCTGATATTGATCTCGGAAATATGAGTTTTCCGGCCGTTCAGTTTCCTATTAATCATCCGCATTACGCAGGACCCATTGGTTCAGTAGGCCTGACTCCAGTTTTAGGTGGAAAGAATCAACTTAAAATTAGTGTGAATGTCTCGGCCCTCAGTCATCTTCAAGCAGGGATTGCACGTCTTCCAAATGGTGGAACGATTCCACTTATTGCTAACAATCAAACGATTGCAGTGTCTCTAGGTAAGGGGGCGCAACTTTATTTAACACTTTCAGAAAAAGCTGTGGCCATTGGTGTTGCTGTGCCGTTCTCAAGCTTTGATGGAATTGGTAACTCAGTTGGTTCAGCTAACTTATTCCCCGTTTTTACAATTGATAAATTAATTGGAGCAGCAGGGATTTTTACAAGTAGTACTAAAGGACAAAATGGATTTGCCTTTATTGCTGATGTTTCTCAGTATGTAAAAATGCAAGATATCTATGTTCCAGCAGCTATTCCTACAACTTTAGCTCTTAACTATAATGAGCAAATTCCTTCAAGCTCAAAAGAAAGCAAAATTAATAATGGGATTTACTCTTTAAATAAAAAGAAAACAAAACTTAGTCTTGCTCGCTAGGATTGCAAGTATTAAGTAACAAGGATTGTTAAGAAAGGCTCCATTGAGGGAGCCTTTTTTTATGGAAGGATTTTTGATTTATAACTTGGTCTAATTAATTCTAAACTATCAGCTTTCCCGAGATTCATTCCATCATCTATGACTCCATAGACGAGAGCGCGCTTAAAGACTTTAGAGTCATAATCTTTATTGATTTTGATCTCATAAACAGGGGATTCATTCTCTAGTCCCACCAGTTGAATATTCGTGAAAGGTCCGTTCTTGAGTTTTGAGAGAGCAATTCCTTGAACAAGTTTTCTTAAAATTAAAAGTTCATGTTGATCAGAGGTCTTTAAATTTTGAAAATTTGCTTCTGTAATGAGCTTGCGCATCTCTGTGAGATTGAGAAAGGCCACCACTGAATCATCTTTGATCACAATGCCTTCTTTCTTTTCAGGATTAAGAGCGAGGTAACTACACCATTCTTTTTCTTTATCAGAGAGACAATTTTGTTTTCCTACTGAATCAAGAAGAATATTAGTTGAGACAAAATTCGTCTCAAGTGGAGCGGGTGCCACTTCAGTGGTTGGCCCTGCTATTTCTGCCGATGGTTCAGAGGTAGTTTCTTGAGTTGAATAAAAATAGTATCCAGCAACAGCAAGAATGACGACAAAGACGAGTCCCATAAACTTTTTATTTTCAGCTTCCGTTTTATCGACAGTCTTTTTCTCAGGTCTTCTTTGGAGATGAGGTTTTGTATGATCTGATACAGCTCTTTTACTCATTCGTGTTGAGTCGTCCTGAGAGACTTGTGGTCTGGGAGAAGTGGCCAGATGTGGGGCCACACCAGCAGTCGCTTCTTCTAATGAAATAGTCACACTTATAGCACTTCCCATCTGCAGTGATAAAAAAGTTTTATAGGCCGTCTTCTTTTCAGGAATAATTTTTTCTCCACCCACAATCACACCATTGGCCGACTTCAGATCAGTGAGATAGATTTCACCGTCCTCAATATCAATTTGGCAATGCTTACGAGAGAAACCTTCAAAGGGGAGTACCACATCACAATCATTAGATCTTCCAATAAGAAGTGAGGACTTTTTGAGATTAAATGTTTGTGAGTTACCGTCTTCAAACGTAAATGTCATTTCAACTGAATTCATTTTACCTACTCTACACAATCAGTGATGGGAAAATCAGGATGATAGATACTACAAGAATAAAGATATCCTACCGACCCCGCACAACCAGTCATTGGACTCGGGCTTCCATCACTTGGAACATAGTCACCTTTAACAACTGAGCCAGAAATTTTCTCAGCTTCACACATCGGTTCTAGTTCGGGTTTTGTACAAGCCGCGAGAATTTTATTATTCCCGAAAAATTTTTCCTAGTGCAACTCCACATTTAAGTTGCTGAT
>DZBG01000108.1 GCA_022729855.1 Bdellovibrio sp.
TGAAATCAGCAACTTAAATGTGGAGTTGCACTAGGAAAAATTTTTCGGGAGATATATGACTCGCTTTGATGGATTTTATAAGTCACTTAAAGATGAGCTTTTCCGTAGAGGATTTTATCAAACAGATATTCCTGAAGCTGTAGATGTTTTTAGTTTTGCACAGAAAGCACACGTCGAAAATAAATACTATATTCTCTCACCATCTTTCTCTCAGTTATTAATTAGTAAGGCTTGTGGAAGCAGTACAATTCCTGTCCCAAAACTAAAATGTGAGACTCGTGAGGTGGCCAGAAGTGAGATGATTAGTGAGCTGGATCACCAGCTTGATAGCTTTAAAAGACCCGTGGGAATTTCATATTGCTCACGTATGCTGACTGATAAGAATGCGGCCGGAATTGATTATTATAATAAGCCTCGCAAGAATAATTGCGGGCCCCATGCTTCAGTGGTGATTGGGAAAAAAGCAGATAATAATGGTAAGTGTATGTACCTTATCCGTAATAGTTGGGGACGCTCATATAAGTATCCTTGGGAAACAAGTAACGGTGATATTTGGGTCAGTGAATCGGCGATGATGATGAATGTGTTTAAGCTTCACCTTGCGGAATAAGTCCTCAATATTTTATTGATTTGGCCATTATTATGTGGGGAATTTTTTGATTTGGAGCTAGGATACCTAAGTGGTAGCAATGGGCGGAGTCGAACCGCCGACCTCAGCGTTATGAATGCTGCGCTCTAACCATCTGAGCTACATTGCCACTAAAAAAGGTGAACACAAATTTATTGAATTTAAGGCAAGCTGTCAATGTTAAAACCTATTCAATACCGCAACTTATTCTTTTCCCACGTCTGGGAGTTCCTGTCAGGAGCTTGCAGTCCGCATTCGCTAAGGGGATCTCATTTGATTGCCGTTTCTGGGGGCCTAGACTCTATGGCCCTACTGTGGTTTGCTGCGCGTCTACATCAGGCCGGGCGTATTGGGCCGATCCGTGCTGTCTATATTCATCATCAAACTCGCAGTGGGCAAGACCAAGAAGCTTTGGTGGTTCAGAATTTCTGTAAAGAATTAAACGTAAAATTTAAAATCATCAAAGTTGAATGGGAAAATGGCGAGGCTCCTCAATCTAATTTTGAATCAGAGGCCCGACGCAAGAGACGAGCTCTTTTACTAGGTGAAGTGAAAAAGGGCGAAAATATTTGGCTCGGACATCATCTCGATGATTCCTATGAATGGTGGCTGATGCAACGATCTCGCTCAACAAACCTAAAAGCATCCCTGGGAATTCCTGTTCGCAATGGATCGATCATTCGACCGTTTTTATGTGTCTCAAAAAAACAAATCTCTAAAATGGCCAAGTTTGAAGGGCTTCGTTATATCGAAGACCCTACAAATAAAGACACAAAATATGACCGAAATTATCTTCGCCAAGAAGTTATTCCTAAAATTAAAAAAAGATACCCACAATATTTAAAGCACTACGCTCATATGTCGAATTTTGGTGCAGCAACTTTAAATATGAGTCTGCTGAATCATGGCATGGCCCATATCTTTGTTTATGGTGATGGAGCAATGCTGATTGGTGAGAAATTTGATGAGTATCAAATTCGGGAATTGATTCACCAGTTCTCTACGGTTAAACGGGGAGAGTTGACGGAGAGTATTTTAAAAATGCAAAAGGCCATTTCTAAAAAGAAAAAAGGGCCGTTTAATTTCTCCGGTGGAGTGAGTGCTTATTTTTCTGGGAACACTCTTCTGATTTATCCCAAGACTTTAAAAACCAATGATGAATCTATTGCAAAAGTTCTGTCTCAATTAAGTGATACCCAATTAAGGCAATTTCCACATACGACATTTCATGAACTCGAAATAATGTGGAAGAATTTTTTGAAATCAAATGATGTGATGAAAAATTCTCCAGCCTTGGTTCTTGTGCTTGAAAGTGAGTCCATTAAGAAAAGTTTGAACACTTCTAATTATGACGCTCTTTATCCAGAGCTAAGTAAAATAGTCAAAAATAAAAATCTGCGTTTTATTCCAATGGTGAAGTGCCTAGAAATGTGGAAGAAGAAGGAAGGCAAGCTTCCTGATCGACTTAAACTTCTGCCACTTTGGAATTTAGCAAATTTATTACCTTCTTAGACCTTGCGGATTCATTTATCGGGCCTATAATTAATAAAGTCATCTCGCGAGAGATAGAGTTTATTTATCAACTATTCCAAAGGTCTCTGTTTTCATGAAAAAGCAACAAAAGACGCTCATGTTGTGGATTGTCGTCATCTTAGTGATGGCCTTCGTTATGAAGGTTCTCGAAAATAAAAATCCACAATCTAAGAGTATCACTTTCTCTGAGTTCATTAAATCTGTTGAAGCAGGCAATATTCGTGATGTGACTTTCCAAGGTGACAATACGATTCAAGGTCGTTTTAACGAAGGTTATGAGAACGGAGCATATTTCGAACTCACAGGAAATACGGGAGATGAAACTTTCCGTATTCTAAAAGAGAAAGGAATCATTCCAAATTATAAGCGTGAAGAGAAGCAAGGCCTTCTTTCATCGATTCTTATTAATTGGTTCCCGATGATTATTCTTTTTGTTCTCTTCTATTTCTTCTTGAAGCAACTTCAGTCTGGTGGCGGAAAGGCCATGAGCTTTGGTAAATCAAAAGCAAAAATGCTCACTGAAAATGATAAGCGTGTGACATTTGCGGATGTGGCCGGAGTTGAAGAAGCCAAAGAAGAGCTTGTTGAGATTGTAGACTTTCTTAAAGAACCAAAAAAATATACGGCCCTTGGTGGAAAAATTCCTAAAGGCTGTCTTCTTGTTGGACCTCCAGGAACTGGTAAGACTCTTCTTGCAAGAGCTGTTGCTGGTGAAGCAGGTGTGCCGTTCTTCTCTATCTCTGGATCGGATTTCGTTGAGATGTTCGTAGGGGTTGGAGCAAGTCGTGTACGTGATCTTTTTGAGCAAGGTAAAAAACATGCTCCATGTATCATCTTTATTGATGAGATCGATGCCGTAGGTCGCCACCGTGGTGCTGGTATGGGTGGCGGTCATGATGAGCGTGAGCAAACACTTAACCAATTACTTGTTGAGATGGATGGATTTGAATCGAACGAAGGGGTAATCATCATGGCGGCCACAAACCGTATTGATGTACTAGATCCTGCTCTTCTTCGTCCAGGTCGTTTTGACCGTCGTGTAATGGTTGGCCGTCCGGATGTTCGTGGACGTCTTCAAATTTTAAAAGTTCATACTAAGAAAACTCCGCTAGATGGAATCATTGACCTTGAAACTATTGCCAAGGGTACTCCTGGATTTACAGGGGCAGATATTGCAAACCTTGTAAACGAAGCCGCACTTCTTGCAGCTCGTGATGGAAAGAAAAGCTTAGGCATGATTGATTTTGAAAATGCCAAAGATAAAGTCATGATGGGTGTGGCCCGTAAATCGATGATGCTCTCAGATCGTGAAAAACGTGTGACTGCTTATCATGAGGCCGGACATACACTTGTGGGTATGAATCTTCCTTATACAGATCCTATTCATAAAGTTTCAATTATTCCTCGTGGCCAGGCCCTTGGGGTAACGATGACTCTTCCGAATGAAGACATGCTTAATCTGACAAAAGAGAAAGCTGAAAACTTTATCTCATTCTTAATGGGTGGACGTTGTGCTGAAGAGATTATCTTCCAAGAAATCTCAAATGGTGCTTCAAACGATATTGAAAGAGCAACAGATCTAGCACGTAATATGGTTTGTAACTGGGGTATGTCTGAGAAACTTGGACCTATTAATTACTCTCGTGAATCAAACTATAATGTTTACGGTGGACAAGGTCCGGCGCAATTCTCTGATGAAACATCAAGAAGAATTGATAACGAGATCGTTGAAACAGTAAAATCAAATTACGAAAAAGCAAAATCGATCCTTCAAGAAAATGCTGAGGCCCTTAATCGTGTGGCGGAAGCTCTTATTGTTTGGGAAACACTTGATGCTGAACAAATTAAAAAATTAGTGGCCGGTGATGATATCGGTCTTCCAGAAATTAGTAAGCCGGTCGCTCCGACTGCTCCTCAGGGACCAGCAGGAAGTTCGGTTTATGGAACTTCTGGAAAAGTCGCACCAGCTTAAAACTTAGGAATGTCCTATGCATAGAGACATTCACGAATTAATTAAAATTAAACGAATGGGAGTGATTAACCTCACTCCCAATTCTTTCTCTGATGGTGATTTAAATATCACCCTGCCAACTCTTCAAAGTAAAATTCAACAATTTGGCCCTATTGAGTGTATTGATATTGGAGCAGAATCTACGGCCCCAAATAGCTTGCCTATTGATGCACAAACGGAATGGGAGAGGATTCAAGAGTTTGGTTTGGATTTAATTGAAAAGATCCCTCCGCAGACCATTATCAGTTTGGATACATATCACCCTGAAACGATCTATCGTCTTAATCATGTGCTTAAAGACCGCCCTTTAATTTGGAATGATATCTCTGGAAAACTTGATGACCAGGTGATGACTTTTCTTTTGGGCAGACCCAATGTTTATTATGTTCTCTCTCATAACCTGGCCCCAACAAGGGAGCAGAGTAGTGAGCACATGAATTTTCTTTCAACCACTGATCTAGATGGATTTTTTTGGGACATGGTTAGTTTTTTTAGTGAGGCTTTAAAAAATTTAAAAAACAAACATCTTAGTGACAGAGTCATCTTTGATCCTTGTTTTGGTTTTTCAAAGACGGCCGAGCAGAATCTCTATCTCATGAAAAATTTAAGCCTTCTGGCACGCGAAGTGAATCATCCTTCTTGGCTTGTGGGCATTTCGAGAAAATCATTTCTTCGCAAACGTCACGATATTGAGGTCATGACTCCGGAGAGTCGTGAGTATATGGATCAAAAACACGAAGATGATTTAAGAGAGATCCTCGCCGATTTTCCTTTCCCTTTTGTCTGGGTGAGAACCCATCGACCAGAACTTTTGCCAACCTCATTTCAATTAGCATAGAATCTATCTATGAAGCTTAAAAAGCTAATCTTTAAGACGACGTTCTTTGAAGATTATTTATCGTTTTTTACTGAAGTCCTGGAACTTGAACTCTTAGAGAGCTCAAGCGACTGTCATTTATTTCAGCTAGATGATTCGATGGTGGAGATTATCAGAACAGCTCCAGGCACCACTTACGAGAGCACCAAGCTTGAGTACGAACTCAGCGAGCGCGAGTATCAATCACTCATTCAGAAACTGAAATTCTTTTATTACCGCCACGGTGCGAGCCGTTTTCTTCCTGTCGTCATGAATGCTGAAATTTGTCAGCTCATTGATCCCGATGGAAGAGTTTGGTTTTTCTCTCCTCCTGTGACAATAAACCACGGCCTCTCTGCCACATTGTAAGAAACTGTTAGAATACGATCTTAATCTGTTAGGCATATCATACTCCTTTGCTAATTATGACAAGGGATGGTCAAAATGAAATTAAACCTATTATTGGTTCTTTTAATGGTTAGTGCTGGGATCAATGCTCAGACAACTGGTCGTGTAGTTTACGGTGAAGATAACCGTGTAGATGTTTTCGAATCAACAAACTCAATGTACGTAGAACTTTCTAAATCAACAGCAGCGATGATTGAGACTTCTGATATCGGTAAAGCTGATTCAAATGGTCTTCGCAAAATTAAAGCTCAAACTCTTGAAGAGCGTGGAATGTGCTCAACAGAGAGATTTATTAAGCAACCTACAGCTGCTAATTGTTCAGGATTTCTAGTTTCAGATAAGTACTTAGTGACTGCTGGCCACTGTATTAAAACTCAAGCTGATTGCGATTCATACAGCTGGGTTTTTGATTATAAAGTTGAACACTCAAACCAATCATTGGTTGTAGTAGAGGATTCATCTGTTTATAGCTGTAAAAAAATTATTGATCGTGCTCTAGACTCTGGAGATAAAAATGATTTCGCAGTGATTGAGCTTGCTCGCTCTGTGAAGGATCGCGCTCCACTTCATTTCAGAACAAGTGGAACTATCGCTAAAGGTGATGAAGTTGTTGTGATTGGACACCCAACTGGTCTTCCAACAAAAATTGCTGACAAAGCTTATGTGCGCTCGCTTCAAGGAAAATTCTTTGTGGCCAATCTTGATACATACGGTGGAAATTCTGGATCAGCTGTTTTTAATGCAACTTCAGGTCTTATTGAAGGAATCCTTGTGAGAGGAGATACAGATTACGTAAGAAGAACAGTGACTGTTGAAGGAAATTCTGGCGGTGGATGGTGGGGTGGGAATACGAATCCTCCAGGACCACGCACGACAACATGTATGGCCACAAACGAGTGTCCAGAAACTGGATGTCGTGGTGAAGATGTAACTTTCATTACGAATATCGAAGTTCTTAAAAATCTTTAATTACCAAACTATTAAGGTCCATTAATATGGACCTTTTTTATTTGACGGTGTCTTTTAAGAAAACAGACAATTCTAAGATATCTTTTTTTATTATGGATAAGGAGACCTTATGAAATTAGCAGTCGCTATTATATTGGCAGCTACAGTTGGTTCTGCAAATGCATCAACAATTGCTGTTATCGATTCTGGTTTAGATTATAAACATGAAATGATCGTTCCAAATCTTTGGACGAATACAGCTGAAGTCCAAGATAACCGTGATAACGATGGCAATGGTTACCAAGATGATATTCATGGTTGGAACTTTGCTGAGCAAAGCGGCGCAATCATTGATTATAAATATTTGGGAACATTCTCTCCTGATTGCAAAAAGTATTTTGATATTCAAGGGAAAGCATTCTTAAAGCTTGCGACTGAAGAAGAAATTGCTTGGATTAAAGCTAAAGTTCAAGATAAAGACTTTATTAAAGAGATGGGGAAATTTGGAAATTTTGTTCACGGAACTCACGTGGCCGGAATTACTATTCGTGATTCAAATAATAAAGCAATGGGGATTAAACTTCTTCCAACTGAAACAAAATTGATTTTTTCAGGTCTTATAACTAAGGCAAATAACACTGGACTTAGAACTGCTGATCGTTGGGCCCTTCTTGCAAAAGCATTTAATGCACTTGCAGTTCAACAAATGAACTTACTTACTGATATCGCTCGTTTTGTGGCCTACCACAAAGCTGATGTCGCTAACGGTTCATTCGGGACAGGATTTAATCAAGCAAAAATGATTACTGATAAAGCTTTTGCTGTTCTTTTCTTCCGTAAGCCAACAGATGAAGAGTCAAACAAAGCAGCTCGTATGTTTATTGATGCTATGGTCTCTGAAGGTCAGAGAATGGTTCAAGCATCTCCAGATACACTTTTCGTCTTTGCTGCTGGTAACGATGGAATGAGCAATGATGAGTTCGGAACATCTCCGGCCAATATCAAAGCTGATAACGTTATCACTGTAGGAGCTACTTATAAGAATGAATTCTTTGCTAGCTTTTCAAACTACGGAACAAAAATGGTTGATATCGCGGCTCCAGGAATGTTGATTAAGTCAGCAATCCCAGGAAATGATTATCTTGAAGTTTCAGGAACATCTCAAGCGTCTCCTTATGTTGCCAATGTTGCTGCAAAAATTAAAACAGCAAACCCTGCACTTCGTCCTGTAGATATCAAATCAATCCTTATGGGAACTGTTGATAAAAAGTCATTCTTGTCTGATAAAGTAATGACTGGTGGACTCGTGAATCTTGATCGCGCTGTTGTTGCTGCTGAAATGAGTAAGTCGATGACACTCGTTGAAGCGATTTCTCGCGCGAAGAGACAAGTGAAGTCTGAGTCAGCAAGCGGTCTTAATCCTAAGAACTTTGCTAAAATTGCTCCGATTCCATTTAATCCAATGTTTAAATAATCGACTTAAAAAAGGCTCGCTTTTAGCGGGCCTTTTTTTTTGCCAGTGGAATTGAAAGTAGGAAGGTTGTGGGATTTGAATCCGACTCAAGTGTTAGGTCTCCAAAATTTGCAGTGGCGATAGTTTTTGAAATGGAGAGTCCAAGCCCTGTTCCCGCTCCGGCCGGTTTTGTTGTCACGAATGGATCAAAAATTTTTGTCAAAATTCCGGGAGAAATCCCCTCGCCACTATCTATTACACGAAGAAGCATATTTTTTTTGTCTGTTTGAATCTCAAGCTTGATCCATTTTTGTTCTGGAGAAAGTTTTTTTACGGCATCAAAGGAATTGAGAATAAGATTAAGAATAATCTGAGAGATTTCTACTGGGTGACAATTAATAATGAGTTCTTCATCTTCTGGTATCTCTATGATGAGATTTACATTTTGTTTTTCAATCCTTGCCTGGCAGAAGGCCAGCGTATCTTCAACAATGTCTTTGATATTTTTTAGTTCAAGAGGATCTCGTGAGGCATCACGGGAGAAGTATTTAAGGGATGAAACAATCTTGGCCGTTCTTTCAATAGCATTTTGTGCTTTTTTTACAGATTCAATAATTGAGTCACCAGGAACTTCTTTTTCACTTCCCATATACTCAATCATCTTCAAATATCCTCTGATAATAGTCAGTGGATTATTAATCTCATGAGCAATACCACTGGCCATCTCTCCTAGGGTCGCAAGCTTATTGGATTGCATGTTTTTGGCACGCTCCATATTGAGTGCGAGTTTGGCATTATTCTCTTCTGTTACATCTTTAATCACACCTAGCATGCGAGTAGGATTATTATTTGGACAGTAAGCGATCCATGAACCACATCTTCTAATTCTGTTTTCTTCCGTTAGTATCCT
>DZBG01000109.1 GCA_022729855.1 Bdellovibrio sp.
TTGCATGCTCCCTCATATGGATGAAGGTTGGCAAATGAGGACACGCCCTAATAAACTCTTCGGTAAAAAATTAGGTAAAATTTAACAAATTTTGAGAAATTAGATACTTAATGGCTTTGTCTTGGAAATGTCTAAAGAATTTTGAGGGTTTGGGCCTGAAAGATTAATCTCAGGCCCAAAACTTTTTATTTAGATTTATTGTGAGCTTCTACGATTAAGTGACACAGATCTCCCGTGCCTTGATTTCTAAGTTTATCATTAGGAACACGGTCAGGAAGAATCGACGGAAGCTCAGCTGTGATAATTTCTGCAAGTTGTGGATTTTTATTTGCCCCCACTTCATCCACTCTATCAATGGGTGTGAAGTGTGGAACAGTTTTTAAAACTTCTGGATGATCATTAATAAGTTTAAAAATTCCTTCAACCACTTGCGAGAATTGATCAAGCTCGGCTTTAGAATATGTTTCTGTTGGCTCAAACATAAGTCCAAATTGTTCAGGGAAGGCTACTGTAGGAGCATGAAATCCAAAATCTAAAAAGAGTTTTCCAATACGAGCAATGGTATTTGCTTTTGGAGTACCAGAGGCTTCAATCTTTTTAAAAGTCTCAGGAGCAAGTGTAAGAATAAACTCATGCATACGAGGAGTTTTATCTGCACCCACCGGAAGAGATGGATAAATTTGTGATAGAGTTGCATAAAGATAACGAGCAGAAAGCACAGCTACCTGACTCATCATTCTCACACCTTCACCACCAAGGGCCTTGATATAAGTATAGGCACGAATCTTGTGAGCAAAATTTCCGAAGTGACGGTGAAATGATCCTACTGATTTAGAAGGCTTCACTAATGTGAATAGACCATTCGTTTTCTCCACTTGCATTCCTGGCATGAAATCAAGAAGGCGAGATGAAACAGCTACAATTCCGTCTCCTGGCCCGCCGCCACCATGTGGGATCGTCCAAGTTTTGTGAAGATTATTATGAACAGCATCGACACCAAGTTTATCAAGATCAACAATCCCAGCGACAGCATTCATATTGGCGCCGTCCATGTAAACAAGTCCACCAGCTGCGTGAATCAGATCACTCATCTCTTTAAATTTAGCTTCAAAGATTCCTGCAGTGTTTGGATTGGTTACCATGACACCAGCGACACGGTGACCATCAGTTTTAAGGAAGGCCTTAATTTGTTCTAAATTAAATTCACCATGATAATCTGCCTCTACTGTGAAGATTTCAGTATATCCGGCCATGGTGGCAGTGGCAGGGTTTGTCCCGTGGGCCGACTTTGGAATGATAATCACTTTTCGTTGATCAGCTTCACCACGGTCACGGTGATAAGCTTGGAACATTTTCAGTCCTACTAGCTCACCTTGAGCGCCGGCCACAGGTTGAGTTGTCACTCCTGGAAGACCTGTGATTTGTTTAAACATCTCTTGAATACCCCAAAGAATTTCAAGTGAGCCTTGAACATCTTCAATAGGAGCTTCAGGGTGAACATCAGTAAAACCTGGAAGAGAAGCGGCGTAATCATTGATGTATGGATTGTACTTCATCGTACAAGAACCAAGAGGGTAGATACCATCATCAGGTGAGAGATTTTGTTTTCCTAATTTTTCATAGTACTCAATCACTTCTGCCGCAGATTTTTTAGGAATCATCGGAGCATTTTGGCGCTTATTATTGTCTTGGATCTTTGGTGCTGGATGAGCCGATTTTGTTTTTGCAAACTGAGAAGCAAAGAATGCTTCAAGTTTTGTGATATCAGCTTCAGAAACTGTATCAAAGAATGAAATAAGAAGAAGATTCTCTCCTGCAAGTTCTTTGTAACGATTTGAAACATCCACACCTATATGAAGTCCAGCTGCACGAGCTTTTTGGATTAATTCTTTAGTAGGAACTGGAAGCTTTAGAGTGAACTCGTTAAAAAATGGAGCCGCTTTAAATTTAGCTTCAACACCTTCAAACACCGTTAGTTTTTCAAAAGCTGAAAGAGCATTATTTCTTGCCGTTGTGATCGCGGCTTCCATTCCTTCATCGCCCTTATTTAAAAGAGCGGCTCCTGCAAGGGAAGCTACGAATGATTGGTTAGAGCAGATATTTGATGTCGCTTTGTCACGACGGATATGTTGTTCACGAGTTGATAGAATAAGCGCCTTGCATTCACGCCCTTTGATATCAACAGTTTTTCCAACATAACGTCCGGCCGTAGAGCGAATTGAAATTTTATCTTGATCATTATAGCGAATACCAAAAATTCCAAGACCTGGGCCTCCGAAATTTGGTCCAATGGCCAAGTGCTGGCCTTCGGCCACAACCATATCTGAACCCTGAGCGCGTGTTCCAAAATGAATAGGAGCTTTAAGTCCACCTTTGGCAATTAACATTGGGTCAACGATAGCAATTGATTTAATACCGGCTTGTGAGCACAGATCAGTGATTTCATCCACAGCTTCAAGAGAGCCCAGTGAGCTGACTTGTGGGAAGGCCACAGCTGCTACTTGTGCAGTCGTGTTCATTTTTTTGCGAAGTTCATCAACACTCATGGCCCCTGTTAATGGGTTCACAGGAACTTTGACAATTTTCATTCCAGTTTCTCTGGCGTGAGTTTCTAGAACTTCCATGTCACCTGGATAAATAGATTCAGAAACAAGAATTGTATTAGAGTCTTTCACAAGTCTAAGGGCACAGTTCATGGCCTCATAAAGACAAGTTGAGCGCTCATAAAGTGAAGCATTGATGGCCTCAAATCCTGTGAGTTGAGAAATAAGTGACTGATAGATCCAGAGAGTCTGAAGTGTTCCTTGAGATCTTTCTGGTTGGTACGGAGTATAGGCCGTCGTCAGTCCTCTGATATTGCAAACTGCAGAAACAATTTCAGCTGTTTTATATTGAGGAAGTCCGTCACCAATAAATGAAATAACTTTTTTATTTTTATTAGCAAGAGTGTTGACGTGATCAATGAGTGCTTCATAACTGAGAGCTTTCTCCATAGGCACTGATTTCATTTTTACATCATCAGCGATATGGGCATAAAGATCGTTAAGATCTTTTGCACCAACAGTCTTAAGCATATCTTGGATATCTTTTTCAGAAGCTCCAATATAATAAGGCTTAAGCTCACGTTTAAGTTGTTTTGGATCAAAGTTTAAAGGCACATTGCTCGCCATATTCATCCTTTTAAATTACTCTTGTTAAATCCAGACGATTCTAGAGGGAGAAACTAAGTTTGTTAAGGTTTGTGTGCAAAGAAACAGAGCGTGATCTAACAAATGATGAACTTCGGGGTTTATTTCCTGAAGAATTGAACCTTTTAGAAGGGAAAACCTTTGAAAATCCAGTCATTTTTTTGACGGAGAATAGTCGAGTCTTTCTTAAATCTGATAAAGAGGAAGAAAAACCAGTGAGTATCGATATCGATTATGAACTGAATTATCATTCTAAAACATTTAAAGAAACTTCCATTAATAAACAGCCACTTTATAAGGCCTTTGGACTTCCAAAAGGTGAGTGGGTAGATGACCTGACAGCAGGTCTGTTAGGTGACTCGCTTCTTATCTATTCCATGGGGCTTAATATTCGTGCTTATGAGAGACATATCGTGCCTCAGATCATGATTACTAATGCTCTTAAAAACACTGCACTTCTTGACCCCACACGCTTCCACTTTTTCCCAAAAGGTGCCAGCTACCTTTTGGATGAAGATCTCACGGGCCGAACACTGTATTTTGACCCGATGTTTGAGGATCCTAATCATAAAACGGCCCCTAAAAAAGAGATGCGTATATTTCGAAGTGTCGTCACTGTGGATCTTGACGCAGAGGAGCTCTTAGAAAAACTGATAGCGAAGCGACCAAGACGAATAGTTGTGAAAAGGCCCATGAAAAGTCGAGTCCTTGGAAGAAAGCCTAGTCACTCCATCGAGGGAAAATCTACTCGCTATGATGTTTATCTTTGAGTAAGATGGCGAGGCAAAAAAAGATGAGGGAAATATGACTAAAAAATTTGATGTTTACGGTATTGGAAATGCACTGGTTGATATGGAGTTTGAAGTAACTGATAGCTTCTTCAAACAAAATGAAATTGATAAGGGAATAATGACTCTTGTTGATGAAGATCGCCAAAATACACTTTTAAACGGTCTTGGTGGTAATACACTTAAAAAACAATGTGGTGGTTCTGCCGCAAATACAGTGATTGCAGTTTCTCAATTTGGTGGAAAATCTTTTTATTCATGTAAAGTTGCCAATGATCCAACGGGAGATTTTTACTTTAATGATCTTCAAGACAATGGAGTAGAGACAAATCTCTCAATTCAAAAACGCATGCACGGGACTACTGGAAAGTGTCTTGTGATGATTACTCCTGATGCTGAAAGAACAATGAATACATATCTTGGAATCACAGCGACTTTTTCAAAAGAGCAGTTAGTTGAAGAGCATTTAAAAAGCTCAAAATACTTATATATTGAAGGCTATCTTGTAGCTTCTCCAACAGGCCTTGAAGCTGCTGTTGAGGCCCGTAAAATGGCCGAAAAAAATGGTGTGAAAACATCTCTCACTCTTTCAGATATTAATATGGTGAAGTTCTTTAAAGATGGACTCACTCAGATGATCGGAACTGGGGTTGATGTTCTTTTTGCCAATGAATCAGAGGCCAAGGCATATGCTGGAACTGAAGATCTTAGTGTTGCCCGTGAAGAACTTAAAAAAATTGCAAAAACTTTTGTTATCACTCGTGGTGAAAACGGGGCGATGATTTTTGATGGTGAAACATTTATTGATATTGAACCTTTCAAAGTCAAAGCTATTGATACAAATGGAGCAGGAGATATGTTTGCAGGTGCTTTCCTATATGCACTTTCTACAGGTCACAATTATGCATCAGCTGGTAAGCTAGCTGCTATGGCCGCTTCAAAAGTTGTGGGACAGTTTGGGCCAAGACTTAAATGGCATCAATCTCAAGAAGTTAAAACTACTGTATTCGGAGCCTAAAATATGTATTTGTTACTTAAAGAACTTTTTACACAAAATCCTGTTGATCAAACTGTTACAGTAAGAGGATGGGTAAAATCTCTTCGTCAGTCGAAGAAATTTTCGTTCATGGTTTTAAATGATGGATCTCAGTTTAAAGATCTTCAAATCATCGTGGACGCGACTCTTGAGAATTATGAAGAAGTAAGTAAGTTAAATATTGGTTCTTCAGTTTCTGTGACGGGACTTGTGGTCGCCTCACAAGGAAAAGTTCAGGGAATTGAGATGCAGGCCAAAGCTGTGGAGATTTACTCTGCTACTACTGAAGAGTATCCACTTCAGAAAAAAGAAACTTCACTTGAATACCTTCGCGAGATTGCTCACCTTCGTCCACGCACAAATACTTTCTCATCAGTGTTCCGTATTCGCCATGTCCTAGCACAGGCGACTCATGAATTTTTCACTGATAATCATTTTGCTTATCTTCATACTCCCATCATTACAGCATCAGATGCTGAAGGTGCCGGAGAGATGTTTCGTGTCTCAACACTAGATCTTAAAAAACCTGCTTTAACTCCTAAGGGTGAGATTGATTTCTCAAAAGATTATTTTGCTCGTGAAACATTTTTAAACGTTTCAGGTCAACTTGAAGCAGAAACATTTGCTGTTGGTGGGCTTGGACGTGTTTATACTTTTGGTCCAACATTTCGTTCGGAAAATTCAAACACTGCCCGTCACTTATCCGAGTTTTGGATGGTTGAACCAGAGGCTGCATTTTTTACATTAGAAGATAATGCAAAATTAGCTTCTAATTACGTTAAACATCTCATCACTCGTGCAATGGAGAAATGTCCTGAAGAGCTAGAGTTCTTATCAAGCCGTTATGCTCCTGATAATTTGAAAACTCTAGAGCATGTTAAAAATTCTCCATTCCAAGTAGTCACTTATACAGATGCTGTGAAGATTCTTGAAGACGTTTCTAAAACTCATAAATTTGAGTATGAAGTGAAATGGGGAATTGATCTTCAAACAGAACATGAAAGATTTTTAGCTGAGCAGTACTTTAAAGTTCCAACAATTGTGACTGATTATCCAAAAGATATTAAGGCCTTCTATATGAAGCTTAATGAAGATGGAAAAACTGTTCGCGCCATGGATGTTCTTGTTCCGGGTATTGGAGAGCTTATTGGTGGATCTCAACGTGAAGAGAATTACGAGAAACTTCTTAAGCGCATGACTGAGATGAAGCTCGATCCAAAAGATTATTGGTGGTACCTAGATCTTCGCCGTTTTGGTTCAGTTCCACACTCTGGCTTCGGCCTTGGGTTTGAGAGAGTTGTTATGTACATCACAGGGATGACAAATATCCGTGATGTGATCGCCTTTCCAAGATTTCCTAGAAACGCTGAATTTTAGTCCGCCTAACTCCTTAAAAATGTATCGTGATGACATAAGAAGTATTAAGTAACTCTTAATACTTCTTGTCATTTATAGGTTTAGTTTGTACATCAGGGAAAATCATTTTTCTGCGAGGTTGTATGAAATCAAATCTATTTGTTTTGACTCTAGTTTTACTAAGTGCCGGCATGTCTTTTGCCCAAACAAATCCAGATTTTGAAGAGTATTATAAGACGGATGTTTTTACTGAAAGTGAAGTTCAGTTTGATATTGATGGTTTTATTGATCCAAAAGATAAGCACCAATCTGAAATCGAATATAAAAAGTTTGAACAAAAATGTCTTTTTGAAGTTCCCAATAGACAACGTAATTTGCTTTATTCACTTAGTACCTATAACCCAGAAATTGATATTAACGATTTTGGATTTTCTACTAAAGTTGAAATCAGAGACTTCCAAACTCAGAAATCTCCAGTTTGTCGCATTTCCATGAAAATTGCTCAAAATGCTCGCTACCTTATTACTCGAAATTTTTCGGAAGTTTTTAAAGGCAAAAAATCAGAACAAACTTGTATGGATAGAATTGGCCAGCTCGAAGGAAGGCAAGAAGAACTTGGCCTTCTTAGTCGCAGGGCCTTTGTGATGTATAAGAAGAGATTTGGGAAATATATTCCTGACCTATGCCAAGTGATGTATGTCACTCTGAAGGCGAATCCAAATTATAATCCAAATCCTGATTGTAATAGCAATAATGAGTTTACTGTAAGCTTAAGCGCACAAAAATTTGATATGGATCGTTTACCGCAAACAGTCCTTCCTTATCATGCTTATTCAAAACCAGTGCTTAAAGTCACTACTATTGAAGAAAACGCTTTTGTCTCACCTGAGTACAATGCGAAATACTACAAAAATACAATGTTACTTGTTTCGTTTTTAAAAGATGCAGACTCAATTCCGTGGGATCAAGTGGCAGACGTAAAAGAAGCTAAGCTTGTTTTTGATTATACAAAATATGTTTCCGACTCATACAACGACACAGAAGTGCTATGTACTTTAGCTGGTAACCCAGAGTTTAGAGCATGTA
The DNA here is from genome assembly GCA_022729855.1 of Bdellovibrio sp. Taxonomy (GTDB): domain Bacteria; phylum Bdellovibrionota; class Bacteriovoracia; order Bacteriovoracales; family Bacteriovoracaceae; genus DZBG01. The sequence continues at coordinate 7,455 of DZBG01000109.1, forward strand.
GTGGGCAATTATTCTATGAACGTCTTTGGAAAGATTTAAAGAATTTTGATTTCTTCTCTTTTAATAAAGATGTGAAAGGAAACGCGTATTCAAAACTTTTCCCAAAAGGGGTGAAGATCGGAACAGTACTATCTGGTTCAAGTCAGTTTGATATGAAGCAACTTTATAATGATGATCAAATCGTGAACTCCCTAAGAAACGGCGGGTTTGATATGGTATTTGCAGATGATACTTATGTAAAATCTGGAGCACAGATCAAGATAAAGTTTGCTTGTAATCCTAAATAAGTTAAATTCATTCTATTCGTACATGTGATGGTGAAGCCGGTGAAACTCCGGCACTGTCCCGCAACGGTGACCACATAAGTGGAAGTCCGATCCCTGAGCCTGTATTTCTCATTATCCCGTGGAGGAAACTATGTCTATTGATGAGCGCATCGCCGCTGCCCGTACCCGTACTTTTAAAACTGTCTTTCCAGGTGAAACCAATCACTACGACACCTTGTTTGGTGGTGTGGCCCTATTGTGGATGGATGAGGTTGCTTTCATGGCAGCCACTCGTTTTGCTCGAAAAAAAGTTGTGACAGTCAGCTCTGATAAGGTGAACTTTAAAACGCCCATTCCTGTGGGGAGCCTTGTGGAGCTTGATGCTCAAATTGGAAAAGTAGGAAGAACAAGTATTGAAGTCATTATTGACGTTTATATAGAAGATATGTTCTCAGACAAACGACAACTAGCTCTAACTGGAAGTTTTGTCTTGGTGGCTGTTGATGAGAGAAAAAATAAAGTCGAAGTCCTATAGATTTTTTGTTCTCCCCTCTTTAAAAAAAAGAGGGGAGATTATGAGTTATAGATTTCTAAATTTTTCTTTAAAGCGATTAGTCTCTTTGATTTCTGGGCCAATATTTTTTTTAAATCTATTATTTGCTTTCTCAAATACCTCTTTAAATCTATTTTGATTATGCTCACTTGGATTGTCTTCTAGAATATCAAAGGCCATATCGGCCATTTCAAAGATATCTTTGAAACGATTTTCCTCAACATCGCTAGTAATGTTCTCAAGGGAATCAAGGATATCATTAAGTTCTTGGCAGCTTTTAGAAACTTCGATTCCTTGCATGATCAGGTCAAAATAAGCACTTTTCATTGTTTTTGATATATTTGCATTTTCTAATCTTTTATCAATCCCCAACTACCATTTCCTAGTGCAACTTTTCTTCATCATAACTTCATAAGGT
>DZBG01000110.1 GCA_022729855.1 Bdellovibrio sp.
AAACGTTCTGACGGTAGGGGCAGATAACCTGCACCACTTTAGGGACAATATCTAAGCAATAATAAGTATTTTGATGGGTTAGGTTCTCCCTTAACCCATCAAAATTATATACTCTCTAAGTCCCCAATTTCTCTCTTAACTCCGACTAACTCCCTCCAGCTTATTTCCCCGATTTCCCTATAAGTTTTAAGTAATTAAAGCCGAAAAGACATATAGGAATGACACTAAAAAAATTGAAACCTACCTATTCAGCTACCCATAAATTACTTCACCTTGTGTTGAGTATTACTTTTTTATTCATCCTTACAGCATGTAACCCTGCTCAAGTTTCAAAATCAGGATCACGTTCAAGTTTTGGTGCGACTTATGAGAACAGTGCTTATGTCTATAAAGAAAGTCCGACGATTATTGCAGGAGCTTCTTATGGTGTTCCTGTTGATATTGCAAAATTTGTAAGTGGTGAGCCGGTTTTTATTACGGCCAAATCTCAATTGAAAGTTGATTGTGCTCTTAGCTTTGAATCGAATCTTATTTTTCCAACTCTTACTCAAAGAACTGAATCAGACTGTATTGATTCAAGAAGTAGCAAAGATCCTTCTGAAGTCACACTTCCAAAACAAGTTGATGGATCGTGGTCTTTTCAAACAGGCTCAAATGAATTCTACCAAGTAAATACTATGTACCATATCAATACGGCCAAAGATCGCTTTCTTGGTAAGATTGGTAAAGCAATGACAAAGCTTCATACTTATTACTCAACACTTGATTCAAGAAGTGCACTTAATAATCAACAAAAACAAGTTCCTCTTTATTTAAAAGATTCGAATCTATTTTGGTTTAAGGCAATCACTCCTACTCTTGATAATTATTTTAAATATAATTACCTCACAAGTTTTTCAAATTGTAATTTTGATAAAAATGCGAGTTTTAGCCCGGCCGCACCAGAATTATGTTTTGGTATTGATGCTGCAAAACCGACATTTAGATTCGCCCAAGATCCTTCAGTTATTTATCACGAGCTTGGTCATGCCTTCGTAAGCTTAATGATTAACTATAGAAACGGGACGACTGCTTCAAGCTATACAACTTTAAGATCTAATCTTGGACAGATTGCTTACGATGAAGCAGGTGCCATTAACGAAGGTCTTGCCGATTATTTTAGTTATGTTTCAAATTCAAGAACACATTTTGGTGAGTGGGCACTTGGAAGATTTTATAAAGCCTCTCGTCCTATGAGCGAAAACGATGCTATGCATATTGATGGAGTAAATACGACATCAGAGGGGCGTCTATCGTATCCACAATTTCTTCTTTATGATCCAAATTACCCTACACTCCCACTTGAAGATATCCACTACGCGGGACAAATTACCAGTCATTATTTAGTGGCCCTTACTGAAGAGCTAAAGTCGACATGTTATCCTTCAAATACAGCTGAAGAACAACATGACTCTGCAACAGACATTGTTGTTGGAGTCATGGCCGAAACTCTTAGTGAGATTGGTGACCTTCGCTCAGTTGGACTTGATACTACTTCTGGGACTCCTATTAGTACCACCGCTGGTTATTTTAATAATCTAGATCCAGATAGTTCATATGTATGGACTCATGTTGTGAATCCTCCTAACTATCGCCGCTTCTTCCAAATCTTTGGAAAAAATATCAATAAGCTACTTAAAGCTTATCCAGAGTGTGTGGCCTTTGATTCAAACCGATCAGAAAAATTATTAGATGATTATGGGCTTCTACTCTTTAGAACATATAATAATGATCTAGACAGTACGACACTTCACAATGATCAAGCAGGATATGTTCCACTTAATAGTTTTCTGTCACGTACACTTACAAGTGTGCCATCTGCCAACAGAAGAAAAACGGTCCTTGTTTCAAAAAGCTTAGTTTCACTTGCTAATGACACAAACAGACCTACTGCTTATATTATTGATAATATAACAGGGATTAGAAATTTACTTTCGGCACTCCTTTTTAAAGGAACCCCAATTCAAATTACAACAGGAATTGCTGGGCCTGAGTACAATAATAGTAATGCAAAAATTTCTCCGGGAGAAGTTGTTGGAGTCATTCCTAATATTTTAAACTCTTCTAACTCTACAATCTCTGGAGTTCAAGTCCTTGCCAATGACTGGGACCATGTTCAATTTGATCCAGCAAGTTTTACAAATACTTCAACAATAAAGTTTTCACCATGTTTAATAACGGGAGATGATTTAACTATCGATCAAGGAGCCGTCCCTTGTACAAGCTCACTTAAAACTTATAAAAAAGCAGTAAATACAGTTGTTGCCTCAGCTCCCTATCTTGGACAAGCAGTAGCTCCGGCCTGCCTTGTCCAGCTTGAAGAGCAAGGCCAGACTCGTTGGGTTTCTCAAAACGAATTCAGACTTAAGAGTGGTCTTAATCTTATGGATAAAGACTGTCTCGGTTACTCTGCAAACTATGCCTCAACAAATCCTGATCTAGGATTCAATCCTCACTCGTGTTTAGTGAGAATCCTTCCAGGTGCCGAATATGCTGTGATGTCAAAGATCGAATCACAAAAAACTTATGCAGAGACACTAAAAGGTACTTCTACTACTGCTCCTACGTTTAACTCTTCTGCAGCGATTCTCATGGAAGTGAGTAAATGGATTCCACCGGGAACAAAATTTCGGTGCCGCCTAAGAGCACGCTTCACTAATTGTGATGACTGCTACCATGACTCTACTCGTGCTAATGATGACTATCTTGATTATGAGTACAACGGAGCAAAACCATTTAAGGTACTTAATTTTGATTTTGAAGTAAGAGAATAATGAAGAAGATTAATTGGCCATCCGTCATCGCCCTAGTCTTTATTATTGCGGCTATTGCAATTTACCTCAGGTCTATGTCAAAACCACCAAAAGAAAAACACACCCCCGACAGAAAAAATATTACGGTTCAGAATAATCCTGCGAAAGATGAAATAAAAGTAAATGGCAGAGTTGTTATTGGGAAAGTCACTGAAGAGCAAAAAAAAAATCCTCAAATAATTAACCCACCCAATACTCCCTCTCCAAATTGGGAGAAAGACTTAACTAAATCCCTCGCGAATCTTGGCGGAGAAGAAGTTAAAAATATCGCCGTAAAAAAAATTGCTTCAGTTATCTGGATGAAAAATGAAGGTGGGATGAATGCTGAATCAGTCATTATCACTTTGACTAATAAAGATGGAGCCGAATCGACTTTTAGGGCGATGATAGACTCGGCCACAGGACGAATCCTTCAAACTTGGGACAGGACTATTTTTGAGCCCGCAGGACGCAGAGATCGCCACGAGCTCACATTAGACGTAGATCCAAGTTATTTTACGGAGACACCTTAGCACGAAGCTTCTCTTCTAATTCCTCAATCACTTTAGGATCAATTTTTGGAACAAGCCCTTGAGGATCAACTTCAAGTTTAAAACCATTTTTAAAGAATGTTTCTAGGGCCTTGATGTCCCCTTGATAAATAGCTTTCACCACATCATCATTTGTCTTCAGTCCAAAATAAGTAAGGATATTTTGTGAGAGAGTTGGAAGATAAGGAGCAAAGAAAGCCCCAATCACAAGAGTATAGATAGTAGACCAAGCAATCGTTTCTGCCGCTTTTTCTTGATCCGTTTTAAATTCAGTCCATGGAGCACGCTCTGAAATAAAAAGATTCACATGGGCGCCAAGTCCCATAATATGGTCTTGCCCTTTGCGCATTTCATAATTGTCTAAAAGCTCGTGGAACTCTTTTGAAAACTGAACAACTTTAGTGGCATGTTCAGTCTTGAAAAATGATTCAAAATGCTGAGGAGCAATCCCTTCAGGCCAGTTCTTCTTAAAAAATTTCATCGCACGATTAATGAAATTCCCTACATTATTTGCAAGTTCAGAATTGATCTTTAATTCAAACCCCTTCCATGTAAACGATGAATCTGAAGAATCAGGAATGAGTGAAGTTAAATAAAAACGAAGAGCATCTGGACCAAACTGAGCAATGGCCTCATCAGACTCTACATACCAGCCTTTTGATTTCGAAAATTGCTTCCCTTCTAGATTCACATATTGGTTAGCAGGAAGATCAGTCACTGGATTTACAAATCCACTGGCCATACTCATCACAGGGAAAATAATAGAGTGAAAAATAATATTATCTTTCCCAATGAAGTTTACAATTTTAGTGTCTTTATTTTTCCACCAATCATTAATGTAATCTTCTTTGATTCCATTTACTTCAAGATATTTTTTTGTATTTGAGACATATCCGATAGGAGCATCAAACCAAACATAAAGTTTTTTACCTTTCGCATCTGGAAGAGGTACATCAATTCCCCAATCTAGATCACGAGTGATAGCACGGTCATGAAGAGATTCTTTTGAAAGAGAATCAACAAATGTGACCACTTGTTTTCTCCAACTCTCTTTTTTAGTTGAGAACCACTTCTGGTGTTCATCATGATATTTTGACATCACAAGATACCACTGAAATGAATCCACTGGTTTTACATCCTTTGAATTACAAAATTTACAAATGGGGTTGATAAGTTTAAGTGCTTCAATCCATGTTCCACAATTTGGACATTCATCACCGCGCGCATCCTTGTAACCACAAACATAACACTCCCCTTCGACATAACGATCAGGAAGCATATTAGTACACGTTTGGCACTGAAGCTGAAGCTCTGTGCGCTTCTCAATAGCTCCATCTTGATAAAGTTTATTAAACCACTTTAGAGTTTCTTCACGGTGATAATCACTTGAAGTTTGCCCAAAGAAATCAAATTCAATTTGGTATTGATCGAAAAGATCTTTATGAGTTTTATGCCACTGATTCACATAGGCCTGATACTCAATTCCTGCTTTTTGAGCATTTTGCATAATCGCCACACCATGCTCATCCGACCCAGAAATATGAATACAACGCTCACCTTTCATCTTTTTATGACGAGTAAAGATGTCTGCGGGTAAATAAACCCCGGCCATATGTCCAAAATGAAGTGGACCATTAGCGTATGGAAGGGCCGATGTAACTAAGTACTTCATATTTCTCCTGAGTCAGCGAAAATTATTGAGTCTAAAGCTTACTTAAAACACCAGATTTTGTCTTTTGATTTTGACACCCATACCAGAGGTTTTATAAGCTCATCCTCTATGATTTCCCTCTCAGGTCTTAATCCCGAACAACGCTTTGCTACAGAAACTATTCTGGGGCCGGTTCTCATTCTAGCAGGTGCCGGATCAGGTAAAACCCGTACGGTTACTTATAGAATTGCCAATATGCTGATGAATCATCAAATTTCGGGCAAAGAGATCCTCGCTTTGAGCTTTACCAACAAAGCTGCCATGGAAATGAAAGAACGAGTGGCGCATCTTGTTCCTCCTAAATACCGTAAAGGAGTGACTCTCTCGACTTTCCATTCACTAGGTATTCGAATCCTAAGAGAAGACATTCATCATCTAGGCTACAGCAATCAATTCACTATTTATGATTCTGCTGACCAGATGAGTATAGTTCGTGAAGCCTTAAAAAATTATAAGGGTGAGCAAGCCTATGATAAGGGAGTGATTCTTTCTAAGATTTCTCTTTTAAAAAATAAGGCCATTGGTTCAGAAGATTTTGAGAAGACAGATCTCTATGATCCAGAAAACCCTTATGATGTCGCCGCAGCTTACGTCTATCATTACTACCAAGATAAACTACAGTTTTGTAATGCTCTCGACTTTGACGATATTTTATTTCTCGTTGTCCGTCTTTTTTTAAGAGCACCTGAAGTGGCCAAAAAATATTCAGAACGCTTTAAGTACATCATGGTGGATGAGTATCAAGATACAAATAATCTCCAGTTTAATATGATTCAATGTCTTACCTCTACTCATTCAAATATTTGTGTTGTGGGTGATGATGACCAAGCGATCTATGCTTTTCGTGGAGCAGACATTTCAAATATTCTCAATTTTGAGAGACAATATACTGATACAAAAGTGATCAAACTCGAAGAAAATTATCGTTCAACATTTCCTATCCTAGATTTAGCGAACACTGTTATTAAAGAGAATGTGAACCGCAAAGAAAAAACTATGCGGACATCACTCCTTGAAGGCCAAAAACCAATGATGTGGATGGCCGGCGATTCCGATCATGAAGCAGCAATCGTCATTGAAGATATTATTAAGCTTCAATCTGAGGGACGTGCTCTTTCAGATATGGCCATTCTTTACCGTTCAAACAATCAAATACCTCCCTTTGAGGATCAGCTACGAATCTCACAGGTTCCCTATAATATTATTGGTGGACAAAAGTTTTATGAGAAAAAAGAAATCAAGGATCTCATTGGGTATCTTACAGTTATTCAAAATCCAAGAGATGAACTTGCTTTAAGACGAGTTTTGAATGTTCCTCACCGCGGTATTGGAACAGTGACACTCAATAAGTTCTTGGCCAAAGCGAATGAACAAAAACGCCCGCTCTATGCTGTTCTGAAAGATGAAACTGATCATGTGGCCATTAAAGAGTTTATCGGACTAATTGAGAGATATCGCCATTCATTTAATTTTGAGCGGACTTCCCTTCTCAATGGGATCAATCAGTTAGTTGAGGAAATTCACTATAATGATTTTATTGAAAAGAGCTATGACAGTCCGAAGCTCGCCTCTCGAAAAAAGGACGATGTAAAAAACTTCCTTCTCGCGGCAGATCGCTTTCAAGATAAGTTTGCCGAGGATGCAACATTAGAGAACTTTGTAGAAAGACTACTTTTAGCAGATTCAAGAGACACACAAAGCTCAAACGATGATGATCAAAAAAATGAAGTAACACTTATGACACTTCACTCATCAAAAGGTCTGGAGTTTGAATTTGTTTACCTTGTAGGTATGGAAGAGGAAATCTTACCCCATAAAAGAACAATCTTAGATGGAACAGATATCAATGAAGAAAGAAGATTATGTTACGTAGGAATTACTCGTGCTCGCCAGCGTCTTGTCATGACGGCCTGTAAAGAGCGCAAAATTTATAATAAGAATATTCCACGCTTTAAATCTCGCTTCATGATGGGGATTGAAAATTGTTATAAAGAAGTAGATAGAACCAATTTTGGGGATATGAACGAAGATGAAGTCAAAGATTATAAGAAAAACTTTTTCTCATCATTAATGAAGAGTATCGAAGATGAGTGATTTAAAAGATAAAATTATTGATTTCCACGGTTGGCTCTCGGACAAAGATTTTGTTTGGTGGCCCTTCTCCTTTCTTCGTCCTGAAAAGAATGAAGAGATAAGTTTTAAGCATGTACTTCTTATGAGTTTATGTTTTGGAGGGGGATCAAGTGTGATGCTTGCTGTGGTGGCACTGATGAATAACGATTTTAAAATTGAATCCCAAATTCAGACAAGTCTTTTTTTACTTAGTTTATTTTTCATTTGGTTTTTGATTGTGACTCGTCCTCTTTGGAATGCTCGGGCAAGACGTCTTAAAAAATAACTAAAGCCTCTCTCTTAACCATTCAAAGACTTTAGTTAACTTTGCTTCACGATCTTTTATCGTGGCCCTTTTAGAATTTTTAGCATTACATCTTATCCTATTCTTTTCTTTTTCATCCATTTCATAAATTACCTTTAAAGCATTCATAAAATTCGGACTTTTAAAATCAAGGAGTATTCCATTCTCTTGATCAAGAATTTGTTCTTCATGACCAGAATTATTTCGATGGGCCACACAAAGGCAGCCCAAAGACATTGCCTCTTCGAGCGCCAGTCCAAACGGCTCATAAATAGCAGGAAAGAGAACGATCTCAGAATTAACAAGGTCAATGGCCAACTCTTCTGAATTGTCTGACCAGGGAAGAAGATGAATTTCTCTTTCCTTTAAATGAACTAAACCTTCAGGCAAGAAAGATTTTATATTCACACCACGTACATAAAGAGCGTGATCTTTCCAGAAATGATTAAATAGTAAATGGTAACCTTTTTGTGGATGCCAACGACTAAAGGTGAAGAAAGGATACTTATAAGAACCTTGATTCTTTGCACGACTTTCTAAAAAAGAAATTACGGGAACTTCAAAAATGGGCTTTCCCTCAATGATGTCTGCATAATATTTATGAAGATAAAAAGTTGAGTTTCTCGAATTACTAATAAATCCAATGCTTCTCTTTATCCAAGAGTATTCATGCTTAGAAAAGCTTACTTGACCAAGCCTAATAATATTGGACGTTGGAAATTCGGTCAGTTTATCCAGTAGTAAAAAGGAAAAATCTTTTTGTAGCTCGCTATGAAGGGGCAAGGACAGTGAGTGAATATCATAAATAAACTCAACCGCCATTCCTTCAAAATAAGGCAGTGTCAGGCAGTCACCTATAACATATTTAATTTGCGAAAGGTCTATTTTTTTCTGAAGCTCTTCTTTGTAAAAAAGAATCTTCTCAGTGGTGTAGTTTTTGTTTGTATTACTCCATGGCAACCAAACTTGGTTCTTATGCACTTCTGTCGGTGGAAGCTCTGAAAAATGGACAAAGATCACATCATCTTGCGAGGATTGCTTTAGCTGTGCCTCAACGACCCTCTTCATCCCCCCTTGATTAGAGAAAGCTGCGTAAAGAATCATTTTGGCCTTTTAATATTACCCAACTACCATTTCCTAGTGCAACTTTTCTTCATCATAACTTCATAAGG
>DZBG01000001.1 GCA_022729855.1 Bdellovibrio sp.
GTAAAGGGGGACAGGGAGAAAAATATTCTAATGTCACTTGCTTTCTTAAAGGAGCCTTCTTTCAGCATGCGCTTGAAGCCTTTGTCAGTATAGCGATCAGAAAATTTCTCAAGATAATCCCAGCGCATTTGATCAATCACAATTCCCACGACTAATTTTGGTCGATCGGTTTGCTTTTGAGCAAAGCTAGTAAGAGAAAAAGAGAGGAGCACCAAGGGAAGGATGGTTTTTTTAAGTATTGTTTTCATGGGATAGATTCTAACCAAAAAGAAGCAAGAGAGTAAAAAAAAAGCCCCGCATAGAGCGAGGCTTTTTTTATTTTGGTACACCCAAGGGGATTCGAACCCCTGTCGCCGCCGTGAAAAGGCAGTGTCCTGGACCGGGCTAGACGATGGGTGCATAACCGGATTTTCAAATGAATTTCAAGCTCTTATTATAAAATGGTGATTCCGCTGCGACTCGAACGCAGGACCCCCTCCTTAAAAGGGAGGTGCTCTAACCAACTGAGCTACGGAACCACAAATAAAAGTGAATGTAAATTTAGTTTCCCCTCGGTTCATTGTCAAACACTATTTTGAGATTATTTGTAAATAATTCAAAAACCTTGATGGTCCAATCTATGTTCAGTATTAAGCACTTATGAAAAAACTATTTTTGCTTATTGGCCTCTTGGCGTTATGGACTAATTTTGCTTTTGCCGCGGATTTGCGAGGTCTCAAAGATCTTTTTAACCGCAGTTTCTGGACTGATATGTACCAGGAAAATTATTGTGGGCAAAACATCGAGCGCTTTACCAAAGCCGCTGCGAAGGCAGGTATCAATTTAGACAACTCTTATATCGTTCAGATAGTGAATGAGGGTTATGATACTTTTGGGCTTGTAAATGCCCTTTCTGTTCGCGAGGAGGGGAGAAAGTTTGATCCTGCTCCCACTAAGCCGCCTTACCGTGACATTGGCTATAATAACTGGAATTTTCACGTGATTCTTATTGCTGAGGGTGAGGTTTTTGATTTTGATTTCATGAATCAGGCCACTGTTTATAAATTGCCTAAATACTTAGATCAGCAGTTTATTCCGGCAAACAAACAAAAAGACGCTAAATACAAGAAAGATAAAATAGGGCCTTATCGCTTATCGGTCTATCCAACTTATGAGTATTTGAAGTACCTTGAGCGCAAATTATCAATGAAAGAGATTAGAACTGAGATTTATCTCAGAGATTATGCTTCTGATTATTTTAGACCTTAAGGAACTTAAGACATGAGTGATGTTACCCAATTAAATGATTCAAAAAAGAAAGTGGCCTTCCATACATTGGGATGCCGTTTAAATTTTTCTGAATCGGGATCAATTGCTCAAGGTTTTGTTGAACGTGGTTATGAAGTTGTTGAGTTTGGTGAGAAAGCTGATGTGGTATTTTTAAATACATGCACAGTGACTGATGGAGCCGATTCAACTTGCCGCAATCTTATCCGCAAAGCACAGAATACTTCTCCCGAAGGAAAAGTTGTTGTGGCCGGATGTTATGCTCAGATGGAAGCAGAAAAAATTAAGCAAATGAAAGGTGTGGACCTTATTTTAGGGACTTCTGAAAAATACAAAGTCTTTGAATATCTTGATTCTGAAGAAGAAAACCAAATTCATATTGATAAAACATCAGAGTTTTTTGGAGCAGCGACCACTCTAGCTGATTCCCACACTCGCGCCTTCTTAAAAATTCAGGATGGCTGTAATTATGTGTGCTCATTTTGCATTATCCCTTTTGCTCGTGGGCGTTCAAAGGCCATCAGTATTTCAGAAGCTCTTGTAGAGGCCAAAAAGTTAGCAACTCAAGGATTTAAAGAAATAGTTCTGACAGGTGTGAATATTGGTGAATATGAATCAACCAGCGGAGAGAAGCTGACTGATCTTGTGAAGGCCATTGTTGGGCTTCCTGAGATTGAAAGATTTCGTTTAGGTTCAGTTGAACCTAATACTGTGACTCGTGAATTACTTGAGGTTTTAAAAGCTTCAGGCAAACATCAAGATCACTTTCATATCCCACTTCAAAGTGGTTCAGATGAAATTCTTGGATCTATGAGACGTAAGTATACGATGAAAGAATATAAAGAAATTATCACAATGGTAAAATCTTATTTCCCAGATGCTGCGATTGGAGCAGATGTGATTGTGGGTTATCCTGGGGAAACTGAAGAGCAATTCTTGGAAACCTTTAATTTCCTTCGCACTTGGCCCATGACTCATTTTCATGTGTTTCCTTATTCAAAAAGAAAAAATACGACAGCGGCAAAACTTCCTGAACAAATCCAGGCCGGGGTTAAAAAAGATCGCGTGAGAACATTGATCATGCTTGGTGAAGCGAAGTTAGATGAGTTTTCAGTAAGTATGGTAGGGAAGACAACAACTGTCTTGTTTGAGAAAACTCAAGATGGTTATGCTGAGGGATACTCTTCAAATTATCTTCGTGTGAGAGTTAAAACAGATTTGGATCTTCATAATGAGATCCGACAAGTTCGCCTAACTGATTATAGCGGTGGCAAACTCGTCGGAGAATTCGTTCATTAAAAATAAGTTTTATTAAATTTTATTTCTGCTCTGTCTGGGCCAAAGGCATAGATTCCTACTGGGATTCCAAGTCCTTTTTCGATTTCATCAATATAAGCTTTAAGCTCTACTGAAACTTCGTTCGTTTTAAAATCATCTTTAAATGGTTTTAAACTTTTGAGTAATGGTTTTGCTTTAAATAAATCAATTCCAGGGTAAGCACAATCAACTTGTTTTCCATCGATTTCATAGGCGTAGCAAACTTTCAGTGTTTCCATGTTTGATAAAATATCTAATTTCGTCAGAGCTATTGATGTTAAGTTTGAGCATTTAATAGCATAACGAAGAAGAGGGAAGTCTAACCATCCACAACGTCTGGTTCTCCCTGTCGTCGCTCCCACTTCATTTCCTGTCTTTTGAATATAAGACCCAACTTCATCAAAGAGTTCTGTGGGAAAGGGACCTTCACCCACACGAGTCGTGTAGGCCTTCACAATTCCTAGGATCTCATCAACTTTACCATTCACATTTCCGGCACCAGTTAAAATACCCGCACTAGAAGTTGATGATGAAGTGACATAAGGATAAGTTCCATAATCAACATCAAGAAGAACTCCTTGAGCTCCTTCATAAAGAACTTTTTTATTTTGTGAGATTGCTTTATCAAGAATCGAGAATGTATCGCAGATATAGTCTTTAAACTGTTGACCTAGTTGATAGAGTCTTTCAGTTTCTTCTTCAAGACTTGGAACTTCAATCTTATAGAGTTCTTTAAAAAGAACTTTCTTTTCAGCAAAACCGTTTGAGAGTTTTTTGTAGAGAATATCTTTATCTAAAAGATCTTTGATCTTCACAGCTTTTCTGGCCGCTTTGTCTTCGTAAGCAGGGCCAATACCTTTTCCAGTTGTTCCGATTTTTTCTGGGCCTTGTGATTCGCGAGCGGCATCAAGAAGACGATGGTAGCTCGTAATAACAGTGGCATTCTCAGAAACTTTAAGACGCTTATGATCGACAGTTGTAATTGATTGAACGTTTTTTAATTCTTTAAGAAAGTTTTCTGGCTCAACAACCACACCGTGTCCGATGATTGAAGTACAGTGGTCGTGAAGAACTCCAGAGGGGATAACATGTAAAACAGTTTTTTTTCCTGAAACCCAAATCGTATGACCTGCATTATGTCCACCTTGATAGCGAACGACATAATCACATTTCTCAGCAAGCATATCTGTGATTTTACCTTTACCTTCGTCTCCCCATTGGGCACCGATAATAGCAACTGTTTGCATAGTTTTGCCTTTCCTTCATAGTGAAGGTTCAAATAAAAAAATGTAATCAGGGATTACGGTCTATCCTACAACTTTGGATACGCTTTTTGAACGAAAAAAAAAGGAGGAGTAAGATAAATCTCACTCCTCCTCGAAGGTCCTAAGACACATCACTTCCTGGGAGAAAGAAGTGTGCTTAAGCTATTGATCTTAGTTCTACTCTTGATTGAAGTGCGTCCAGCACTGATTGGAATTCACTCAAAGTTGGTAAATTACCAAAGTGAGTGTTTTCATGCATGTTCATCGAAACAAAATCAAACAGTTCTACACTTGATGAACGTTCTGCTCCCTTCGGGAACGCTCTCCAATTTGACTGTCCTGTTTTTCGGTAGTTTTCAAACAAGTTCTCGATGACTTCTTGTTTGTTTTTTACACCCACGCCCACAACTTGACCGCTTTGATCGATCTCTAGATACCATACTCGGTAATCTTGTTGATTTTTTGGGTGTTGCTTGTTTTCGACAGCGATGGCCATAAACATAGTGCCTCCTTGTGTCTCCGTGTTTCAATCCTTGAAACTTTTGTGTGTGTGTTTACTTTGGGTGGTGTTCCTAGTTCCGTCCTGGTCCTATCTGGAATCACCCGGCTGGCATCCTGCCCTTACATACATTATAGCAATATTGCCCCGATAAAAGTCTTTCTAATTCTACTTACATTTGTTCATCTGTTTGAGAGTGAAAGTAAGAATTGGTAGTATCAAAAAAGGATCACACTCAAGCATTTCCCTCTTATTCATCACTTGCCCCTATGCGTGATAGGGGCAAAATAGAACCGGATGTTGAGTAGTTTAGTGAGCTTTTCTCTGAAGGCCGCATCAAATATTCATGTCAGACAGAATCAATTGTAATAAACTAAAAAAATGAGTTCAAAAAATGTATTAATGTCTTCACTTAAGATGGCGATCGCCACATTTCTCTCTCGTATACTTGGTTTAGTAAGAGAGCAAGTGATGGCGGCGTATTTTGGTGCCAGTGGTGTGACTGATGCATTCTTAGTCGCCTATAGAATTCCAAATTTACTTCGTGATCTCTTCGCAGAAGGAGCATTCTCTTCTGCTTTTGTTCCTACCTTTGTTGAGGCGAATCAAGAGTCACAAGAGAAGAGTAGAGAGTTATTGTGGGCCCTCTTTTGGCTCTTAACAATGATGACTGGTCTTATCTCAATTGGGATGATGATTTTTGCTCCTGAATTAATTTCTGTCTTTGCTCCTAGCTTCACCAAAGACCCTGAGAAATTTCAAATAACAGTAAACCTTACTCGTATCATGTCACCGTTTCTTGTTTTCGTTTCTCTGGCTGCTCTTTTTATGGGGGCACTGAATTCTCTGAAAGTATTTTTTATTCCCTCTTTGGCACCGGCCTTCTTTAATCTTGCGAGTATTGCCTGTCAGCTTGGTTTATCTGGGGCGCTTTACTCTTGGGGATTTCACCCTGCGTACTCGCTTGCTATCGGTGTGATGGTAGGTGGAAGCCTTCAGATGGTTGTGCAACTTCCTCTCTTGTATAAGAAAGGATTTAGGCCAATGTGGCCGAAACAATTTTGGAGTAAGCGCGCTCGCAAAATTGTAAGAATGATCGGTCCTGGTCTTGTAGGTTTTGCGGCCACTCAGATTAATCTTTTAATTAGCACTATTCTTGCGACTGGAACTGTTGTGGGAGCCACGTCTTGGCTAAACTATTCATTCAGACTTTTTCAATTACCGGTTGGGATTCTTTCTGTATCAATTGGAAATTCAAATCTGGTTCATTTCTCTGAAGCTTGGAAAAAAGGTGATAGAGAAGGGGCGATAAAGTTTTTGCAATCAAGTTATACATTGTCACTTCTTACAGTGATGCCAGCACTGGCCATGTTGTACGCTCTTAGTGATGAAATGGTGAATGTGATTTTTGAGCGCGGACGGTTTGACCATGCCTCGACATTATTTACCGCTGAGGCACTTCGTCTTTATGCTATTGGGCTTCCATTTTATAGTTTTTATAAAATCTGTGTTCCTACCTTCTATGCGCTCGATCGCCAAAAGATCCCAGTTATTGCCTCTCTTTTCTCAATTGGATTTAATATCTCTTTCTCGCTGATTCTTACGCCTATTTTTGGATTTAAAATTCTGGCCCTTGCGACAACCCTTTCAATGCTTGTGAATGCGGGAATCCAGAGTGTGGTGCTCAAGAAAGACCTCAAGCTCCCTTTGAGCTTTTTTGTGAATGCTCGCATCATAAAAATTATTGTGAGCACACTCTGCGCCATCTTAATTGCAGAAAATTTATTTACTTCAGAATTTTTTGCTCAATCTTTTATAAACAGAGCGTTGTGGCTGGGAGCAGAGATTATGGCCATGGCGGCTATTTATGGAATTCTTCTGGTAATCATGGGTGAGAGAAGGGTTGTTTTGGCGGTTGCCCAGAAAATTACAAAAAAATTCACCAAAAAGTAAAAAAAAACGTATGGTTAGCTTGTGACAATTGCATTTTATAGTTATTCTAACAGTGTATTGCCCTAAATTTAAGTCAAGGATTTTTTATGAAAACAGACTTTGAGACGCTAAAGGCGCTATCGACGTACTCAATTAACCATCTTAAGCAAGCTGAGATGATTGATTTTGCTGTTGATAACAGAGCGGAGTTGATCGATGCACTTGCCACTGAGTACGGTGTAAGTTTCGCAACAGACGAGAACATTAAAGAACAGGCCATTGAAGAAGTTGAAGATAAGTTTGGTGAGGATATCCCCGGAGATATCACGGAAACTGAAATGTTCAACCACGCTCGTAAAGAAATCATTAAATCATTTAATGGTGAAAATATCGGCGGACTTTATTTGATGGAATCACTTCATAACATCGCCATTCGCGTGAAGAACTTTCTTCTTAGCAATGATCTTGTTGATGATGTTTATTTTTCAGATGAAGAATTGATTGATTTTCTTGTTCAAAGAATTAGAGATTTTGCACCTAAACGTAACTAGGTGTTCTGAATTAAATCGGGCTTGGGTTCATGGATGAACCTAAGCTCTGATATACACTCCTCAAAGAATGGACCCTCTAGTGAACCATTCAAGACCGAACTTCTGCTCTCAAAAATAAAATAACCACTATCATTTAAGCCACGAACTAAATAGATATCGTAATAGATACGTTCCGTAATAGTTTGTGTGGCCGTTCCTTCAACTCTAATGACTTCTTGAAAATATTCTTTTGATTTCGCTTCCCTGAAAAGAACACGGGAGTCTGTTTCAATTTGAACTTCTTCGCGGTCGTAATGAATATCATCCTCATTAAGCTTGGCCTCGAGAATTTTTTCGAGGGGAGTCTCTGAGCTTCCTTCAAAATAATAGAATTTTGCAAACCAATCATAATGAGTGTCCGTGCGCTCAAATTTGACCCAACCATCACCTTGCTCAGTTTGAGTCCACCATCTGGGAACAGGAAGTGTGATCTCACCAAACTGCATATCATAAGACTCTTCTTTGAAGGTCTTCTTCTCTTTTCCAATAATCACCATGGTATAGATGGCCCCTAAAATTAAAAAGAGCAGGATGAGCCAGTCAAAAAGATGCGAAGAAATGGATTCCATATAAAAGAATGATGGGATACCAGAACGATTTTGTCAGCTTATTTCAATGATTTAGTACTATTAAAACTAAAGGTTTTTAGCTTGGTCACCGATAATAATAGGAAGATAGGCCCAGATGGGGAGAAAATTGCCCTCATTGGAGCTTAGTCAGTCAATGTTATGATGATATTGAATAAATCCGTCTAATATTAGACGACGGTCTCATAAATCGGGTAGGAATTATGAAAAAACTTTCACTTTTAGCTTTCACTCTAGTTGCTGGTTGGACCTTCTCAGGTTTTGCCCAGACCCAGGACGCCAACCGACAGGTTATCGTTGAACTCTGTGGTAGTAACTACTCCGCCAATAAGACCGGTTCAGGTGTTGTTGTAGGGGATTGGACTAAAAAGGATGACCAGCGATGTATCCAAGTTCGATGTGATGAAAAGCAAGATGATGGAAATAGCTCTACTGTTGTCAGAACAAAATGTCTTTCAGAAGCTGATTATCAAAAACTTATTCTTGGTGTAGTGAACGGAAGTCCTGCAGGATCAAATAATGGTTCTAGTGGAACTCCTGCTGGATCAAATAATGGTTCTGGCGGAACTCCTGCTGGAGCAAATAATGGTTCAGGTACAGGAGTTAATGACGGCGATCTTATTTGTGTCACAAAAAATAATGGTTCAGTAATTATTGGAAAAAATCACGCTTGTTATAAAGAATGTAATCCAAAAAAATGGTTATTCGGAAAAAGACATGCTGATACAACAAATCCAAAATGTATTCGTTGTATGCAAGGTCAGGGCTATACTTTTGAAGAGTCAGTTCTAAAAGCAGCAGGTGTTGCTATTGTCACAGGTGTAGGTGTGACTGAGTGTCGTGATGCTCAAGGACGACTTGTTTCTCGTACAACAAGTGGTGAATGTCCATCTCACGGTGGAGCAGGAACGACAACAATCATTAGAGGTGGAGCAGCCGCTTCTGCTGGTTCAGGTAATACTGCAGCTTCAGCAAATGGTGGAGTGGTTGTTTCAGGTGGAGCAGTTGGTTCAGTGAATGCTGGAATTAATATTCCTTCTGAATGTATTAAAAATAACGGAAAAATCAAAAATACAAAAAAATGTCAGGGCTATGCAAATGGTTCTTACACAATAAGTGCTGGTGGTGGTGGACGCTTCAATTGTGCAAGTGGTTCAACAACTGCAGGTTGTGTTGGTAATGATGAGTATAATCAAATCATGGCCAGATATTATAACGGAGCTGACTGTGTAAACTGTGCGGCTTCTGGACGTAAACAAAGTACTCTTTCTGGAATTGCAGAAATTGTTGGGGCCATCGCTCCACCACTTGCTCAGTTCGGTGCAAGTTACTTCCAATCAAAAGCTTATCAGAAATCAAATGAGGCTTGGGCCGGAGCTGCCTCGGTTGGATTCGAGCAATGTCGTTTGAGTCAGCAAGATTATTTAAATTATTCTCAAACTGCTCTTACTAATTATCAGAACAATTTAGCTACAAATGAAATGCCAGGTCTATCTCCTGAACAACAGCAAGCCATGCTTGCAAGTGGTGGCGGGAACTGTAATGGTTACCAACTTGGCGGCTTCGCTGGTCTTGGTGGTGGATACTACGGTGGTGGAGTTGGCGGATATATCGGTGGTGTCGCAGGCGGCGGATATGTTGGCGGTGGCTACACTGGTGGATATGTAACTGGCGGATACGTTAGTGGATATGCTGGTGGTGTTTATGTCGCTGGTGGCGCTCAAGGCGGATACCCAGGTGGATACATTGGAACTGTCGGTGGTGTTGGTGGATACGCTCAAGGTGGATACATCGGAACTGTTGGTGGAGTAGGCGGATACCCTGGTGGTTACGTTGGAACAGTCGGCGGAGTAGGTGGATATATTGGAACTGTTGGTGGTGTTGGCGGTTATGCTCAAGGTGGGTACGTCAGCGGTATTAATGGTGGATATATTGGTGGAATCTCTCTTGCTGGTGGTTATGCCGGTGGATACGCTCAAGGCGGATACGTGAGTGGATATGCTGGTGGATACGCTCAAGGCGGATATATCGGAACCGTTGGTGGAGTTGGTGGTTATGCTCAAGGTGGCTACGTGAGTGGTTATGCTGGAGGATATGCTCAAGGCGGATACGTGAGTGGATATGCTGGTGGTGTAGGCGGAGTTGGTGGTATCTATGTGGCCGGCGGAGTTGCTGGTGGTGGATACAACGGTGGTTATAATGGCGGTTGGGGATCAGGTGTGAACCAAGGTAGTTATTATAGCTCAATGATTAGCGGACAAGCAGCTAATGCAGACTACTATATGCAACAGCAAGGTCTTGGATACAATATGGGTTATAGATAGAATTTAAAAAGATATGTAAAAAAAAAGGGAGCTAATAGCTCCCTTTTTTTTATTTGTTATGAATTAACAATTTTATTTCATGTCTGAAGATGACTTCAATTTTATCATCTACAACTTTTTGAACAATCCCCGGGCCAAACTTAGTGTGATCAATAATATCTCCCATAGAGAAACTACCTTTGATACTATAAGGCTGAGATTTCTTACTCGTATTAGACATTCCTTCCATCCAAAGATCAGAAACTGAAATGACCTTTGAAGCAGTTGATGAAGTCTTTTTAGTGCGAGTTTTATTCGCCGTTGATTGTGAAGGATCTTTGTACGCATGCATCGTAGCACAAGTATTACATTTTACTTTAGCGATGTGCTTTGCGTCCTTCATGGCCACAATGGTGTGCGAAAGGTTGAGTTTACATTTTGTGCAATATGAAAGCACATCCTTGCCAACCGTTAGCTGAGACATAGATTTCCTTTTGGTTTATATTAGAGAAAGAGTCCTTTAAGAGCGGAAGATTCTTACTATTATACATTTCTACTTCGAAGACGTAAAGCAACGCGTATGGGTGATTTAAAACAACTACTAGATAAAGCAAATTCTCTGCCTTCAGGAGCGGGTTGTTACCTCATGAAGGATAAAAATAGTAGAGTGATTTACGTTGGTAAGGCGAAGAAATTGAAATCTCGCGTCGTTTCATATTTCAATCAATCGGCCAAATCTATTAAAACCGAATATATGGTGAGTCATGTCCATGACTTTGATTTTATTCTCACTAACTCTGATGCTGAATCGTTTGTTTTAGAAAATAATCTTATTAAAGAGCACGCACCTAAATACAATATCAGACTTCGTGATGATAAGAGTTACCCCTTTATTTTAGTAAACTGGGAAGAGAAGTTTCCTAGACTTGAATATGTCAGACGACCTAAAAAAGGCAAAAAGAGAGAACTCTTTGGCCCTTTTCCCCAAGGCTCAAATATTTCAATGATTCTTCGTGTACTCACGAAATCATTTTCTTTAAGAGATTGCTCCCTTAATGAGTTCAGAACTCGTAAAACACCATGCTTATTGTATCAAATGAAACAATGTTCTGCTCCCTGTGTGGGGCTTATTGATGAAGTTCAGTATGCTGAAGAGATGAAAATGGCCCTTGGTTTGTTTCAAGGGAAAATTAAAGCAGGACGCACGATTAATAAACTCAAAGAAAGAATGATGATTCTTGCTGAGAATGAAGAGTATGAACATGCGGCGATTATTCGTGATCATTTGCAGCTTTTAGAAGATTTCATCCGGCAATCATTTGATCAGCAAGTGGAGTCTCTTGAAGATGATAAAAACTTAGACATTTGGGCCTTCTATGAAGGGCCCGAAGAGATTGATTTTTCAGTTTATATGATTAGGTCTGGAATGCTTCTAGGACAAAAAAACTTCTCTTTTGTAAAAGGAGAGTTAATAGAAGAAATGAATGAAGAGATTCTTCAAAAAATTTGGCAGTACTACGAAGGGAGTGAAGAACTTACTCCTGAAATGATTATTGTAGATCGTGAAGCAAGTGAGCTTGAAAACCTTGCGGTTGCACTTCAGGTTAAGGTGAAAGGAAGAATGAAAAAATATCTTCCCTTGATTGAGATGTGTCGCAAACATGCTGAAGAATCACAACGAGTTCGTATTACCAATGAAGATAGTGTTTATATTGGCCTGAGAAAACTTCAAGAGCTTTTAAATTTAAAAGAGAGACCACGTATCCTTGAGTGCTACGATATTGCTATTTGGCAGGGGCAATCACCTGCGGCTTCTCAAATTGTTTTTGAAGAAGGAAAGCCCGATAAAACGCGATATCGCTATTATCATATGCAAACTCGTCCTGAAGGAAATAATGATTTTGCCATGATGGAAGAGGTTATCACACGTCGAGTTGCCCATGGAAAACTTCCAGATGTTTTTATCGTTGATGGGGGAGTGGCCCAAGTGAATACAGTTCTGGCCGTGATGCGTGAACATAAACTTGAAATACCAGTGGTAGGAATTGCAAAATCAAGAGATCTCACTCGCGGAGATTTCAAGAGTAAAGAAGCAGATAGAACAGAGGAGAGGCTCGTTATTCCAGGAAGAAGTAATCCCTATATCTTAAATAAGAATCGATCATTGTTTAAAATCATTGTGAGTATGAGAGATGAGGCCCACAGATTCTCTCGTAAGCTTCATCATAAAGCTGAATCAAAACGAACAATGTCGACATGGATTGATGATATTGTTGGACTTGGAATTGAAAGCAAAAAAAAGATTTTAACGAATTTAACAATGAGCAAAGCTGAATTAGCAGAAATGAATATTACGGATTTATCAAATCTCTTTGGACTTAAAATTCCTCAAGCAAAAGCTCTTTGGGAGCATCTGCAAGAGGATAAAGATCAAGAAGATTAGTTAATGATGTGGATGACTTTTCTATTCCCACAACCACAATCCATACAGCGTGCCGTTTCTTGCACAAGCATATTCTTGTAGTCTGGCATATGTGAGAGAAGCAATTTTGAACCACAAATGCGGCAATCATCGATCAATTTTTTTACTTGATCGGCCTCTCCAAAATACTCTTCAAAACTTTCAAATTTAAAATCAGTTTCAGTCATGTCTACTCCCTAATAAGACTCACAACATTCTTCTCGGCTTAAAATGATTCGAATTTAAAGAATTTAGGCCCTAGGAAAGAGCTGCCAGTTCATGGTAGAAAAGTCGGGTATGCAAGAGATATTCAAGACTAAGTTATTAGAATTACGTAGACCCGGAAAAGTATTAAGCTTTGCTGATGCTCTATTGGGTCCTGTTCTCTGGGCCCCTAAGTCTAAGACCTTGAAACTCATGACGGCCAAAGAAGAGAGTGCCAAGCTTAAAGAGGCCTATACAGAAAAACATCAGGTTATTGAGTCTCTTGAGCGCTATGTGGAAGAGAAAACACAGATCACTCGCATTCCTATTATTCCTGTGGCCGGTGGTGAAGTAGGGCTCAAAAAAGCTGAAGAGCATGAGCTTTCCTATCGTCTTGAAAGTCTCGAAATGTTATCGAAACATATTTCAAAAAATGCTTACGATGAGTTTCAAATACTCATTGATAAGAGAAAAATTGGTCAATTAAAAATTCTTTTTATTACTGAAGCGTTTACTCCCTTTTCAGAGAGAGAAAAGATTGAAACTCCTTCTGCTTTTGCAAAAGCTTTTCTTCCTTTTCTGCCTCACAAAACCTCTGAACTCTTTGAACGAATGGTCATGGCCATGAAGCTTCTTCCTGAAGAAACTTTGCTCCTTGGACTTGAGAGCGAAGGTGAAGATTTAATGAAGGCCGTCATGAGTGTGGCCGAACATCTTCGTCCTGAAGTGATCGTCACTCTTGGTGCAAAATCAACTCAGAAAGTTCTCAAGAGCAATGATCGCCTGACTATGGTGCATGGACAGTTCTTCAGTCGTAAGATTGGAGAGTGGACGGCACAAATTACCCCACTGTTTCACCCTAGTATTATCGAAACAAACCAAAACATGAAGAAAACTGCATGGATAGACATGCAAAAAATCATGAAAGTACTTAAGAAGGTTTGAGTCTTGCCTAAAAGATAGCTACAATAAAGCCAGTGACTTATGTCACATTCCCCACGGATGAGGAATTGATGGTTAGAACAGGATGTTGTGCTCTTTTATTATCTTTTGGTTTATCGCTTCCAGCACTGGCAGCTATGCCCTCTGTAAAAGTTCTCATTGGAAAATCCCTTAAAAATATTCGAGTTGAAGGCACAGACCTAAGAAAGATTATTCATACACAGAATAAATCTTTGCAGTATGAAGGTCGCAAGGAAATTTCATTCAATTGTGATCCTTCTAAATCTGCCAACCCTACCAAGTTTCCATTGAAACAAGTTCATGTGGCCTCTCTTCAATCTCCTACAGGATTAGTCTCTTGGGGAAATAAAAAATACCAAGGTGAGTTTCAGCTTATCACTTCTGCCAAACAAGAAAGTTGTGATCTTGTGAATTTGATTCCAATGGAATCTTATATCACCTCTCTTCTTTCAAAAGAGATGAATGGTAGCTGGCCCATTGAAGCACTGAAAGCTCAGGCCGTAGCAGCACGAACTTATGCACTTCATAGAATTAAAGGTTTTAATAAACCGGGCCTTGAATCCCATGATGAAATTTATCATTTAGAAAGTTCAGAGAAAGATCAAGTTTCAGGAACGTATTTTGATGCCACTGCATTAACTGTAAAGGCGGCCAAGGAAACAGAAGGAGTTATTCTTCTTCCAAAATCGGGAAAAATTTCTCAAATATTTTTCCATTCTAAATGCGGTGGAAGAACGTTTCGCCCAGACCAAGTTTGGGGTGGAGTGGAAGAGGGCTATCGCCAAGTAGATTGTCCTTTCTGTCATAAACTTGGAACTAAGCAGTGGAAGAAAAAAGTCAGTCGTTATCAATTAACTGGTCTGGTGGATCGTGCACTTCAAAAATATTACGCTGATAAATTAGTAAGTAGTGATATCAAGTTTCTCCCCGACAGAGAGGATGTCTCTGAAGTTCGTTTCTACGATGGCGATAGATTTTTAATGGTGAAGAAAGCTTATCTGAGAAATATGTCTGGAAGAGAGATGCTACCTTCTAATCATTTTTCTATTAAAGATGATAAGCAGGGAGTTCAGATTGCAGGCGAAGGATATGGCCATGGTGTTGGTCTTTGTCAGCTGGGTGCCTTAGAACTTGCTAAGCGTGGTTATACTTATAAACAAATTCTTTCTTTTTATTTCCCACAACATCATCTCAGTAAGGCCTATTAGTGACGAAGGTTCTATTCTCTTTTTTTATTTTTATCTTTTCGGTAAGCTCATTTGCAAAAGTTGTTCTCATCGATCCGGGACATGGAGGAGAAGAGATAGGGGCCATAGGCTACTCTGATTGGAACAAAAAATCAGGAAAGACAGCGGAGAAAGATCTCACCTTAAAATTGGCCTCAAAATTAAAAGACTATCTCGCCCCACATGTCACAGCTTATCTCACTCGCAGTTTTGACCATCTTGTGGGACTGCAAGAGCGAGCAGACATGGCCGAAGCTGTTAAAGCGGATATCTTTATTTCGATCCATTTTAACTCAGCAACTAATCATAAGTCTCATGGCTTTGAATTATACTATCTAGATAATAACTCTGCGGTGGCCGTCAAAAAAGTCGAGAGAGCAGAAAATTTAGGTCTTAAGGGTGAAGAACTTATTGTGAATCAGATTCTCGTTGATTTAGTCATTGGACAAACAGTGGAGAGTTCTAAGAGTTTGGCCAAAGCTGTTCACAGCTCAATTGGGCCAGTGCTTAAACAATATAAGCTCGTTGATCGTGGAATCAAGCCTGGGCTTTTTTATGTTCTTGCACTCTCAAAAAGACCAGGTCTTCTTATTGAAGGAGGCTTCATGTCTAATCCTAATGAATTATCACAAATCAAAAAAGAAAAATATGTTGATGATATGGCCCGAAAAATTGCTCAAGGTGTTTTAGAATATTTGAAGACTCATAAATAAGACAAAAAAAAGGCTCCTTGAAGGAGCCTTTTTTTTATTAAATCATTTTTTTAAAATTACATTCTACCAGTACAGAAACTAAACTTAGCTCCCGTTGATGCCCCACCATCTGCCCACCTGAAAAGTGCACCATCTTGTCCAAAAGCACTTGGAAGAGCTAGAGTGGCGTTCATTGGTTTAATTGCTGAACCACAGTATGGACCTGAAGTCATAAATTGAGGTGCTCTAGCAAGCTGTCCTTGCCCACCAATTCCACCACGGTTACAAAGATAAGCGATAAAGATTGGGGGTTGAGAGGGACCTTGACCAACTACTACGGCCACATCACCAAATGAAGTGACTCCAAGATAATAATCGCCAGCGACCATTCCTGTTTGACCTGTTAGTGGAAATTGTACTCCATATCTTACACCTTGGTTGGTAACAGCTGTTGGATATGCACTCCCACCATTACTACCAATACAAACATTTTCGTTAATAGCAGCAATCACAACGGGATGACTAATTTGACTAAGATCAATTTGACCATACTGTCCTACTCCGACTCCAAGGCCATTGATACCCCACTGACTAAGTCCACCCTGTCCAGATTTGTTATCCTTACCACAGGCCACAAGTAGGCTTCCCATAAGAAGGAAGAATCCAAGTTGTGTGATAAATTTATTAGTTCGTTTCATAAAAAAGCTCCTTAAGCTTTGACAACATTCTAGCTACGTTTCGGTCAGGTAATGAAAAAGCTTTAGGGAAAAATAAACAAGGTCCAGAAAGGAAGAAAAATGCCTAGTTTTTAAGGGGTTAGAGGCAGGGTAAGATAAAAGGATGAAAAAGTTAATTAATTTTCTGATAGTCCAATCACGGCTAGTTTTTCGAAGTGAGGATTCTAAGTTTCTCCTGTTCACAGGGATTAAGATTACGACTATCTCCTTATTTACTTTTTTTTGCTCTTTCTATTTTTTACTCCAAGTTCTTAGACTTAATTTTGTTTTCTTTGAGGCCAAAGGGTATCCCAAATTAGAAGTTTTAGAGCAGGCGTGGTTTGATTCTGTTATTGGAGAGTCACTAGAGAATCTCATCTATATATTCTTCTTTCATGTCTTTTTGTTTTTTATTGGTATCTATGTAGGACATATTATTTTGCGTCCTTTTAGGGCCATCGGTGACTACTGCAAAGAAGTGTTAGAGAATCCAAACGCAGTCTATAAGGTAGATGATTTTTCGACTTATAAACTACTGACACATTTTTCAGAGTTTTTCTTTGAGTACTTGCGAGAATCTCGTAAGAGAGGAGTCATTCTCGCCAATAGTATTCCTCCTCAATATAATGGGATTCACAAGCCCGTTTACGACAAAGTTTTTATCTTTCATTTTGTTTTTCTTCTTCTTATCGTGGGAATTTCATCAACAGTCTTTATTATTGAGACTATCAATTCGATTTACGGGAGTATGATTGAGCTTGCTCTTAAAACATTGAAGTATGATCCCTCTGTTTCAGATTTCTTTCTAAAACAAAATTTCATCTATGATCAAATTGTGTTTATTACGATTGGGATGACTATCTTCTTATATCTCGTTTTAGGTCTTCACCTTTACTCAAGTGTGTCTGGTGCCGCCTTTGGTATTTTTGCTACGATGCGCTCTTTTATGAAAGGGAACTACTTTAGTCGGGTACATCTTATTGGTTACTCATATATCAGAGAACATACGAGAGTTTTAAATAAGTATCTCGACTATATTCAAAATAATTATGATAAAGAATCTCCAAAAGGTTGAAATCAAATCCATAGAACATTACCATTATGAGGACTAAAGTCTTTGCATTCAAAAGGGAATTAAAATGAAACAAATGTTATTATTAGTAGCTGTGTTAGCACTCACTGCTTGTACTTCGAAAGAAGACTTGAAGAAAGTGATGAAAGAAAATCCTGAAATTATCACGGAAGCAATCGAAGCGAATCCTGAAAAATTCATTGAAGCGCTTAACAATGCTGTTAAGAAAGCTCAAGAAGGTCAGGGAGCGAAGAGAGAAGAAGACGAGAAAAAACAACTTGAAGAATCTTTCAATAATCCACTTACGGCAGAAATTCGTTCTGATGAAAATTTCCGTGGACCTAAAGATGCTCCACTTACATTAGTTGAATATTCTGACTTTGAATGTCCATTCTGTTCTCGTGGTTTTGCTACTGTTCAAGAGCTTCTTGAAAAATACAAAGGGAAAATTCGTTTTGTTTATAAGCATCTTCCACTTAGCTTCCACCCACAAGCAATGATTACAGCTCAATACTATGAAGCTGTTCGCTTACAAAATGGAGAGAAAGCTTGGCAATTCCATGATGCTGTTTACAAAGATCAGCGTCGTCTTCAAAACGGAGAAAAATTTCTTAAAGAAATTGCTTCTAAGTTAAAGCTTGATATGAAGAAACTTGCTAAAGATGTTAAGTCTCAAGCAGTAACTGAAAGAATTGAAGCTGATATGGCGGAAGCTGGAAAATTTGGTTTCCAAGGAACTCCAGGATTTCTTCTTAATGGTATCCCTGTAAAAGGAGCTTATCCTACAGCTCACTTTGATACTCTTATCCAAGAACTTAAAACTCGCGGAAAAGTAAGTCTTTAAATAGTTCTGACAATTTAAGTCCATTAAAGGCCCAGTGTTCTGGGCCTTTTTTGTCACCAATAACTCAATAAAAACTATCAATGCCAAAACTTCAACACCGAATCGGCAAATAATACCGCTCCAAGTTTGCTCACCTTGATCATTTTGCCTTCGGTTGCTATAATTTTGACAGAGGATCATTCACTTGAAGATCCGCATTGCTTAGGAAGGGCAATTACATGGCAGACGAAAAAACAGCTACGGCCTCAGGTGTTTCAGTTTCTTCTGGGAAGAATCCACTTGTTACAATTCTTTTAGTTCTTAATATGGCCGCAATGGGGACTGTTGCATTCTTTCAATATAAATTCATGGAAATGGAAGCGAAGAGACCTGATCTGACGGCACTCTTAAAAGAGCAAAATTCTCCTTCAGTAGGAGCAGAAGCTGAGGGTGAACAGAAGTCACAAGAACAAGTCACTAAAGCTGATCAATTGCTTGTTTTAGATCCTTTTACGGTGAACCTTGCACAAGGTGATGGACCACGTCGCTACGTACGCTTAGATGCTGTTTTAAGACTTAGTAATGATACTAAACTAGAAGAGATTGAAGCTCGTAAGCCACAAATTAGAGATACTATTATTAGTATCTTGAATACAAAAAGACCTGATGACCTTCTGAAGAAAGAAGGGAAAACATATTTGAAAGAAGAAATTAAAGCTTCGATCAATTCTTTTCTAGTTGATGGAAGAATTGAAGACGTTTTCTACACAAGTTTTCAAATCAACTAAGAACATAGGATTTGTTCTTAAACAATTGATCCCAGGAGGGGAGAATCTATGGCACAAGTACTGAGCCAAGATGAAGTAGATGCTCTTTTAAATGCAGTAAATGATGATGACTCTTCGTCTTCGTCAGCTAGTGCAGGTGGAGCAGATGATAATGATGACTTTGGGTCTGTTGAAGAAACAGACGCCAATATTCAGCCTTATGATCTCACCAACCAAGATCGAGTTATCCGCGGAAGAATGCCAATCCTTGAGATCATCTATGAGAGATTTATTCGCTCATTCAGGGTTTCTCTTTCTAACTCACTTAGAAAAATTTCAACTATTTCAATGATCTCAACAGATCTATTGAAGTTTGGTGAATTCGTAAACACACTCCCGATTCCATCGTGTATGTGTATTATGAGATTTAATGAACTTCGTGGGCCTGCACTCTTAGTTTTTGAATCAAAACTTGCTTACGCTATTATCGATTCATACTTTGGTGGAACAGATCGTCCATTCACAAAAATCGAAGGAAAAGAATTTACATCGATTGAGCTTTCATTCATGAGACGAGTGATGGATATGGCCATCAGTGATTTGGAAGAAGCATGGGCTCCGGTTCACCGTATTGATGCTCAATATGTTCGTACAGAAATCAATCCTCAGTTCGTAGGTGTGGTTCCGCCATCTGACGTTATTATTACTACAACTTTTGAAGTTGAGTTTGAGTCTGCATCGGGAACAATCATGGTTGTTATCCCTTATTCAACAATCGAGCCGATCAAGCAAAAATTATCATCAAGCTACCAAACAGATAACGATGTTGTAGATACACTTTGGACTCGTTCAATGACTGAACATGTTCAACATGCAGGAGCTACGGCCATCGTAAAACTTGGTGAAACAGAAATGACCATTGGAGATCTTCTCTCACTTCAACCAGGAGATATTATTCCTCTTGGGCAAGAAGTTTCGGGAGAGTTAGATCTTGAGATTGAAGATGTAAAAAAACTGAAATGTTTAATTGGTATTTATAAAGGCAATCGTGCCGTTCAAGTGACTAGAAGAATTAAAGGATAAAATCATGGCAGAAGAAATGAGCAGTGCTAATCAAGATGCAATTCGTGAACTTGCTGATCAGATCAAAGCAGGAGACGACGCTCTTAATAAGTTAAAGATTCAAAACTTTGATTTCATTCTAGATATTCCACTTAAAGTAAGTGTTGAGCTAGGACGTGCAAAAGTTGTGATTAAAGATCTTCTTCAATTAGGTCAGGGATCGGTACTGGAGCTGGATAAGCTTGCAGGGGAGCCACTTGAGGTGCTTGTGAATGGCAAGCTGGTTGCAAGAGGTGAGGTAGTTGTTGTGAATGAGAAGTTTGGTATTCGCCTTACAGATATCATTTCACCACTTGAACGAATTGAATCACTCAAGTAAGTCTTTGAAACGATGAGGAACTCTATGAAAAATTTATTACTGATTGGATTAATGCTGACTTCACTTATGGCACAGGCCGGTGTCAAAGTGAGCTCACTAAAGTTGAAGTCATCTGGGACCAATGGTGCCGTTGTGGTTGGGCTTGATGGACGTTCATCAGAACAGCCGGATATGAAAATCAGTGATTCGGTGATTGAACTAACAATCCCTGGGGCAGAGAAGTTCACCGCTCTTAATAAGAAGCGTACTTTGAATAATCGTCTCGATACTGCTTTATTTGCAGAGAATAAAAATGGGTCTGCAGTAATTAAGGTCATTCTTCCTTACTCACTTAAAGGACATACTGAAAGTGTGGCCTTGACTTGGAAAAACAATAATATTGAAATCGTTTTCCCCAATGACAAATTAGTAGCGAAAGCTGTTGTTCCTCGTGAAACACCAAAAGCAAAGCCTGAGACAAAATCAGCTGCAACTCCTGTGGTCGCGACAGCGGCTGCCTCTAAAATCACGAAAGAAGTTCTTGATGAGGATTACTTAAATAAACTTGTTAAAGAACAGAATGGAATTAAAAAAGAAGCTGATCAAGCGGCAGCAACTGCTCCGGCAGCCGCGGCTCCTGCTGAAGATAAAATTCAGGCGAAACAATCATCCATCATTCGTAAAACTCATGTTCGCCAAGATGTTACTGGTGGAACAAATGGATTCTCATTTGCGGGATATGCTCTGAAATTTACGGTTTTTCTTGCGCTTGTTTTAGGTCTTTTCTACGGTGTGGTTCAAGTGATGAAGCGTGGAGTATTTAGCAGAGGGAAGCTTGGTTTTCTAACTAACTCTCAAATGATTGAAGTTTTAAGTACGACTTATATCGCGCCTAAGAGATCTTTGATGGTAGTGAAGGCACATAAACAAGTTTTTCTTGTTTCGAATTCTGAGACAGGACTTCAGTTTTTATCTGAAATCACTGACACTTCAGGCATTATCAAAGAAACTGAAAAGCTGATGACTGGAACAAATTTTGATACTGATTTTGATGATTCAGATAAAATTGTCTTAGAGTCAAAAATTAAGCTAAAAGAAAATATCATGGAGTCTACTCCCATTAAAGATAATGGATCTCCTCTTGCGAGAGTGAGTGAGGCGACGAAAGATATTGTAAAGTTTTCAGATGAACTTAAGAAAAAAGCACGTAAACTAAAACCTCTAGAATTTAACTAGTCGTAAGATAAAAGGCATCTATGAATTGTTTAGGACGAACAATTCTTCTCGTGATCGCAAGTTTGATGAGTACATCAGCTTTCGCTCAAGCGACGAATCTTCCTGGCGTGAGTGTGAACTTCGGGCAAGGTGTAAACCTTGTGGATACAATTGAAGTTCTCCTTCTCTTTACAGTACTAACAATGGCCCCTGCCATTATTATTCTTTGTACTTCTTTTACTCGAATTGTTGTTGTTCTCTCATTTATGAGACAAGCACTTGGAACACAGAATATGCCACCGAATCAGCTTCTGATTGGGTTTGCACTTTTTTTATCAATGTTTGTGATGATGCCTACTGGGAAATCAATTTATGAGAATACCATGAAGCCTTATATGGCCAAACAAATTGATGGAACCAAAGCTCTTGAGGGTCTTGAAAAAGATCTTCGTGGTTTTATGGAAAAGCATGTTCGTAAAGCTGATATTGGTATGTTTTATGATGTGACCAATACTGCGGCTCCTGCAGATATCAAAGCAGTACCTATTCATTATTTGATTCCATCTTTTATTATTTCAGAGCTAAAAACCGCCTTTCAGATTGGATTTTTGCTCTATATTCCTTTTATTGTTCTAGATATGGTTGTGGCCTCTGTTCTTATGGCCATGGGGATGATGATGCTTCCCCCGATGCTTGTTTCAATGCCCTTTAAGCTTTTACTTTTTGTACTAGTGGATGGTTGGCAGTTGGTAACAGGCGCCATTTTACGCTCGTTTAATGTGTAGGGGAGACTCCTATGGAAAATGAATACGTTATCGAAATTACTCAGCAGGCAATGAAGATTACTTTAATGCTAGCGGCTCCTATGCTTATTGGAGCGCTTGTGGTGGGTGTGCTTGTTTCAATTTTTCAGGCCGTGACTCAGATTCAAGAGCAAACACTTTCTTTCATTCCAAAAATTCTTGTGATCGTTGCTGCTTTAGTTATTTTTAGCCCTTGGATGATGGAGACTATGACTTCTTATACAAGAGAGTTGTTCCTCAGTATCCCAGAGCTAGTTAGACGACAGTAGGATAAATGAATTTTGGTGTCGTTAATGAAATTCAATTTTTCGCCTTTTGGCTTTGCTTCTCACGCTGGGTAGCTGTTCTCTATCAATTACCGTTATTTGATAATGCTGTTGTTCCCCAAATTCTGAAAATTCTTATTAGTACGATACTTACTTTTGCTTTTTTCCCATTCGTAGAAGGCACACTAATTGCAGAGATTAAGGCAGTAGGTGTGGATCATATTTGGGCGCTGACGATGTTCCACACTATGACAGGGCTAATCCTTGGATTTTTGGTAAAAAGTATCATGAGTCTGTTCGTAGCCGCTGGTAGCATTTTGACCCAGCAGATCGGTTTTGCCTCAGTTAACTATTTTGACCCCACTCAAGCGCAGCAAGTGGGACCATTTGAAAAAATAGTTGAGTGGACTTTACTGATATTAGTTCTCTCATCTGGGGCCTTGGTTCCAATGTTTAAGGGAGTTTTGATGTCTTTTCATACAATCAGTTTCTTAAATGCAGATAGATTATTCAAATCTCCAGAGTATTTTGTGCTATTCTTTAAGTCAGCGTTTAGCTCAGCCATCATTTTGGCCGCTCCGCTTATTTTTGCTAACTTACTGATGAATTTAGTCTTTGGAATTGTAGCTAGAACAATTCCTCAAATGAATGTTTTGATGGTGAGCTTTGTAGTAAATATTGGAATGGGTTTAATTCTTTTCATTGGAATTGCAGAAGAATTTTTCACCGTCAGCTACGAGCTATATATTGAAAAACTAGGTGTGTGGTTTCAATTTATCACACAACAATAATCTAAAAGGATTTAAGGACCAGGATGGCCGACGAATCTAACGACGACGAAAAAACCGAAGAACCCTCCCAGCATAAGATCGAGGAATCTCGTAAGAAGGGTGAAGTTGCTTCTTCTAAAGAGCTAAACAGCGTGCTGTTGCTCTCTGGTACTATCATGGTGCTTATCATGAGTAGTGTTTTTATCTATGAAACATTCAATGAATACCTTGATTGGATTTATGTCCAAGACTTCCAAAGAATTTATACCAAAGATAGTATCCAAGATTTTTTTGTTAAAACGGCTTGGATGTGTTTGAAGTGTGTGGCCCCATTATTTGGAACCTCAATTGCCTTAGGTTTCATGTCTTCATTTGGACAAATTGGATTTTTATATTCTCCGGAGATTCTCAATCTTAATTGGGATCGTATTAATCCTATTAGTGGAATCGGACGTTTGTTTTCTAAGAAAGCTCTTGTTGATACGATCAAAGGTATCTTTAAAGTGAGTGTGGTGATTATTATCACTTACACAATTTTAAGAGATCATATTGGATCATTCTTAGGATTTCTTCATACGGATGCAGCGGGGAGTTTGAGCTTTGGTAAATACCTGATGCTTAAACTTGGATTTTCAGTTCTATTAGGACTCGGGATTATCGCTCTGGCCGATTTAGCTTGGGAGAAGTGGAGTTACCATCAGAAAATGATGATGACTAAACAGGAAGCCAAAGAAGAGGCCAAAGAGCGTGATGGTAACCCTGAAGTAAAAAACAAAATTCGTCAGATACAACGTCAATTGGCCACAAAGAGAATGATGGATGATGTAAAAAAAGCTGACGTGATTGTTACCAATCCAACCCATATTAGTGTAGCATTGAAGTATGACGGCGACAAAATGGTTGCCCCATCAGTGATGGCCAAGGGCTCAGATCATCTGGCCCTAAGAATTAGAGAATTAGCAAAGGAAAATAATATTCCTATTGTTGAAAATGTAATTCTTGCCAGAACACTTTATCAAACAGTGAAGGTGGGACATGGAGTTCCAAGAACACTGTATAAAGCAGTCGCTGAAGTTTTATCTTTCGTTTACAAACTTAAGAAAAAAGAAAAAGCACTGAAGTAAATTTTAAAACCCTAGGACGGGGAGAAGCAAACCATGGATAGGTTTTTTGAAAAACTTCGCATCTTTGCACAAAATTCAGATCTCTCATTAGCACTGGGACTTATCATGATCATCATGGTGATGATCGTGCCGATTCCACCAATGCTCATGGACTTACTTATTGCATTCAGTATCGGAATTTCAGTAATGATTCTCCTTATGTCTGTTTATGCTAAGAAGCCTCTGGATTTCTCTACTTTTCCTGCTGTTCTCCTTGTAACAACTCTTCTTCGTCTTGCTCTTAACGTAGCTTCTACTCGTAATATTCTTATTCATGGTGCTGCTGATGGAACTGCTGCTTCAGGAAAGATTATTGAATCTTTCGGAGAGTTCGTTGTTGGTGGTAACTATGCTGTGGGATTAATTATTTTTACGATTCTAGTTGTGATTAACTTTATCGTTATTACAAAAGGTGCTGGACGAGTGGCAGAGGTTTCTGCTCGATTTACATTAGATGCAATGCCAGGAAAGCAGATGGCCATCGATGCAGATTTAAATGCAGGACTTATTGATGATAAAACGGCCAAGGCCAGACGTTCTGAAATTGCTCGAGAAGCAGATTTTTACGGGTCGATGGATGGTGCTTCAAAATTCGTAAGAGGAGATGCCATTGCAGGTATCTTGATTACAGCGATTAACGTTTTGGGTGGTATTGTTATTGGTGTCGCTCAAAATGATATGAGTTTTGCAGATGCCGCAAGAACTTTTACTCTACTCACAGTAGGGGATGGACTTGTAGCACAGATCCCAGCTCTCGTTATTTCTACAGCTGCCGGTATGATTGCCACTCGAAATAATGATGGTAATGCACTTGGTGGACAGATTAATGCTGAATTTAAAATTCATCCTAAAGCATTTTTTATTAGCGGTGGTGCTCTTGGAATGTTTGCCTTGATTCCAGGATTTCCAGGAATGCCATTTATGATCATGGGAATGGCATTGGGGTTTGCTGGATATAGAATTGATAAATCTAATGAGAAAAAGATTGTTGATGATGCAAAAGTGGCAGTGGATGCAGAGAAAAAACCAGCAGGTGAAACTCTTGAATCTCTTCTGGCCGTGGAGCTTGTTCAACTAGAAGTTGGATATGGTCTCGTGAGTTTAGTGGATGCTGAACAAAACGGTGATCTTCTTGAACGTATCTCTCATATTAGAAAACAATTTGCTGTGGATTGGGGGGTTATTATTCCTTCAGTTCGTATTAAAGATAATCTTGAATTAAAGCCAGGTGGATATTCTGTGAAACTTAAAGGGATTGAGATCGCTAAGGGCGAGCTTATGCCGGATTATTTCATGGCAATGGATCCAGGGACAGTCATTGAAAGAATGGAAGGGGTTGAGACAACGGAACCAGTTTTTGGTCTTCCAGCTGTTTGGGTCACTGACGATCAACGTGATGAGGCTCAGTATAATGGTTACACAGTGGTTGATCTTTCAACTGTTATTGCCACTCATATCACAGAAGTGCTTAAAGCAAATCTTAACGAGCTGTTTGGTCGTCAAGAACTTGTTAAAGTGATCGATTCGTTTAAAGAAGAAAATCCTAAAATTGTTTCAGATCTTATTCCAGATATTATGACTCTTGGAACTGTGCTTAAAGTGATGCAGAACCTTCTTCGCGAAGGAGTTTCTGTTCGTGACTTAAGAACAATCATGGAGACACTTGCTGAGTTTGGAACTTCATCAAAAGATCCTGAGAATTTAACTGAGTATGTTCGTCAGGCCCTTTATAGAACTATTACAGAAAGAATAAAGAGTTCGCAGGGAGATGTTCCTCTCTTTACTCTCGATAGAACTCTTGAAGAAACAATCGCTCGCAGTATTATCCAAACCGATCATGGATCACAATTAAATCTTGATCCTAAAACGACTCAAACAATCCTTGCGACTTTAAATGAAAAAATTGAAGAGGCGACAGGAATGGGAGAGAAAATGGTGATTCTTTGTTCACCTGTTATTCGTCGTCATTTTAAAAGACTGACTGAAAAATTTATTCCTAATTTAATAGTGGTGAGTCATAATGAATTAAGTCCAGATGTTAATATTAGGTCTCTTGGTAGCGTAAGGTTATAAGAATGTTTGTTAAGAAGTTTGAAGCTGATACGCTAGAAGAGGCATTGCAGGCGGTTAAATCGGACCTCGGTCCTGATGCTATTATTTTGAAAACGATAACAAATAAAGGGCTTAAGGGCGCTTTTAAGAAAAAACGTATTGAGATTACGGCAGCAATCTCAGAGAGAAATTTTGAAAAAAAATCAAAGGTAGATAAGGTTCTTAACGATGATCAAAAACAATCTTTCTACCAAAACTCGGCAACAAATATGAAAAACACAATTAATGATTATGGCCATAAAACTCAACCTCAAGCTAGTGGCGGTGGTTATGGTTCAATGGGACTCAATAAAGTCGTTAATACTTTGGCCAAGGGCGGAGCAAGCCTTGCAGATGCTACAAATAAAACAACTTCAATTTTAAAAAATAGCTTAGATGATTTCTTAAATACAGAAGCGGCCAGTGGTGGAATGGATGATTTCATTAATGATGCTTTTGATGAAGAAGAAACACCCGTTGCCCCAGTGAGAGCGGCTCCCACACAACGTGGAAGATATTCGGAACCACCTGAAGCTTTCAGAACCCCAGTTCAACCAGTAAGAGCAGAAAGATATGCTGAAGAAGAGCGAGCTGCACCTACAAGTGGTGTGAGTAAAGAAGCTTATCAAGAGCTAAAACATGAATTTAGAACTCAGCAAAATAAAATAGAACTTTTAGAAAAAAAATTATCTGAGCTGACTCAAAATTATCAATTTAACCAAAAATTGATGTCAGAAGCTCAAGGTGTTTTCCAATTAAGAACAACTCTGAAGTCTTTAGGAATTGATGAGGGTCTTATTATTGAACTCATCAAAAAGGCCAGCTACGAGCTCACGAAAGAAGATCTTGAGAATCCTGATGTGGTTTTTGAATTTGCTCTGAGAGATATGGCGAGCTCAATTAAATGTGAGTACCCATTATTTGCAAAAGTAGATCAAGGTCGTCCAGTAATGACTATTTTGGTCTCAGAAGCCGCTTCTGGGCAAAGTTCAATGAGCATGAAAGTCGCCATTCTTAAAAAAGATGTAACTCTTATACAGTTCTCAGAAGATTCTCAGAACTCTGGCAGTACAGATTTTGCCGCTCAGGTATTCGGAATCAAGGTTGAGAAGGCCCAGACCCCCTCTGAAGTGGTAAGTTTGGCCCGTAAATCATTTGAACAAAAAAAGTCTGTTTTAGTGGATTTACGTCTTAACCATAAGAATACAGAGGATATTAAGAAGTTTGTAGAGAGCTTAAGACGCTCTTTTGAAAACGTCGAAATCCTATGCACAATTTCAGCAATTCACGCAGAACTTTATAATAGAAAAATTCTTGCCCGATATAAGGAAATTCTAGATGGAGTTATAATTTCTCATGTGGATCTTTGTATGAACTTTGGATCACTATTCAATGTTCACAGACACCACAATAATCTGCCTCTCAAATTCTTCGGTACAGGCCCAATGGTGCCAGATGACTTAGAAGGAGCGACGGCAGAGAGATTAATGGCAGGGTTGTTTCAGTTTTAAGTATTTGATTTTTGTGATCCGCTGACAGGAAGTCGGTGGTGAAAAGTAGACAGGAGGTCTATGGACAAGGCCAGTGAGTGGTTGCTATCACACAGCTCTGCAATTCAAACTAAGCGCGCTAAACGTATTCCAGGTGAGTCGCACAAGTGCTTCAAAATTTCCATCACTGGTGGAAAGGGTGGAGTCGGTAAGACATCTGTGGCCCTCAAAACAGCTCAAGAGCTGAGTAATTTGGGTTATAGAACAC
The DNA here is from genome assembly GCA_022729855.1 of Bdellovibrio sp. Taxonomy (GTDB): domain Bacteria; phylum Bdellovibrionota; class Bacteriovoracia; order Bacteriovoracales; family Bacteriovoracaceae; genus DZBG01. The sequence goes on from DZBG01000001.1 coordinate 28,170, forward strand.
TCCTGATTGACTGCGATAGCAATCTTTCAAATACCGCCATTAAATTAGGTCTTCCGTTAGATCAAAAATTTTGGAAACTTCTTTCATCAGAACTTAGTTTTGATGAGTGCATAATTAAGAGAGGGGATTTTCATCTTCTTCCTGCATGCAACGGAAGTGTGGATCTTTTTGAATCAAAATTAAATTTTGATGAAGTCATGATCGATATTATTTCATCTCACGAAGATGAATATGATTATATCCTTTTGGATTGTCCTGCTGGCCTTTCAAAAGAGTCTCTTACACTCAGTGCTTATTGTGATTTTCGTTGGATCGTTGTGACTCCAGATAAATCATCAATCACTGATTCATACTCTCTAGTAAAAATTCTTAACACGAAATACGGCGTGAAAGAAAATCATCTCTTAGTAAACATGTATAGTACTGATCGCCAATTTCAAAAAGTGGTTATTACTCTTAGTGAAACTATCGAGAATTTCTTAAATGCAAGAACAAATATTCTTGGAGGCATCAAAAAGTTTGATGTTGCTAACGATGAATTTGATACTTTTTTCCTATCTCCATCAAATTCTGAGTGGCATAAGAATTTTCTTAAAATGATTTTTGGATTTACCGATAAGTTGGTAAGTCCTGAGGCCGACTTTAGTCGAGCTTTGGGTTTTGAGCAAGAAGTTCACTAACCCTAAAAAAAATGATGCTAAGGAGAGCGAGATGTCTTCACTAACGACAAAACTTAAAAATTTAAAAGATTACAGAAATACGGTAGAGCCTCATATTAAGGATGAAATCATTCTTGAGTACGCTCCACTCGTAAAGTATATCGCGCAAAAAATTGCATCTCGTCTTCCCTCAAATATTGAGCTAGATGATTTAATTTCTTGTGGGGTTATTGGACTCATGGATGCCATCGAAAAATTCGATTCATCTCGTGATAACAAATTCAAAACTTATGCTGAATTTCGTATTCGTGGTGCCATTCTTGACGAACTTCGCTCTCAAGACTGGGTTCCTCGTTCAGTTCGTGAAAAAGCTAAAATCGTTGAAAAAGCTTACGCTAAACTTGATAAAGAGTTTGGTCGTCCAGCGACTGATGATGAAATGTGTACAGAGCTTCAATGTTCAATGGATGAATTCCATGAACTTATCAATAAATCAAAATCAGTATCGTTAATGAATATTGATGATGCTGCAGCAATGAGTAAGGGTGATAAGAAGCTAATGGTTTCTCTTATGGAGACTTCACGCTCTGCTAACCCACAAACAGCTGTTGGTTATAAGCGTGCTCAAGAAGTTATTAAAGAAGGAATTAAAACTCTTCCTGAAAAACAACGTCTTGTTCTTTCACTTTATTATTTCGAAGATCTTAACCTTAAAGAGATTGGCCAGGTTCTAGATGTAACTGAGTCACGTGTGTCTCAGCTTCATACTCAAGCGATCATTAAGCTTAAAGCTAAACTTCGTAATCAATTTGATTCAGTTGAAGATCTTGCTGGTTAATTAGTCGATTTCAAATTCAAAAAGTTTCGCTCATAAAAAAAGCCCCGAACGTTCGGGGCTTTTTTTATCCTGTAATTTCTAAGGCTTGAAGAGTACTTGCTTGTAGCACTCAAGAATTCCTCTCTGTCATCCGATAAGCACACAATGATAAGAATAGTACTTTCACTTCTCTTTCTCGCTTCCTGTGCTCATGAGTCTACTCATCGCTCTGAAGCGCCTGATTGGACCAAAAGCGTGCGCAATGGGGACGAAGGGCTTAAGGTCCAGCATGGGAGTAAAATCTTCTACCGCAGAGTCGCAGGAAGTGCAGAGTTCTCCAAACAAACTTCATGTGAGTTAGTTGTTTTTAAGGTCGAAGAAGATCTCAAAAAAGAGTTTCCTAGTGCCACTCAAATTCCTTATACCGTTGAAAGTTTATACTACGATGATTTTCATCAAGACTGTGCTGTCACTATCTCAATTAATAATCATTTTGAAAGATCACCAGCAGCTGTCAGCTCAGAAATCCCTCAAGAACTAGAAAGACTTGAAGCTTTGAAGTCAAAAGAGTATCTCTCTGATGATGAGGTGGCCGAAATACTGAGTTTAAGAACAGAAATAGTAAAAAAATATGCGATGACTGGACTTTCAATTGAGGAGTTTCAAAAATTTTCTCATGAGAAAGTATCCAAAATTGAATCTAATACACTTTGCTCTAAAAGTTTTAAGACTCATACATTCTCCATTCATGGAGCCGCAGAAATCTGTTGGTTAAATGATCATATTCAAGGTTACTGCACACCAAAATCAAATCAATGTTGGATGAGATCACCGTTCTAATTGAAACGCTCAAGTATCTTTTTTTTCATCCATCTCTTTTCAATCCCTTCTTAATTAGTCGATAATTTAAATAGTGGAATTTACAACAAAAGGTCTGACCATGGATTGGAAAAAAACCTTGAATCGCTCGATGTGGACACTACACGGGTTTTTCTTTGTGATGGTAGCAACAGGAGTTGCTATTAGTCTGTATGCATTACGTTTGAATAATCTTCAAGCTGATCATGAGTCGCGTGCTGCAAAGGTACAAGAACTTGTCACTAAGGTTCAATCTCAAGAGAGTTTTGAGAAAATATCAAAATCACTTCTGCAAGGTAAGGCCGAGAGGGCCTATGATGAATATTCTGAACTTGGAAAAAATATTGCTGAACTTGAATCTATTTTAGGAATCAAAGTTTCAAAAGATTTGGGTCTAGGTCTCAGAACTTTCAAAAAACTCATTAATCAAAATTCTTCATTCTCAGATCCTGATGAAGCACTTAAGGTTTTAAACTCAAAAATTGCGGCCCTTGATAGTGTCGCGAAGACGAATAGCTTTAAAACAATTGAAGCGACTGCTGGGCTTATGAAAAGAAGAGCTGATTCAATCAATCCTCAAACTGTTTCTGGGATGGCGCAACTCTCTTATCTTGAATCCGATTTAAAAAGATTAGAAAGAGTGGTAACTGGTTCGTCTCTGACTGATGCTGAGAAAGCAGGCCTTGGAAATCGTTTCTCAGGAATGATGACTGAAATCACCATGCTTAAGAATATCTTTCAACAATCTCGTGATTTAAAAGTTCATAGTGAGCAGGCGACAATCGCTGTAAACACTTGGGTCAAAGATCTATCAGTGAGAGTGAAAGATACAAATTTATTAAAAGAAGAAAAACAAGAGCAGTTGATTTTGATGCTCGTAGGATTTTTAAGTTTTATTGCCATTGGTTGGGTAATGGTGGCCTACTTATTTAGATGGCAAAAGAATAAAATCTCATCTGATATGGAAGAGGAGCTTAAGCTTCTGATTAAAAAAGGTCTGATGGAAGATCAGAGATTTGTTTTTGATAATTATTCAACAAAGACTCAGCAAGAGCTAGTCACTTTGATGGATCAGTTAAAAATCAAGCTCTCACTTGGTGGACTTCTCCATGAAGGACTTCCGTTTGCAGGCTTCATGGTAGATAAGCATTTTAAAGTGACATGGTGGAATCAATTATTCTGTGATCAACTTTTTCTCTCTGATGAAGAAGTCGAGTCAGATACTTTTAACTGGGACTATATTCGTGATTATTTAAATATCACTGAAGGTGACCCTGTTTACGAAGCATTGGTTAATAAAATCGCTGGAATTTATCCTGTGAAAATTAAGTCAGATGAACTCTCTCCAGCACTTCCTTATGAAATGTATGTGAGTCCTATCACGGCCAACCGTGAGGATAGAGTGATGATTTTCTTTTATCCACTCATGTCAGTGAAAGAATCAATCGATCAACAAGTTGAGCAAATTAAAAAACCTCTTCTTCAGGTTCTTGAATTATGGTCGAAAGATAAAATGACTGAAGATGATAAAGCAATCTTTGATAAAGACTTTAAACATATCGATCAACATGATCTGTATTTAAAAGTCATTGGAATTTACGATACAGTGAAAGCTGATCGTACAGACCTTCTAAATTCAATGCTTGATCTTGAAAAAGAGAATGTTGATTATTTTACAGCTCTCAAAAATGTAAAAGAACTTAATACGCAGAGAAAAGAAGAGCTTAAAAAAGAAATGCGCCTTGTAAATGAAATGAAGATGACATTACTTGAGACGATTGAAAAATCTGATCAATTAATGAATATCAATAAAGTCGTACTGGGACAGAATGATGAACTTAAAGGTCAGGCACAACAGATTCAAATGAAGACTCAAAGTGTTCTTAAAAAGCACAAAGAAACTTCTGAGGTCATCGTACAGCTTGATGGAATTAAAACTGATTATAAGAAATTGAAGTTTGAGCTCATGGAAATTAAGGCCAAACTTATTTCAATGAATAATTCATTTATTTCATCGATGCCAGTTCTTGATGAGCAACAATCTAAACTTGTAAATCGTTACAAGGATGAGCTTGCCCGACTTGATTTTAACGTGGCCACTCTTGATAAAAAATTATCTCAACTTGATGTGATCTTTTCAAAACTTCAAGTGATGTATGATCAACCTTCTGAGCAGTTTAATTTTAATTTTATGACTTCTCAAAAAGATCATTCATTACGTGAGAGTATCTCACAGCTTCAAAAAGACTTTGCTTATCAAGAAGAAGCGATCGTTGATCAATTTCAATCGATCTTTGATTTACTCAAAAGTGATTCGAAAGGTCTTCAGATGTTGGATGAAGTGGCTTCAAGACATCTTGATGCCCCTTACGCTGAATCACACAGCTCGCTTCAGTAATTCATGAGAACATTTCAATGCATTGTTAAAAAACACTTCCCCCAAGGCGCAAGCCTTGGGCAAGTTCTTGTTAAGATGACTAAGTTTGAAATTGATATTCTAAAACTCGCCACTCTTAATGGAGCAGTTTGGATTCAAGTAGAAGGCAAAGGAAAGATTGATAAGATTCGAAATATCCGAGAGAAAATAGGAGCCGAAGATAAAATTTGGCTCTACTTAGATCAAAAAGTTTTGGAACTCCCTGCCTTTGAAGATCCTCTGCTTATTGAAGAAAACGAATATTATGGTGTGTGGTGGAAGCCAGCAGGTATTCTTTCGCAAGGAACTCAGACAGGAGATCATCGCTCTCTTCTTCGTGCCATTGAAATTGCTAAAAACAAACAGATCTATCTTGTTCATCGTCTTGACCGTGAGACTGCTGGAATCATGCTCTTTGCTTATTCTTCAGAAGGAGCAAGAGAACTCTCTGCTTTGATGGGAACACCACGAATCAAAAAGATTTATCAGGCGATTGCCGTAGGTGATGCCCATCAAGTTTTAACTGATGAGACGGGAGTCATTGAAACTCCTGTTGATGGTAAGTTTGCTAAAACTTTTTATAAGATTATAAGAGTAGAAAATAATCTCAGCTATCTTGAGCTAGATATTGAAACGGGAAGACTTCATCAAATTAGAAGTCATCTGGCCGAAGTTGGCCTACCTGTTCTGGGTGACCCCACCTACGGGAAGGGGAATAAGAACAAGGATGGTCTTAAGCTTTTGGCCTATAAATTATCCCTTCAGGACCCTTGGACTCTGGATAGAAAGAGCTGGCTGGCCCCTGAGAATCTATTCTAACGCACTGAAAATACATTAAGTAACCTTCAAATCTGTAAAAAATACTGTGTTGCGTCATTTGTTTCCATGGCTTGAGCATTCAACCTTATACTAACCCTAATTTAAATGTAGGGAGAACGTATGAAGATGATGAAGTCTAAACTTATCGGAATAGCACTTGCTTGTTCAGCACTGAGCTCAGTGGCGATGGCCAGAAGTCCAATGCTTAATCAACTAGATGAAATGAAGTCAGCGGGACTGCCTGTTGATATTGCCGCTTATGAGCGAGAAGCATCTTATGAGAGAGCAAAATTAAATTTTGATGAGAGAGCAAATCTTGAATCACAAAAATTAGTGGAAACAATTCGTCTCCGTGTGATTGAAGCTTATGAGTCGGGACTTAAATTTCATAATGATTCACAAGCGGCTCGTGATGAAGTTGTCATGGCCATTTCAAAAGATACTGAGCTTGCGGCCAGTGGATTAAAATCAGAATTAAGAAGACTCTCAATAGAGATTTTAGATGCACATATTAGAGGTGATGCTGGTTATGAAGTCACTGCTAATCAATCAGGGCTCAAAGCTTATTTTAAGGATCAATCTCTCCTTCGCGCTAGTATGCTACAGCATCAAGAAGAAGTTTCAATGGCGGCCAATGGAGATGGAGACGATAACGGAAAACAAAGAGAGTTTGACTCTAAAGCAGCTCTTATTAAGTCATTAACTTCAACTAAGGCAAATTCTCCATACCCAAGTTCTAGTATTGTTTCAATTAATTCAGCTAAGCAGTACTCTTCAGCTCAATCAATTAGTGCTCAAGTGAGTATGGAGTTTTTGGGAGTCAGTGTAAGTGCTGGGCCAACTATTAGTTTTAAGAGAACATATTCATCAGATGTTGTGATCATGGCGATTGGCCTTTACCCAGTTCTTTTACAAGATGGGAATTTCGATCTTTATCAACGTGATTCAAAAAACAAAATTGTGAAAAAGAAAGGTGTTGATCAAAGAAGAGAAATTTCTTTCCGTTGTCAGGCCCAAGTAAATTTCTCATCAGATTATAAAGGTGCAGGCGGATTTAAAGTCATGGGAATGGGAGCAGATGTTTCTGTGACTCAGTCTTATTCAAATAGTGTAAGTATCGATTCAAGACGTATTTCACTTCCTGATTATGTTGGTGGAAAGTCAGTGACAATGGCCTTCTTATCAAATCTTTGTCAGAACGATTTTTTGAATGCCAATATTACGAATGGAAGAACTGTAAAATCAAACCTTGATGGAATGATGAGAACAGTCATCTCATCACTTACTTTCTCACATCCAAAAACGAAATGTGCGACAGATAATGATTGTATTGATTGGTATAATAACGAAGTGATTTCATGGCATAAAACAAGAACTTACCCAAGATGCTTACAAGAAGCTTCTGGAAGAGAAAAATTCTTTAGCTGTGGTCTTCGTGGATTAACAAATGCGAATTGTACTCTTTATAAAGATGGTAAACGTACGACAGATGGAAGTTTTGAGTATGTTTGTGATAAAGGGTTAAAATGTCAAAAAACAAAAGAGGGTGGTTGGTTCACTCGCGGAGAAATTAAGGCCTACGATGAGGCCAAGTGTACTCCGGTGAACAACAAAACATATGTTTCACCACTTGAGAGTGATTATATCGAGATACATTTCGCTAACTAACTAAGTCTTTCCAAAGTTTAAGTAATATCTCCGGGTGATCGTTCAGGTCACCCGAATTATCCACAACATAGTCAGCAAGATTTTTCTTTTCATCGATAGGCATTTGGTGAGTCAGGATATTGCGAGCAAAGTCTTCACTAATATTATCTCTTTTCATCAGTCGCTCAACTTGAGTCTCTGGATTCGCGTAAACGACGATCGAACTATCTACGATAAAGTTTAAGCTCCGTTCAAACAAGAGAGGCACATCATAAACCAACCATGTGGCTTCAGGATGAAGGTTCAACTCATCTTGAAAGGCCACTGGCATGTGAGAGTAAAGAAATTGTTCAAGCTCTGCCTTCAGGTCTGCATGGCCAAAAACATGTTCACGAAGATGTTTAAAGTTAATTTTATGATTTTCAATCGCCAGTGGCACATGTGTTTGAATAAAACGAAACACATCATCTCTTTGATAGATTTTTTTTATGAGTGCATCCGCATCGATAACAAGAACACCCTTGTCTTTGAGAAGTTTGGCAAAACTCGATTTCCCTGTGGCAATTCCCCCTGTCAGTCCAAGAATAGGAATAGAAACCTTATAGAGTCTCTCAAGGGAAGTTAGTTTAATCCATTTGGGATTTAGAGTAGGGTAGCTCATAATTTTTTGACCTGAATCCATAAGTCCTCAAGTTCTGCTTGAGACATTTTTTTAAGATCCTTACCTTGTTCATCGACAATATCTTCAATCTTATTAAATCGCTTAATGAATTTATTATTTGCCTCACGTAGAGTCTCTTCAGGATCACAACCTAAGTGTCGTGCCATTTGGGCCATACTGAAAAGAAGGTCTCCCATCTCTTCACGGACTCTTTCTTTCACAATTTCTCCGCGATACAATTCTTCTTTGAGCTCTTGCCACTCTTCTTCAACTTTATAAAGAACTTGATTGGCATCTTCCCAGTCAAAATTAACTTCACGACTTTTTTCACCGATTTTGAAAGCTGTTGTAAGTGCTGGGGCATAAGTCAGTTTGTGCCCGATAAAGTATTTTTTAGATTTTTTCTTTGCTGATTTTATTTTTTCCCAATTTACTAAAACTTCATCAGATGTGAGTGAGTCTTTATTTTCTCCGAAAACATGAGGGTGACGTTCAATCATTTTATCAGCAAGCCTTTTGGCCAGCGATTCAATATCAAATTGTTTTTTTTCTGATCCAATTTCAGCATGCAAAAGAATTTGAAGTAATATATCTCCCAATTCCTCTTCCATATGATGAGGATCATTATGATGAGTGGCTTCGATAAATTCGTAAGACTCCTCAATTAAATATTTAAGGAGTGTTTGATGAGTTTGTTCAAGATCCCATGGGCACCCCTCAGTAGGGTGGCGAAGTTTTTTGATGACACCAATGGCACGTTCGAGTTCTGGATAGGACATATTCACCTCGATTTGTTATACTAAAAGCCTAACACCCTTTTTTAGGATCGTCTTGTATGAGCGCTGCTCCATTTTTAATGATTGATTTTAGCTCCTCAGTGAAACTGACCCCAGTTTTAACTAAAAAGATCCAGTCACATTTGTTGTGGGCCGGAATGGCCTTTGAGCATTTTATTAATCAAAAAAAACTTTTACCTAAAGAGCTTAAAGGCCTTCAGGTTTCATTAATTCTTTGTGGTGAGGCGAAGATCAAAAAACTCAACGCTGATCATAGAGATAAAAACAAAGTCACCGATGTTCTCTCTTTCCCAACTTCAGAGAATCTTCGTAAGAGCTATCTTGATGCTGAGTTTTTAGGAACACATCTCATGCTGGGGGACCTTGCCGTTTGCCATCAGAAAACTATCTCTCAAGCGAAAGAGTTTAAACTCACCTATGAAGAGGAGTTTATTCATTTAGTTATTCATGGAGTACTTCACCTCATGGGTTATGATCATGAGATTTCTGAGAAGGAAGAGAAGTTGATGGAGAAGTGGGAGAAAGAGATTTTAGAATATATAAGTAAGTTAAAAAAGAAAGGGGCCCGTTAAGGCCCCTTTTTCGTATCAATTATTTTTTGATAACTTTACTTTTTTGAAGAGCTTTAAGTAGATCGATACGTCCACCTGAGATCATTTTTTCTTTGAATTCAGGAACTTTTGTTACAGTATCCATTGCCAATTTTTTCAATTGTAGTGGAGAAAGATCTGGGTTGAATCCAAGAATCATGGCAAGTACACCTGTTGTATTAGGTGAAGCCATTGATGTTCCAGAGGCCATTCCATATTTATTGTTATTCATTGTAGAATAAATATTTGAACCTGGAGCAGCGATATCAACATTCTTTTTTCCGTAGTTAGAAAAACTAGAAATCTGAGCCGTAGACCACATACTTGGCTTTTGAGTAGAAGCAATAACGATCATATAATCAGTATCAAATGAAGCAGGATATTTAAGTTTTGTATCGATATCTTGAGTATCATTTCCTGCAGAAGCTACAACTAATACTCCATACTTCTTTCCAATATGGTCAATCGCTTCTTTAACAACCATTCCATCTTCGTTTAATTGTTTACCGAAAGAACAGTTGATTAACTTAGCACCATTTTTAGCTGCATAAAGATAGGCTTCAACGATATCTGAATCTTTCTCATCAGCATCATCAGGAACAGTACGGATGGCCATGATTTTTACGTTAGAAGCAACACCAGCAATACCAACTCCGTTATTTTGAGTGGCTGCAATTGTTCCAGCTACGTGAGTTCCATGCCAGTGACTTGCCATAGGATCAGTCGTCGCTTTTCCATTTTTTCTGATAAGAGTATTAATTCCGTAAACGTCATCAATATATCCGTTACCATCATTATCAATTCCGTCACCTGCGATTTCCCCAGCGTTAACCCACATAATGTCTTTAAGATCTTCGTGGTTATAATCAACACCTGTATCAACAACTGCTACGATCACTTCTTCTGGAGTAACGGCTGGAAGTTTTGTGTAAGCTTCAAGAACCGACATTCCATGTTGAGAATCGAAGGCCCATAGTTGAGACATTTTTGGATCGTTAAATCCTGGAGTATATGACAGGGCTTTTTGAGTAGGTACTTTTACCGCCTCAGGCATATCTTGAGCACCAGCATAAGTATCACGCTGAGTGTATGAAACAGCTGAATCATTTTGAAGTGCATTGATCAACTTATCAGCATCAACAGTCTTTACTAAGTAAAGATCACCAAAAAGGCGTTTTGTGCTTTTAATAAGAGCTGATTTTTTTAGAGTTTGACCTTCGTTCATTTTTACAAAGATCTGAGACTTGTCATAGCGAGGTCCTGCAGCAAAAGCAGCTTGGGCCAAGACTCCAAGAATCAAAGAAAATCCGATAGTTAAGTTCTTCATTTAGTGTCCTTTATCATTCAGTACAATAAGAGCGGTATTTATATGTAAAACTGAGTGAATCATACAAGTAAAACATGTCACTGAGTCAGACAATGTAAGATTTACTGTTTAATAAAGGTCGATTCGACACTGAAAAAGGAGGAAATGTTAACCCCTTCCCAAATGCTGAGAGGCGGATAAACTAATATAATATAAACAAAAGGTTATCCATTGGTTTTCCGTTTTAAAAAAGCACCACTTGGTGCTGCACTATTATGTTCGCTTCTTAGCACATCTGCATTTGCAAGTATGAATAGTTATAGTCTCTCAGATGAGAGGACTCATGAAGAAGGTAAGACAGTTAAAGGTTTTGTTGGAGGTCTCTATAATGGTCTGAGTTCAGACGTTGTGAGAGCTCCCGGGAATAAATATAATTTTGATTTAGAGTTTGATTATCACAAAGATAAACCCGGTGAGATCGAGCGTCGCCTCACATTTGCTGCTCGTCTTAACGATGAAAATCTGACGATGTACTCAGTTCAAGAAGCCTTCATCAATAAAAAATGGGGAAGATCTGAACTTATCATCGGAAGACAAATTCTTGATTGGTCTATGGTTGATGCTGCATGGGGATTTGGGAAAGTAAATAATCGCAGAAATTTTGATTTTTTTGTTCCTGGCCAAGAAGGGCTAGTGGGAATCCAGTTTCGCCGCCGCTATTCAAATGGCCTTCGTTACCACTTCTTTGTTTCTCCTATATATGTCCCCGAAACCAATCCTGGGCTTGATATAGATAAGTCTGATAAAACCATTAAGTCCCGCCACCCGTGGGGGAATCCACCAGCAGAAACTGCGGAGATTCCGACTGGCGGTGGTGCAAACACAACGACAAAAATCGACTATGTAGTTGATTATCCACAGATTAGCGAAGTTATTTGGCGTCCATCTGGAGGCCTTAGTGTTGGTTGGGGATCAAAGTTTTGGCTTGTGGATGCTTTTTTTATGAGAAAACCAGAAAACAATCTGACAACAAAAGTAGAAGTTTCAATTCCACCAGCAGGGAATGTAAAAGCGAGTATTACTCCAGAGTTTTTCTACCATGACGTGTATGGTGCAAATATTCGCTACCATAACAAAGACCTCGAAATCTATCTTTCGGGGATTGCGATTAGGCCCAATACTTTTCCCGATGGAAACTCCGACGCCCTCAAATATACCGAGATCAAGACCGCTAAAATCCGTGAAGATTATGTTGGCGGAGGGATTACTCAATCTAATGATTACTTCGTGGCGGGGCTCTCGTATGTAGCTCGCCTTAGTCCTTATAATCGTAATTCTGATAACTTAGCGCAGGAACCTCGATGGAATCAGGCCGGAAATGGCTTTTTGACTTGGAATGTTGGCCGTACATTTTCTATACAGTTTAACGGCAAGTATGACATGTTTACACGGGACCGCCTATTCATGCTTAAGGCATTTTATAATGTAACACGGACACTGCAATTGAACGCAGGAGTGAATCTGATAGGAACTCCGCCAGATGGAAAGTCTTATTGGTCACCATACACAAATAACGATGCTGCCTATGCCGGGCTTCGTTATCTTTTCTAAGGAGCGGGCATGAAATTGACAAACTTTTTTGCAGGAATTGCACTAAGTTCACTAGTCCTGGTTTCAGGATGTGGGGACTTAAAAAAGAACAATGTCGTCGCTCAAGAACTAGAGAACTCTCAGTTAAAACTTGAATGTGAACTTGATATTGATGCTTTCAAAAATATTCTTGAAGTAAATATTTCTAGTGCTATTGGATGTCTTGATAAGACCTTAGATCTTTTTATCCGCGTGGTTGAAACAGATAGACCAGGCTCACTTTCACTAGATGCTTTAAATAAATTTCTTCTTCGTTATAGAACAGATATTAAGCCAGAAGACATGAAAATGATCACTGCGGTTTTTGATATCAATCACCTTATCTTTGGAGATAGCAGAAACTATATCTCTAAAGAAAACAAAAACAAAATTATCGATCTTGCTTATACTTTCAATAAAGAAGCTTCAAAAAACTTTGAGTTGTTCAAATGTAATGATGAAGTTAATCCAGGCTGTGATAAGTTAGAAGTTCCGTATCTTGTTCATAAGCAACAATTAGAAAGAATTTCTATCTCTGCCAACATTATTGCTAAAAAACTTCGTGATATTTTTAATCCAAATAGGAATGGTGAAATTCACCGTTTAGATATTATTAATCTTCTTGAGAATTTCTCTACTGAAAGCTCACGAGATTCGATTGAAAAGGCGAAAAAGCTTCTTTTTGCGAAGAGACTTCTAGTCGGTGGATATAAAGAAGAGATTACACACGAAGAGTTTTATCGCTTGATCTATAACATGCCTAAAATGATTCAGGTTTCATTTGATCTTATTCGTTTTAAAAATATAGATATCGATCAAAAAAGTATCTTTGATCTTTTCAGTAATGATCTTACTTATGTCGAGGAAGTTATCTTTTCAAATGTTCTAGGGAACAGAGACGAAGAAACTTTATTTGAACTTAATGAATTGATCACAGGACTTTCAGCACTTCTTAAGCCTGAAGAGTTTAATGTTAAGACATATACGCCTATCATTTTTGAAGTAAAACGTTTATTTATGGGTGGTGGACAAGAGCTTGTGAAAGGGAAAGACCTTAAGACTTTACTTGCTCACGGACGTGAAGTGGTTACTCAAGGTCAAGTGATTCACCAAGTTTATGAACATTATAATAATGTTCTTTTAAGTCGTTCAAAAGTAGATATTCCTGTGAAGGATATCGTTCTTCATTTTCCAAATTTTAAGCGTGAACACTTAGAAAACTTCTCTCGAATTGTTTCAAACTATCGCTACTTTAAAGGAACTTTTGATTCTCCTTACTACTCAAATAGTTATTACCGTAATGCCGCTGGTGTAGGTGAAATCGCTATTTTTGAATATCTTATTAAGATTGTAGCTAAAGCTTATGGCCATGAAACTCCAGGTGCTCTTGGTGGATATTCATTTGAACTTGATGAAGTGACTGGGATTATTAATAAGTTTCAAGATTTCCTATACGAAGAAGGAATTGTTCTTCCCACTCGTGATGCTAAAACGGCTGAGACAGTGACTTTAATGGGATCATTGTTTCAATATCAATCTAACAAAAACAAAATGCTTGATGTAAATGAGTTAACAGAGTTTGCGATCTCGCTTTTTGCTGGAGATAAAGTAGGGAAGAAGCTAAGTGCTGGTCTTCTTGATGTATGTTCAGTAGATAAATTCGACCGTATCGATCCAACTTGTTATAAGAAAAATTTCTTCCAAAAATTATGCGAGACTTCGGGTACATATTATCCTCGTTTAATTGAATGGCTAGGAATGGATATTAAAAACTGTTCGGCTTATGTTCCAACTGAAATTGCGACAGCATATCTTAACAGAACAATTGAAGCGGCGAGAAGCTGTAATAATTATTCTGATGGCGCTAAAGAAGAAATCCCTTTTAGTTCAGGGGATGGGATGTCGATCTTCACGGCCATGCTTAATATTGAATCAACAATGTCACGTTATGATGTTCGTACAAATAATAACGTGATGGATAAAGATGAAGTAATGGATGCCTATGAGATTTATGGGCCAGCGATTGAAGGCTTTATCAATAAGATGACTGGTATTGAGTTATTTTTAGCTAAACAACTTAAACGTGAAATCTACTTGTACTTAATTAAAAATGAAAAAGTTCCAAGTGGTGTTGAGTTACTTAAGTTTGTTGCTTTCGACTTTAGAAAGAAAGCACCAGCTACTCGTAAGACAATTGCTTCGATTCTTGTGAATATTGCTGCTCAAGGTGAACCTGATCCATTTGAATGTAAGTGGATGAGAACTCCAAACCATATTCCTCGTAACCAAGAAGAGAGAGATGCTTGGACGCCTGATATTGATGAAAGAATTTTACCGAATAATCTAAGACCTTTAGAAGAAAATAGATAATCTCTTTCTTTTCAATCGGCCCTATCCTTTGATAGGCTAGGGCCACTGAAAAGGAACACAGAGATCTATGGATGACTCACTGCAAATCAAATTAGAAGAAAGCCGCGCCTTCTTGCCGGAATTCAAAGATACACTCCAAACCATACGGAGGTCGCTTTGACGTCGAAAAGAAAACACACCGACTCAGAGAGATTAATGAACTAGAGGCCCTTGATGGTTTCTGGAATGACACAAAAAATGCCACTAAAATTCAAAAAGAAAAATCAATCATCGAAGATGTGGTGAAGTCTTTCGCCAAATTAAAAAATGCTATCGATGAATTTGAAATCCTTTGTGAGTATGCTCGCGAAGGTGATGAAGCATCTGCTGAAGAAGCAGTCGCTATTTTTCCCAAATGCCAAGAAGCCATTGCTGAATCAGAAAAAAAGGCCCTCTTAAGTGATGAGGCCGATCCCAATAATGCCATTATTTCAATCAATGCGGGAGCCGGTGGGACTGAGTCTTGTGACTGGGCCTCAATGTTGTACCGAATGCTTACTCGCTGGTCGGAGAGTAAGGGATTTAAAATTCAGGTGATGGATGTGCAGTATGGAGAGTCGGCAGGGATAAAATCAGCGACTATGGTAGTGACGGGAAATTTTGCTTATGGTTTTCTAAAATCAGAAGCAGGTGTTCACCGTCTAGTGCGTATTTCTCCATTTGATTCAAATGCGAGACGCCATACTTCTTTTGCTTCTGTCTTTGTGACTCCTGAAATTGATGATTCATTTGAAATTGATATTCAAGATAAAGATGTTCGAGTGGACGTTTACCGTTCAGGTGGGTCAGGGGGACAGTCGGTGAATACGACCGATTCAGCTGTACGCTTAACCCACTATCCTACAGGGATTGTGGTGACGTGCCAGAATGAAAGATCTCAACTTCAAAATAAACTTTTTGCTTACAAAGTTCTTCGTTCACGTCTTTATGATTTAGAGATGGAGAAGCGTCGTGCAGAACAAGACAAAGTAGAAGCAGGGAAGAAAGATAATTCGTGGGGATCACAGATTCGCTCTTATGTTCTTCATCCTTACAAATTAGTAAAAGATCACAGAAATGCTTTCACCTCTTCGCAGGCCGAAACAGTTCTTGATGGTGATCTAGATGATTTTATGAAAGCCTTCCTCCAGTGGAAAAGCCTTGGTGGAGTGGTTCAAGATACAGGTGGAGATGATCTATGAGTGATAACTTAACAGAATCGGGGAAAATTATGAAAGACAAGTATGTTCGTCGTTGGACGGAACTATTCTCAGAACAAATGGATGTACGTTTAGAGAAACGTCAGAAACTAGAAGCAATGGGTTCTAATCCGTACAAGAACAACTTAAAGCCTTCGACATTATTCTCTGAACTTAATTCTCTCTATGCTGATAAAACAAAAGAAGAGCTTGGAGTGACTGAGAAAAAATATAAAGTGGCCGGCCGTGTGCTTATGGTGCGCGACTTTGGTAAAGCAGCATTTTTAACAGTTGATGATGGGTCTGCAGTGTTTCAGTTTTATGTAAAAAAAGATGTCACAACTGAGCAAGGATTTGCTGAATACAAACTTCTTGATTACGGCGATATCGTTTACTCGGAAGGCCCAGTGTTTAAGACTGGTAAAGGTGAACTATCAATTGAATGTCACGAATTTGCTATCCTCACAAAATCGATTCGTCCACTTCCTGAAAAATTCCATGGTCTTGCAGATCAAGAATTAAAATATCGTATGCGCTACGTAGATATGATTATGGATAAAGAAGCGAGAGAGAAGCTCCGCACTCGTTCACAAATCACTCGCTATATTCGTGAGTTCTTTTACGGAAAAGATTTTTTAGAAGTCGAAACTCCGATGATGCATTCTGTGGCCGGTGGTGCAGCTGCAAAACCATTCGCTACTCATCACAATGCCCTTAATATGGAACTTTCTTTACGAATCGCTCCAGAGCTTCATTTAAAACGTCTTATCGTGGGTGGATACCCAAGAGTTTTTGAAATGAACCGTTGTTTCCGTAATGAAGGTTTATCAGTTAAACATAATCCAGAATTTACAACGATTGAGTTTTACCAAGCATATGCTACCTATGATGACTTAATGAGTTTAACAGAAGATCTTATTTCTGGACTTGGACGAGATGTAATCAAGAAAGAATCTATCATGTTCGGTGAAAATGAAATTTCACTAAAAGCTCCTTTTGCTCGTATGACAATGAGAGAAGCAGTGATGAAGCATACAAATTCAACTGCTGAACAAGTCGTTGATCGCAATCACCTTCTTGGTCTTTTAAAAGATACTGATCTTGATCCAAAAAAATTAGCTAAAGCTTCTCATCATAAGCTTCTTGTTTTTGCTTTTGAAGAAAAAGTTGAGAGCAAGCTTATTCAACCAACATTTATTACTGAATATCCGACTGAGATCTCTCCACTTTCTCGTCGTAACGATGAAAATCCAGAGTATGTAGATCGTTTTGAATTTTTTATGAACGGTTGGGAAATCGGGAACGCTTTCTCTGAGTTAAATAATCCTACTGATCAATTAGATCGTTTTGCTGATCAGGCCATGGCCAAAGATGCAGGGGACGATGAAGCGACTGATGTGGATTACGATTTTGTTCGCGCTCTTGAATATGGAATGCCACCGACGGCTGGTCAAGGGATTGGGATTGATCGTCTTTGTATGATCCTGACTAATAGTTCAACAATTCGTGATGTTATTCTTTTCCCACTTCTTAAAAAAGAACACTTCTTTTCTGAAGAAGAATGAGACTAGAAAACTTCAAGGCCCTATTTAATATTTTAGTTCAAGGTCGGTCAGCAATGAATTTATTGCTGGCCACCTTTCTTAGTTTCTCATTTTCTATCTGTGTGATCTTGTGCACAGTCGGGCTAATGGATGGATTTGAACTCGTTCTCAAATCTGGACTTCGTTATTCATCAGGAGATTTAAATCTCCATCATCGCCAATCTTTTTTTAAAATAAGTCCTAAATTAGAAGAGTCTTTGAAAAGAGTGGGAATCAATCGCTATACAGGATTAATTCAACACGAAGGATTTCTTTTAAGTGATGGGAAAAGTCGTGGAGTTCTTCTCAAAGGAATTGAACCTCAGTCTTATTCTGAAACAACAGGACTTAAATTTGATCTTCATCAAGGTGAAATAGTTATTGGTGAAGTCTTGGCCCGTCAATTTGATCTAAAAATTGGTGATGAGATTGTTCTGGCCTTTGGAAAAGGAAATGAAAGTCTTGATTACCTTCCAGGCTTTAGACAATTCAAAATTTCAGGAATTGTGAAGCATGGTATCTATGAGAAAGATCTACGATTTGTTTATGCTTTAAAAGAAGATGTTGCAGGAGTTGTTGGAAGTGGAGAAATGGTAAATCAAATCCTTATTTCACTTTATCCACCTGAACAAAAAGATATAAGCCTTGATCATATCAGAGATGTTCAAACAGAGCTTCAACATGATCTTCCTAAAAATTATATTTTAAGACCATTCTGGTATGAGTTTTCTTCTCTTCTGCAAGCTGTGAAAGTCGAGAAGTTCTCGATTGGTATGATTTTGCAGTTAATAGTGATTGTAGCCGTTTTTAATATTGCTGCCTTTGTTATTTATCTCTCAGAGAAAAAGGCCCGTGAAATTTTTCTTATTCGTGCCCTAGGCGTCAGTATGAATCAGATTTGGAAATTCTGGCTGATCATGATTACTATTGTTTGGGTTCTCTCTTGTGGAGGAGCTTTTATTTTAAGTCTCATTTTTAATTGGGGATTGGCCCATCTTTCAATCTTTCAAGTTCCAGGTGATATTTATGTCCTCTCACAATTAAGTTTATCTATTAGTCGTTCAGAATATATTACTGTGTATGGCCTCTCACTTGCTTGGGTTCTTATGGCCCTGGCTTTTGGTTACTGGCGACTTCGTCGTCGTTCAATTCTGCAAGGCCTTCGTTTGGAGTTCCAATAATGAGTTTTATTCAATTACAACAAGTGCATAAATCTTTTTCTCAAACCCATGTTTTGCGTGGAATAAGTTTAAATATTAAGGAAAAAGAAGTGGTGGCGATTCGTGGGGCCTCGGGCTCAGGAAAATCCACACTTTTTTATCTCTTGGGAGGCCTTGACCGGCCAACTAAGGGACAGGTTTTTGTTAATGGTCAGAATTTATCTGAAATGAATGAAGAGGGCCTTGCTCAATATAGAAATAGTTATGTTGGCTTTGTTTTTCAATTTCACTTTCTTTTGCCATCTATGACTTGTCAGGAAAACATACTTTTGCCGGCACGCATTGGACAAAAAGATCTAAATAAAGTCACTCTAGAGATGAAAAAATTAGCTGAATTCCTAGGCGTGACCCATTGTTTAAGTAAATCTCCTCATGAAATCTCAGGTGGTGAGCAGCAACGAATTAATATTATTCGAGCTCTTTCACTGCGTCCTAAACTTCTTCTCTGTGATGAGCCCACAGGAAATCTTGACTCTAAAAACTCAAACAAAGTAGTGGGACTTCTCAAAGACCTTGCGAGTGAATTTGGCGCAACGCTAATGGTTGTCACTCACGACGAGAAAGTTGCATCGCAATTTGAGCGCAAAATAGTGATTGAAGATGGTCAGATAATTAGCTAGTATTTCGGTCTGCGTTGCAATGCTAAATCTAAAGTTCTTACGGGAGTCAAGTTGAAACAGATTCGACTGACATTAATTATTTTTACTATGTTTATGGCCCAAGTGGTTATGGCACAGGAAGTTATCGGGCCAATCCGTGAACTATTCAGAATCGATGATATTGAAGTTGAAGGCACGCGCAAAGTAGAACCAGAAGCAGTTATCGAAAAGATGGGCTCTAAAAAAGAGATGATGCTTGATAACTATCTTTTAAGAAAAGATCTCTCTCGAATTTATGATATGAAATATTTCGAAGAGGTTGAAGCTTACCATAAAGTTAAAAACGGGAAAAATATCCTCCTGTTTAAACTCAAAGAAAAACCAATCATTTCAAAGCTTTCATTCGAAGGTAATGATGAAATCAATGATGATGATCTTAAAGGTCAAATTAAAACTAAAGAATTCAATATCCTCGATATTGGAACATTAAAAAACGATATCCTACTTCTTCAAAAGCATTACGAAGAGAAGGGATTCTTTCTAGCCACTGCGACTTACGAGTTGATTGATGGGCCCAACGGTACAGTAGAAGTAAAATATAAAATTAAAGAATATGATAAGGTACTTGTTAAAAAAGTAACCATCCTTGGTAACAAGGCGATTAATGATCTAGAGCTTAAAGGCTTCATGCAAACGAAAGAGGAAAGTTATTTTGCTTTCTTATCTGGTTCAGGAAACTTTAAAGAGATCAATTTTCAAACAGATATTGAGCGTTTGAAGTATCTTTATAAAACTCGCGGTTATCTCCAAATCAATATTCAAAATCCTGAAGTGACAGTGTCGGAAGATAAAAAATGGATTTTTATTACGATGCGTATGACTGAGGGGCCGCAGTTCTCTGTGAACAATGTATCATTTAATGGAGAGCTTCTTTTCACCAACGAAGAGATGAGTGAAAAGTTAAAAATCAAATCAGGTGAAATTTATAACGAAGAGAATCTTCGTCTTGATATTCAAACTTTAACAGAGATGTATCAGGATAAAGGTTACGCTTTTGCCAACGTTCTCAGAACATTGGAAATCGTTCCTGGTGAAAATAAAGTAGATGTTTCTTTCTCATTTGAGAAAGGACAGCTGGCCTATTTTGGTAAAATCATTGTTAAGGGTAATACTAAAACAAGAGATAAAGTTGTTCGCCGCGAACTTAAAATCAAAGAGGGCGAGCTTTATTCTGGGTCTGGACTTCGTCTTTCAAAAGATGCCGTTAACCGTTTAGGATTTTTCCAGCCTGACAGCGTGGTCTTCAATACTGTGACTCGTAAGGGTACTGATAACGTACTAGATGTTGAAATTTCAATTAAAGAACGTGCCACAGGGCAGATTTCACTCGGTGCGGGTTATTCAACAGCAACGAAAGGATTTGTTCAGGCTTCAATCGCTCAGAATAACTTTAGAGGATTAGGGCAAAACTTAAACTTCAACCTTTCATACTCTGCCCGCCAACAGATTTATAATGTAGGCTTCACTGAGCCGTATCTATTCGATACGAAGTGGACGGCCGGAGTTGATTACTACCAGACAATCTCATATTTTATTCGTTCATTTGCTTATAGAAAGCATGGAGCAGATCTCCGCGTTGGACACCCAATCTATGAATACACAAGATTGTTTTTAACTTATCGTTATGAAGACAATAAGGTGAGTGAAGTTATTAACCCAACAATTGATCAAAAAATTGAGAACGGGTCAGCTTCGTCTTTAACTGCATCAATTGTGCATGATCGCCGTAATAATATTTTTGAGCCCACAGCGGGTTACTACGGAACAACTTCCCTAGAGTACACTGGTCTTGGTGGAACAATGAGATGGCTTAAAGCGGAAGCTGAAGGTCGTTACTATAAGCCACTTATTGGAGATCTGGTTTTCCGTTCTCGCGTGAATACTTCGAGACTTTTTAAGACTACAGAGCGTGGGATTCCACGTGTAGAGAAATTCTCTCTTGGTGGTGCAAGAAACATGCGTGGATATAATCTTGAAGATATTGGACCACTTATTAATACTACCAATAGCAGTACTGGTGCTGCTGATACTTTCAACGCAGGGGGACTTATGACCTTGCTTGCGACAGCAGAACTTGAGCATCCCCTTGTGAAAGAAGCAGGACTTAAATGGGTACTCTTTTATGATGCAGGTAACGTTTACGCTGATCATATTGGTGAAAATGGAAATTACTCACTTCGCCAAAATTACGGCTTTGGATTCCGTTGGTTCTCACCAATTGGTGTGCTGCGTTTTGAATTCGGTTTTCCAATTAATAAGCGTGAAAGAGAAGCTTCAAACCAGTTCAATTTTGACATAGGACAATTGTTCTAATCGTTGTAACATTTTCCCCAAATAAACATCCCTCTTAGGAGTAGCTTTTATGAAGTTTGCTGTACTATTTTTAGCTCTATGCTTCGCCTCATCATCATTTGCCACAGTGACTGTTGGTTTGGTCGACATTCAAAAAGTCATCACAACAATTAAAGATGGAAAGAACGTGATGAAGTCACTTGAAAAATCTTTTAATGATAAAAAAGCGATTTTAAGTAAAGAAGAAGTAAAAATTAAAAAAGCTCAAGAAGATTATAAAAAACAAAGTGCTATTTTGTCTGACCAAGCACGCGCTACTAAAGAGCGTGATATTCAACAAATGATGCTTGGCCTTCAGAATAAAACAATGGAATACCAAAAAGATATTCAAGCTCAAGAGCAAACTCTTAAAAAGCCAATCTTAGAAAAACTTCGTCCAATTATTGATGAAGTGTCTAAAGCAAGCGAAGTTGCTATTACATTTGAACTTTCTGCTGCTCCCATTGTTTACGCTGAATCTAAAAAAGATATTACTGATGAAGTCATCAAGGCATACGACAAGAAACATACTGGCAAAAAATAATGAAAATAAGTGTTCTTAAAAAATTTGATTCAACTCTTAATTTTAAGTTCAATGCTGATTGGGCCCATGACCTAGAAACGATCGCTAATATCGACAATCTAAGGGCCCACACTTTTGTGTTTGTAAAAAACATTAAATTTTTTAATAAATTAGAAACAAAATTAAACACCGGGGACTTCAACGAAGCCGGTGTTATTTTTGAAGAAAAGTTTTTCAATACACTAAAACCAGAAATCATTTCTGTTTTAGAGTCAAAGCTTGCCTGGATTGCTACTTCAGCGAATGTCGCTCTTTCTTTAACTCATATTTCAAAACCATTTTACGATAAAAAACTTGGCGGAGTGAATTCTCAAGTGGACGGCCGCCAAATGGGCACAGCTGATATTCATCCTTCTGCTCTTGTGGCACAGAATGTTTTTATTGGTGAGTACGTAAAGATTGCTGCCAATGTTGAAATCATGCCAGGCTCAGTGATTCTTCCTTATTCTGAAATTGGAGAGGGAACAATTATTTATCCGAATGTGAGTATTTATCCGTTCTCAAAAATCGGGAAAAATTGTCGTTTTCATTCAAGTGTTGTTATTGGAAGTGATGGTTTTGGTTATACATTTAATCAAGGTCAACATCAGAAAATTTGGCATATGGGTGGAGTTGAAATTCATGATGATGTTGAGATTGGTGCTAATAGTGCAGTAGATGCGGGAACTTTTTCTCCCACAATAATTGGTTCAGGGACTCGTATTGATAACTCTGTTCAAATTGCTCACAACTGTAAAGTTGGCCGTGGTTGTATCTTGTGTGGTCATTCAGGACTAGCAGGAAGTGCTGTCATTGAAGACTATGTTGTTCTTGGTGGCAAAGCAGGAGTCGGACCTGATGCTCATTTAGGTATGGGCACTCAAGTGGCCGGTGCGGCGATGGTGAATGAAAGTGCAGTTTGGCCTGCAGGCTCTAAGCTTGGTGGGCATCCAGCTCGTGATTTAAAAGAGTGGATGAGAGGCTTTGCCTATATTCGAAAAATGTCTTTAAAGGATACGAAAGCTAAGGAGTAATCAGATGATGATGAACAAACAAAAAGTGATGGAATTTCTTCCTCACCGAGATCCTTTTCTTTTCATCGATACAGTCGTTGAACTTGTTCTGAATGAAGAAGTAAAAGGCAAGCAAGGTCCTTTTACTCCCACAGAACTCATTGGTTCAAAATCAGTTTGTACATTCAAAGTAGATCATTCAGTTAAAGTTCTTGAAGGGCATTTTCCTGGAAATCCTATTCTTCCAGGTGTAGTTCAAGTTGAGATGATGGCCCAGGCTGCTTCTTTTGTGGCTACAAAATGTTTAGATGGAGATTTTAATGATTATAAAATCGAAGTTATTTTAATTTCAATTGATCAAGCAAGATTCAGAAGACCAGTTGTTCCACCTATGGATCTCGTGATCCATTCAACTCTGTCTAAAGTTCGTGGTCCTATTCAAATGTATGATTGCGAAATTTTCTGTGGAAAAGACCTCATTTCACAATGTTCAGTAATGGCTTCTTTAAAATTTGATAAAAAGTGAGAAAAAAGTATGAGTGCAGATGTTCATGCAATGGCCTTTATTCACCCAGAGGCAAAAATTGGTAAAAATGTAAAAGTTGGACCTTTCTGTGTGATTGGTGCGAATGTTACTGTGGGAGACGATTGTGTTTTCCATTCTAATGTTGTGGTTGATGGTCACACGACCATTGGAAATAACAATACGTTTTTTCAATTCGGCTCAATTGGTGCTCCACCTCAAGATAATTCTTATAAAGGTGAGCCTACTGAAACAATTATCGGAAACAATAATACGTTTCGCGAGTATGTTTCAATTCACCGTGGAACTTTAAAACAAGATAAAAAAACCATCGTTGGTTCTAACTCTTTATTCATGGCCTATTGTCATATTGCTCACGATTGTACTCTTGGAAACAATATTACAATGGCAAACTCTGTGAACTTAGCAGGACATGTGAATATTGGTGATAAAGTGATTATTGGTGGTAACACTGGTATTTCTCAATTCGTAACACTTGGTAAAGGTGCTTATATCGGTGGGGGATCAGGAATTGATCGTGATATTCCTCATTTTTGTGCCGCTTACGGAAACCGTGTTCGCCTTAAAGGAATCAATATTATTGGTCTTAAACGCCAAGGTCACTCAAAAGAGATCGTTTCTGAAGTGGTAGATTTTTACCGCACGATGGAAGCCTCAGCTCTTGCACCTAGGGCCTTTGTTGCTCATGCAGAGTTCATGGAAGAATTTAAGAATAATATTGTGGTTCAAGAGATCGCAGCATTCATTCAAAAAAGTGAAATTGGAATCGCGCCATTCATGGCCGATTAGGTTGAATTATGAAAAAAGTTAAAGTTGCAGTTATCGGATATGGTCACTTAGGAAAATGGCATTGCCAAAAAGTTGCGGCCCACGCTGATGTGGCCGATTTTGTGGCGATCGTTGAAAAATTTCCTCAAGGGCAAGAAGCGGCTAAGGCCAATCACCCTAATGTAAAAGTTGTTTCAGAGATTTCAGAAATCATTAATGAAATCGATGCCGCTTTTATTGTGACTCCAACATCAACTCACTTTGCTTTAAGTAAATACCTTCTTGAAAATAATAAACACATCTTTTGCGAGAAGCCTGTTTGTTCAAATGATGAAGAGGCCATGGCCTTAACAAAAATAGCTCAAGATAAAAAAATGGTTTTCCAAGTAGGACATTCTGAAAGATGTCACGAGGCTTGGGAGAAGTTAGCTGAAGAGCTTGGGCAAGTTCAACGACCATTTACTATTCGTATCAATCGCGTGGCGGCCTTTAAAGGCCGTGCCACAGATGTAGATGTGGTTCAAGATCTGGCCATTCATGATCTAGACCTTCTTACTTATATTTTGAAATTTAATCCAGTAAGTGTTCGTGCAGACGGATACAAAATCCGAACAGATAAGTGGGATCACGCAACGATGGAGCTCACAGATGCTAATGGATCTGTGGCCTATATTACTGTTGGACGAAATCACGTGAAAGAAATTCGAGATGTAGAGATTACTTCTCAATCAGGAATGATTTACGTGGATCTCTTTGCCAATAAATATGCGACATCACCCTCTGGCCAATATTCAGAAGGTGTTTTTGTGAAAGAAGAGAATTACGCAAAACGTGACCATCTTCTTGTTGAGCACGGATATTTTTATGATTCAATTCTTAACGGGGCTCCAGTCTTTGTGAATTTTAATGATGGAGTGAAAGCGGTTCATCTTGTTGATTCAGTTCTTAAGGCCTTAGAAACTAAAAAAACGGTTCAAGTCTAATGAAGAGCTGCCTCATCATTGCGGGTGAAAAATCGGGTGAAGAGCATGCCATGACTTTTTTTCCAGAACTTAAAAAGCTTAGTCCTGAGACAAGTTTTTTTGGTGTTGGGGGAGAAGATCTTCAAAAGAATGGAGTGGAGCTAATCTATCATTTGAAAGATTTCTCATCTATGGGCTTCTCTGAAGTAATTCATAAAATCCCTTTTTATTTTAAGGCCCTAAAAAAAATTGAAGCAGAGGTCGCTCGCCGTGGAACTAAAACGGCTATTCTTATCGATTTTCAAGATTTCAATTTAAGACTCGCTCAGCGCCTTGCTAAGAATGGAGTTGAAGTACTTTATTATGTGGCCCCTCAAGCTTGGGCATGGAAAGAGTATCGTGCAGGAGTGATTGCGAAAACAGTGAACACACTTTATAGCATTCTTCCTTTTGAGAAAAAATGGTTTATGGATCGTGGAGTAAAACAAGTTCGTGGAATCCCACATCCACTCATGCGCACTTATAAAGATGAGTGGAGCTCAATTCCAGAGCGTCCTTTCTTAAGTATGAAGGATGGAGTGGATTTACTTCTCCTTCCTGGAAGTCGTCGTTTTGAAGTCCAGCTCTTGCTAGAGAAGTTTATTAAAACAATAAAAATTTTAAAATCACATGGAATCAAGGTTCGCACTCACTTAGTAAAAGTGAATCATTTACCATCAAGTCTCTATGATTATTTCTCTGATGATATTGATGTTTGGTACAACTCAGATGAACTTGTGAAAGCGATGAAGGCGACACATATGTCATTGGCCGCTAGTGGGACTGTGACTTTGAGTACTGGGCTTTTTGAATTACCAACTATTGTGAGTTATAGAGGATCACTTCTTAATGAATTTATTTTTAATAATTTTATTAAGTATAAAGGAGCTATTTCTCTGACTAATATTGTCCATGGTGAGATGGTCTTTCCGGAACTCACTCAAGAGAAGGTACAGCCAGAACTAATGGCCAGGACGCTTTATTCTTGGGTAACTCAAGAATCTGAATATAATAAACTTAAAGCGACACTTAAAAAGACAAAAGATTTGATGTCGGGAGAGGATTTCTCTGTTCCTGAATCAATGGCAAAAGTAATTAAATGAGTATTTTGAAGGCAACTTCACATTATTTAAAAAGACCTCTTCTCACTCCTTTTAGTTTTATTTGGGAGTGGGTTTACCGTATTCGTCGATCATTTTACGAGTATGGGATCTTCTCTAAAACAACTTTCAAAGTACCAGTTATCAGCGTGGGAAATCTCACCTTTGGCGGAACAGGAAAAACTCCCACCATTATTTGGCTGGCCGAGTTTTTTGCCAATAAAGATAAGAGCCCAGTGGTTCTTACTCGTGGTTACCGCGGACAATTAGAACACTCATCAGGACTTCTAGTATCAGGCCAAAAATTCAGATTGAACCCGTTTGACTATGGCGATGAACCACTCATGATTTCAAATAAGATGACTCGTGGAGCGGTGATTGTTGGAAAAAAACGCGCTCAAAACTTGATGAAATATTTTCATCAAGTGAAACCTGATATTGTTCTGCTCGATGATGGATTTCAGCACTTACAAATTCATCGCAGTTTTAATATTTTATTATTTGATGCGACGATGACTTTTGATAGGTATGAAGTGGCTCCGCTTGGTTATTTAAGAGAGGGGATGACGGCCTTAAAAGATGCCGATGCCATTATTATTTCAAGAGCTGATCTTGTGGGGCAGGAGACGCTGGATAAATTAAAAGACATGCTGAAAAAGTATTATCACCATAAATTACCAATTGCCCTGACTTCTTATCATCCAGTTGGTGTTTTTGATGTTCATGATAAATATATTTATTCAACTCATCAGCTGAAAGGGAAGAAGGCGATTGCGGTCACGGCCATTGCTAATCCAGACTCATTTTATCAAAATTTAACAAATTTTGGCATGGAGATCATTGAAAAGGTGAGCTTTCCAGATCACTATTTCTTCAATCCAGAGGATATTAACGATTTACTAGTGAAGGCCGCCCAACATTCTGCTGTTATTCTTTGTAGCGAGAAGGATATTGTAAAAATGAAGCGCGTCTCACTGGATTCAAGACTTCTTTTTATCAAAGTGAAGCTCGATTTCGTAAGTGGTGAGGCCGAGCTGTCGGCGGCCCTAAGCAAAGTTCTCCATCTTGATTCAAGCACTTAATCCATTAGAATAAACATATTGTTTAATTTAACGTGGGATTCTCCGTGAAATTTCTATACCTGTTTATTTTAGTTTTTCTTACTTCAAGCTGTGCTTGGAAGCAAAAAGAGTTCATGAAAATTTTGAATGAAGATTCAGAAACTTCTGGGCCCCAAGTAGATGCTTCACCTGAGCTTCTTCAAAAATTTGAAGTTGAAGAAAAGAAAACAGAAGAAGCGGTTGCTCCTGCACCAGTAGCAGTGACAACTAAAAAAACGGTAGCCAAAAAAGTTGTCGCTCCTAAAAAAGAAAAAAAAATCGTTGCTCCTGTAAAAGTTGATCCTGAATTAGCGAAAGATTATCCCGCTGAATATATTCAATTAAGTAAAGATGCCGCTCCTACTTGGAGTAAGTATCAGTCTCGTCACAGAACAGGACAGAAGACATATCTCGATATCCATTATCTTGGAATGACCGTGGGAAAAATTATGATCGCCAATAAAGGGATCAAGACAATTAAGGGGCAAGAAGTTTGGCATTTTCATGCTCGCTTTAAATCAGCTCCTTTTTATAGTTCAATTTATGAGCTTGATGACACTGTTGATACCTATGTGACGAAAGATAAATTTTTAAGTTTAAGATACAGTTTGATTCAGAGAGAAAGTAAGCAAAATATTGATGATCTCCAGCTCTTTGATCGTGATCAGTTGAAATCATTTTGGTTCTACAAAATGGTTCGTCCAGATAAAACAAAAGTAAAAAACGAGGAGAAACCGATTCCTACTTTAAGTATGGATCCGTTCTCTGTGGTTTTTTTCTTTCAAGGACTTCCTCTTAAAGATGGGGAAAAATACGAGATTCCTTTAATGAATAAAGGAAAGGTCCTGGTGCTGAAGGTAGAAGTTGAGGGAAGAGAGAAAATAAATACAGAGCTTGGGGAGAAAAAAGCTGTTCGTCTTCATGCCATGACAAAATATTCAGGTGACCATATTAAAAGTGGTGATATGACTTTTTGGTTCTCGGATGACGATCGTAAAACACTCTTAAAGGCCCAGGCCAAAATTAAAATTGGTTCAGTCACAGCTGATGTGGTGGAAATAGAATAATGCGCGAAAGAGTACGGCTCTCCGATCTCAATATCCTCTATGTCTGTCTCTCGTTAGAGTGGGGAACCACTGAGCGTCGTTGTTTAAGCGATGCTGTTTATTTTAGAAATACAGGCGGAGCTTCATTTATTCTTTGTCGTCAGCATTCTCTCCTCGATAAAGAGGCCGAAAAAGAAGATATTCCACGTTTATATTTTCCAACTTCACTTGGTCAGTTCAGGCAATCTCTGAATTTTTATTTTCAAGTGGAGCAAATTCTTAAGCGTCATCAATTTGATCTTATTCATACTTATAGTGTTGAGACGGTCACTCCACTTGGTGCAGCCCTTCGAGGCAATACGCAAATTCCACTCATTTTGACTTTTAATGAAAATATTCCGCTAAAGAAAAGATTATTCGTAGAAAAATTTCTTCTACGAAGACTTGATAGTGTCTTTACTTTCTCCTCTCATATTCAAGATCTTGCTCATGAATCTTTTCCGATTTCGACAAGAAAGATTCACTCCCTAGGTTTAGGACTTGAGGCGATGGTAGTAGAGAAAATGCCCTCTGAACTTCTACAAATTAAGCTTGGTATGTTTGTCGATCGAACAACCACTATGCGACTGATGCAGGGATTTGCTGAATGTATTCCAAGTATCATTCAACTCTTTCATGATAAAATGCCTCACCTTAAACTGATTTTTACTTTTATCAGTGATCATAATTGGTATAACCATCCACTTTATAATCCGATGAAGCGCATGTACCTAGAGAGAGGACTTGAGAACCATATTAGTTTTGAGACTAAAGCTTTAAGACCTCAGAGTTTTCGCGATATTCATTTGTATATCGGTCTTCCTCATCATGAACTTTTGAGTGATATCGATGTTCTTGCTTTGCTCGGTCAAACTCCTGTTTTACTTCCAAGAACCTCAACTAGACAACTTTTGACCTCTGGTGGAAAGATTGGTGAGACTTATTATCCGGGAGATGGACGTGAGTTAAAGGAGAAAGCCCTAAGAATATTCGCTAATTACGAATACTATATGGATCAACTCTTGGCCCTGGCCCCTACTTTAATGGATTTTCATAGTGCAGATCGTTATTCGGAAGCGATTTATGGCCAGTATGAAAGGCTCTACACCCAGCGTCTTCGTTACTCTCAAGTTAGACGTAAGCTAGCTTAATCCTTTGACTTAAATCAGAAATCAGCTTATAAAAGACGCTCTTCAGTAGAAGAATTAATGCCAGTTTAAGGAGGCCAATATGGCCACTACTAAAACAACAACAACTCCCAAATCTTTTGATGTTCCTACTTGGATCAAAGGGTTTGACTTCGTCATGGGCGAAGAGACAGAAACACAAGTAAAAAATGAATTCTCAGAAATGATGAACTCAGCAGCCGCTAAGAATTTCGCTGAAGGCGAAGTTTTTATGGGTAAAGTTGTTAACATGAACGATGAATTCGTTACTGTTGACATCGGTTACAAGCAAGAGGGACTAGTTCTCGCTCGCGAATTCCGTAACTACGATGGTTCTCTTAAAGTTAAAGTTGGAGATGAAATCCAAGTTTATCTTGAGAAACTTGAGTCAGCTATGGGGAACCTTGTTCTTTCAAAAGACAAAGCCGAAATTCTTAAAGCATGGGATAAAATCTCAGAAGCTTGTGAAAAAGGTGAGCCAGTTGAAGGTACAGTTATCGCTAAAGTTAAAGGCGGTTTATCAGTTGATATCGGTGTTAAAGCGTTCCTTCCAGGATCACAAATTGACATCCGTCCAGTTAAGAATCTTGATAAGTACATTGGTAAAACAATGGAATTCAAAGTTATTAAATTCAACAAGAAACGTGGAAACATTGTTCTTTCTCGTCGTGCAATCCTAGCTGAAGAGCGTGGACGTATGAGAGATGATACATTAACTCAAATTCAAGAAGGTATGATCGTGAAAGGTATTGTGAAAAACATTACTGATTACGGTGCGTTTATCGATCTTGGTGGTGTTGATGGTCTACTTCACATTACAGATATGTCTTGGGGACGTGTTAAACATCCTTCAAACCTTCTTAATGTTGGTGACGAAGTTGATGTTAAGATTCTTAAGTACGATGCTTCTAAAGAGCGCGTATCTCTTGGTCTTAAACAAGTTCAAGCAAACCCTTGGGAATCTGCTAAAGACAAATATATGCCAGGTTCAAAAGTTTCTGGAGAAATCGTATCTGTTAAAGATTACGGAATCTTCGTTGAGCTTAACGATGGTATCGAAGGTCTAATCCACGTTTCAGAAATGAGCTGGACGAACAAAAAAGCTACAAACAAAAACTACAATGTTGGTGATAAAGTTGAAGCTGTTGTTCTTGAAGTTGATGTTGAAAACAAGAGAATCTCTCTTGGTCTTAAACAACTTCAACCAAATCCATGGGATGATATGGTTGCAAAATACCCTCTAGGTAAATCTGTAGAAGGTACAATTAAAGCAATTGTTGATTTCGGAATGTTCGTAGACGTAGGTGAAGAAGTTGATGCTTTAATCCACGTTTCTGATATTTCTTGGACTAAGAAGAACGTTAACGTTGCTGAAGAGTTCAAAGCTGGACAGAAAGTTAAAGGTGTTGTTCTAACTGTTGATAAAGAAAACCAAAAATTCTGTTTAGGTCTTAAACAACTTGAAGAAGATCCTTGGAAGAAAATCGAAGAGCGTATGCCAGTTGGATCTATCATTGAAGGTGAGATCGTTCGTCTTACTGACTTTGGTGTATTCGTTGAGCTAGAAACTGGAATCGAAGGTCTTGTACACATTTCTGAAATTTCAGAAGAGCGTGTAGAAAAACCAGCTGATAAAGTTGCTAAAGGTGACAAAGTTAAATCTGTTGTTATCTCAATCGATAAAGCTGCTAAGAAAATTGCACTTTCAATGAAAGCTGTAACTTCTGGTGACTATAAGAACTATGCACAAGATAGCCTTAAGCCATCAACTCTTGCAGACAAACTTAAAGGTTTCAAAGTTTAATTTAAACTTACAAATTCGATAAGACGGAAGGGCCCCTTTATGGGGCCCTTCTTTTTTGCGACAATCTGCCATCATTGCCAATCAATCTAGCTTTGGTCACAATATTTACATTCAGTTCTTAATAAGGAGTCTCTATGAAATTGATGGCTGCGATTACTCTTGGTCTTTATACGACGGTCAGTCTTGCTAACTGTAATGTTTATGTTCCTGTTAAGGAGTTTAATTATGCGGGCCTGACGATCAATTTTAGCTTCTATTCTTTGTTTAAAGAAAAGGGCATGACTGAGGTCGCAAATATTGGAGAAGCTGATTATGAGCTAAAATTAAGCGATGAAGAGGTGATAGGGCGTAACTTCCATAAGGCCAAAGTGAATTTTGATTTCATTGATCTTCGTGGACAGAAAACGGTTCTTGAAATTACTAATGAGAAGACTTGTTTTACTCAGTACTGTGGGATTAGTGATTATAAGAGTGTTTGGATAAAGAGTTATAAGAAATTAAATAAGCAGCTTCCTGTTTGCCGCTAATGAAAATAAAAAGGGCCAGCTATGCTGACCCTTTTCGTATTTAGAGAGATCTTCTGGGAGACGATTAACGAGAGTAGCTTTTGATTTGACCAGCACCATTGATATAGATCAGATCATTTCTTTCAAAGGCAGATGACCAAGAATTCATTTGGTACTTGATTGTAAGGTTTACCCCTGCAACTGGATTTTCTTTTGTTCCGTTGTTCATAATTCCACCAAGTTTCATTGTGGCATTGAAATCCCAACCATACTTAGTATTTACTTTTATAGGAACAATTTCAGCACCTGTAATATATTTACCAGCACCATTATAAGAACCACCGTAAGAGAAAATAACCATATATTCAAAACGAACAACTTCAGAACCTGATCCGTTTTTCACAATAGTTGTATATTTTTTCTCAATTGGCATAGAGAAGTTTTCTAAATCAAATGGATCAACATATTCTTTTGTCATTGGGTCACGAGGAACAACACTGATAGGAGCGTATTCAGTCGTGTTAGTTGGTTTACCTTTCTGAACGAGTTCATAAATTTGCTCACCTAGAGCTACTAAATCTTTTGCAATTCCAATAACTGTTCCAACTTTTTCTGCGCGATCTTCAAAAGTAGGTTTTGTAGGAGTTTCTTCCTCTTCACCTGAACCAGTTCCAGCTACATCTCCACCTTTATTATAAGGACTGTAATAGCCTCCGCCTTTTGTTCCATTAGTATCTGTGCCAGAAGAAACTTCAGTTGTTTCAATACTTGAAATAATCCATTCAGGATCAAGTTTTTGTGTTGAGGCAAATGTTGTGGCCGTTGCAAGTAGTAGTGCTGATGCTAAGAAAGCTTTTTTCATGAATCCCCCTCTAAGTTGATTTCAAAACTATCCATCGTGACAGTGTTCTCAATTTTGTGGAGTTTTAGCGTTTAAAAAATTAAATGACAAGGGGCATGTTTATCGATGGGTTTTTGCACTATTTTTTACACTGGCACCGCGTAAAGGCTGTGATTTTATAGCTTTATGGCCATAAACGGGAGGTCCATTGTTAGTTGTACTTATATTTAATATAAGTATAACTAATTCTTACTTCTTGATTACTATAATGATTCCGGTTGGTTACGTCTTTTAATAAAATAGGATTGGTGGATATTTGTACGGTGAAAGTCCTGAGGAATGGTCCAGTTTGAGGTTTCTTTCACGTCAAAAAGGCCTGTGACCACACGATTAAGTTCAAATTTCTTCTTATTATTAGAGAAAATGAGAACTCCTTCCGGTGTTAATCGCTTCATACACTCTTTAACCATCCAGATATGATCGTCTTGAACATCAAGAACATCTTCCATTCCCTTTGAGTTTGAAAAACTTGGAGGATCTAGCAGAATAATGTCGTAGAGCTGTTCATCTTTTCCTCTGAGCCATTCTAGAACATCAGTCTTGTAAAATTTATGAGCTTCGATATCAAGGCCATTAAGTGAGAAATTATCTCTCGCCCAATCAAGATAAGTATTAGAGAGATCCATTGTTGTCACAGAGGCGCCACCTTTGGCGGCAGCAACACTTAAGCTTCCAGTATATGAAAAAAGATTTAAAACTTTTTTGCCACTACCTTCTTTTAAGAGATACTGACGAAGAGGTCTGTGATCTAAAAATAATCCAGTATCAAGGTAGCGGTAAAGATTTACCCAGAATTTAAATGGGCCTTCTTTGACTTCCATAAATTCATCATTACGTCTGTCGAGTGCATTGTATTGCTGAATGCCGACCTGGCGTTTACGCTCTTTGAAGACTTGGTTTTCTGCTGGAATATTCATGGCCTCAGTCAGGGCGACTTTAATCATTTCTTGATGAAGATCTCTTTTAACTAAATCTTCTTCGGCCAGTCTTTTACCTTTTTCGTAAATGACGGCATAATTTTTATAGATATCGATAATATAAGGAATCTCTGGAATATCTTTGTGATAGAGTCGATAGCACTCAAACTCATTTTTAGTAATCCAGCTTTTGAGTTTCTTATGATTTTTTTGAAGACGATTTTTAAGTGCTGATGAGTCCATGAATTAATCCTCTAGGGAGTTGAAAAGATCATAAAAGTTGTGCATTCTGTTTAGTATAACCAAAACGAGTAAAATATGTCTGCTAATGATCCGCATGAAGAAGAACAAACTGGAGTTGCGGTTGCCAAACAACCTAAACTTAAACGTCCACGTAAGTACCAAGTCCTTATGCATAATGATGACTATACTACTATGGAATTCGTTGTTCATGTCTTGCAGAAGTATTTTTTAAAAACCAGAACTGAGGCCCAGGCGATTATGCTTGAGGTTCATACCCGTGGCTACGGTATATGTGGGGTTTATACCCATGAAGTCGCCGAGTCAAAAGTCGCTAAAGTCATCAAATATGCTAGAGAAAATGGGCATCCACTGAAATGCACAATGGAACCATGCGAAGATTGATAATCTTTTAGCTTCCAAACCTTGTGCATCCGGATTTCATCCCCATCTTTTAAGTAACCAAGGAAACAGGGGACAGCAAAATGATTAGTCAAAAATTAGAACTGATTCTTAATAAGGCCATTAAAAAAGCAAATGAACATCATCACGAGTTTCTCACATTAGAAAATGTATTGCTCGCTATGCTCACTGATAAAGATGTGAATGATGTTTTAACTGATTGTGGAGCAGACCTTCCCAATCTCAAAAGTGAATTAGAAAAATTTGTGGATGATGATTCAAATTTTTCTCTTTTAACTGAAGAAGACATTCAAGATCTCAACAGAAAGCAGTTTGGAAATGAGCAGTTAAGAGAAATTGCCAAAGAGAATGGCATTCTTTACCAGCCAGAGATCTCACTCAGTCTTCAACGAGTGATTCAACGTGCGGCCATCCATATTCAATCTTCAGGCAAAAAAAATATCCATGCTATTAATTTACTAGTGGCGATGTTCAGCGAAAAAGAATCTCATGCGATTTATTTTTTGGAGCAACAAGGTGTTACTCGTATTGATGTAGTGGAAAAAATTGCCCACTCAACTGATAAGCCAGCACAACCTGATAGTGATGGAGCTGAAGCCGGAGAAAATGAAGGCGAAACTTTTCGTCGTGAAGAAAAATTTGAGAAGGCCTTAGCCGAATTTACGGTCAATTTAAATAAAACTGCCCGCGAAGGAAAACTTGATCCTGTGATTGGACGTGAAGATGAGATCCAGAGAATTATTCAGATCCTTTGTCGTCGCCGTAAAAATAATCCAATTCTTGTAGGAGATGCTGGAGTTGGGAAGACAGCTATTGCTGAAGGTCTTGCTCTTGCCATCGTTGAAGGAAAAGTTCCTAGTCTCTTGAGTAAAACAACTGTTTACAGTTTAGATATGGCCTCACTTCTTGCGGGAACAAAATTCCGTGGAGATTTTGAAGAAAGATTGAAATTAGTTCTACAGGCCCTTGAGAAAAAAAATGAAGTAGAAGGTTCTGTCCTGTTTATTGATGAGATCCACACTATTATCGGTGCAGGTGCAACAAGTGGAGGATCACTTGATGCCTCAAATCTTCTTAAGCCTGCATTAAGCAAAGGTAATATTCGTTGTATGGGATCAACGACTTTTGATGAATATCGTAAATATTTTGAAAAAGATCAGGCCCTGAATCGCAGATTTCAAAAAGTTGACATCAACGAGCCTTCGATCGAAGACACTATTAAGATCATTAATGGCCTTAAATCTAAATTTGAAGAACATCACCACGTCACATACTCAGAAGAGGTCGTTAAATCAGCTGTAGAGCTTGCTGAGAAGCATATTAATGAACGCAAGCTACCTGATAAGGCAATTGATGTTATCGATGAAGTAGGGGCTTATATCAGGCTTCATCCTGAGCGTGGAGAAAATGCTGCTGTCGAAGTTGCAGATATTGAGCATATTGTGGCCAAGATTGCGCGCATTCCTCAAAAATCACTTTCTGTTAATGAGAAAGAGAAGCTTCGTTTTCTTGAGCGTGATCTCAAGCTGATGATCTTCGGACAAGATTCGGCCATTGAGAAAGTGTCTAATGCACTTATCTTATCACGATCTGGCCTTGGTCATCAGAATAAACCAATTGCTTCATTTCTTTTTGCTGGGCCAACTGGTGTAGGGAAAACGGAACTTGCCAAACAATTGGCATATATTATGGGCATTAATTTTGTTCGTATCGATATGTCAGAGTTTATGGAGAAGCATACTGTTTCTAAATTAATCGGAGCTCCTCCAGGATATGTGGGCTTTGATCAAGGTGGAACGCTGACAGATGCGATTAACAAGAGTCCTTATACAGTGCTGTTGCTTGATGAGATCGAGAAGGCCCATCCTGATGTATTTAATATTCTCCTGCAGGTGATGGATCATGGATCGCTGTCGGACTCTAATGGACGCGCCAGCGATTTTAAAAATGTTATTCTTATTATGACATCAAATGCTGGGGCCAAAGAAATGGAATCGGGCTCTATTGGATTATCACAGGCACGAGGTGCAGATAATAATACGGCCAAGCGTGATCAGGCGATTAAGAATGTCTTCACACCAGAATTCAGAAATCGCCTTGATGCTATCATTACTTTCCAGAAGCTCGCTGATAAGAATATCGATCTGATCGTAGAAAAGTTTCTAATGGAGCTTGAAAATCAGCTAGTTGAAAAGAAAGTAGAGATGGAAGTTTCTGCCGCAGCGAAGGCCTGGCTAAGTAAAAATGGATATGATGAAAAACTTGGCGCAAGACCAATTGCTCGCGTGATTAATGATAAGATTAAGAAGAATCTTGCTAATGAGATTCTCTTTGGACATCTTGAAAAAGGTGGAAAAGTTCTTATTGATCTCAAGGACGACGAGCTCGATTTCATTTTTTCCTAAACATCTTTTGAAAACATACCGATCCTCACATATATAGATTTATCATCGCTGAATATATGTGAGGACCATGAAAAAAACCTCCCAGATGATCAGCGAATGCTAAAAAAAAGATACTATTGAAACAAAATTTATATTTTTTATTTGCGTTAAATAGAAAATGTGTTTATCTTTAAATTATGAAGGGTCTAAATAAAAGACTAATACATCAATTTCTGGGAGGAAATTTATGGCTAAGAAAGCAACAAAGAAAGCAGTAAAGAAAGTAGCTAAAAAAGCTACAAAGAAAGTAGCAGCGAAGAAAGCTGTGAAAAAAGTAGCAAAAAAAGCTACTAAAAAAGTAGCAAAAAAAGCTACGAAAAAAGTAGCAAAAAAAGCTACTAAAAAAGCAGCTAAGAAGTAATTCAAAAAGCCCTCGAAAGAGGGCTTTTTTTTATCTTTTCACTCTGAAAAACATCAAAATTCATTTCAATTCAAAATCAAATTTTAAGTCTTTATTTCACTCAATTATTTTTTCTTTTCAGGCTTGGTTTTTAGACGGCCAAGTATAGGCCGAGTGAGTGCTCCATAAGGAGGACGAACTGAGAAAACTCTGTTGAAACTTATCAGGTTTGGGATGCGTCCTTTGAAGTCGATGTTTGGTGCTGCAAACATCACAAGGCCTCTCAAAATTGTTGAACCAGCAAAAAGCGTCAGATATTTGTCATGTTGGATTGGGATGTTTCTTAGGGCCCATCCGCCGATTAAGCTTCCAATAATCATGCCCGTGGTGTTGAAAAAGGTTATATAGGTCATGACACTTGTCCGTTCAGCGTCCTCGATCTTCTGATAATAGAGAAGAATTGTGCTTAGCTCGAATCCGGCCCAGTAGCAGCCAGAAAGAAACTCTATCCCGAGAATCCACCAATAATTTTGATTAATCGCCCAGAGAAGTGGGCTAGTTGCTATGGCAAAACATGAAAACATGAAAATTCTCTGGATGTCCTTAGACTTTGCTCGCTTTTGAAGCACTTTAAACATGAAGACTCTGCCGAAGTAAGCAATTGCCGTGATCGCCATGTATTCTAGATAATTAAATTTAAGTGGTCCCAGCATGTAAGGATTGAAGTAGGGAGCCGATGAATAGACCGTGACATAAAAAAGAAAGAGAAAGGTGACTAGTTTTCCCTGATCGGTGGAGCGAAGTCGCTTCACGAACTCACGTAGCTTCAGGCGCTCTTCAATCTGTCCACCGAAGTCATAGTCATTATGATTGTATCTTACTTCATAATAAGAAAGGAGCTTGAGGATAAGGCCCACAGCAAAGATGCCCACATAGGTAGGCAGTTCAAGATTTGCTGGACGAGCATAGTAGAGAAGAATCCCACTTGTGATGAGACCAATGAAAACAGAAAATTGTCCAAACTGATTTCGAATAGAGAAAAATTTTAATCTGAATCGCTGAGGCACTGTATGGCCTATTAATCTATTCCAAGGTGGATTGAGGGAAAGAAGACTTGCCCAATAAAGACTCAAAACAGAGATGACGAGAAAGGCTGAATTATATTTAAGGAGACCAATCCCTATGAGAGGAAGAAACATGAGCGTTTGAAGTAAAAGAAAAATCATGATCCGAGACTTTAGACCCATTCTTCGAAAAAAATCGCGAATAGAGAAAAGTTGAAAGACCACGCCTATGAATTGAGGGATAACTGTCCCCATCCCTGCGACTACTTCAGAAATTCCGAGGGCCAACATAAAGGCACAGAAATAACCCTCAACCATTCCGATATTGAGATTGGTAAAGACTGCATCCCTGATTGAGGATCTGATATGTGCTTTATTTGTAACTGACATTTTGCGAAGCTTCCTGCTCTATGATAGATTAAACTTATATTATGAAATCATTTAATCAAATTTTTCTTAAAGGGTTAATCGTTGTTCTGCCGATTACTCTAACATTTTATCTCTTAATCTGGGCAAGTGTGACTGTAGAATCACTTTTTGGGTCGGCCCTGAAGATTTTATTGGGTAAAGAGCTCTATATTCCAGGTTTTGGAATTCTCTTAACCATTATACTTGTATTTTTAGTCGGTCTTTTAGTCAGTCACTATTTTACCGCGAGATTATTGAAGTGGTTCACCAATCTTTTGGAGAAAGTGCCACTTATTAAGGCGATTTATAATCCTCTTAAAGATTTAATGGCCCTTCTTCCTGGAAAAAATTCAGATAAGGCCCGACCTCAACGGGTAGTGATGGTTCCTATGGATAGTTTTGGTGGCTACGCTTTTGGTTTTGTGACCAGAGAAGAGCTCCATGGACTACCGATGGATGATCTTGTGACTGTTTATATCCCTTATAGCTATATGCTTGGTGGGATGACTTTACTTATTCCTCGCTC
This sequence comes from Bdellovibrio sp., assembly GCA_022729855.1. Lineage (GTDB taxonomy): Bacteria > Bdellovibrionota > Bacteriovoracia > Bacteriovoracales > Bacteriovoracaceae > DZBG01. The sequence goes on from DZBG01000001.1 coordinate 67,661, forward strand.
AAAACTTATTAAAGTTGATATGCCTGTGGATCAAGCACTCAAACTTTCTGTGACAGCATGGGTGAAAGCTGACGATCAATGATTTGTCCACTTTGCAAAAGTAAGAGTAGCTTATTTGAGCAAGATAAAAAACGTCATTACTACCAATGTTCAAATTGTAATTTTGTTTTTGTTGATTCATCTGAATATCTCTCATTAGAAGAAGAGAATAGAAGATATAAACTTCATAATAATTCACTCAGTGATCCCCGCTATCATGAGTATCTCACTCGTGTCCGAGACTCTTTTCTTGAAATGAATATTTCAGGAGAGGGAGTGGATATTGGGTGTGGAGAAACGACATTACTCGCGGACCTTTTTAAAAAGGTAAATCTCAATGTCTTATCTTATGATCCACTTTTTTTTCCTAATGAAGATTGGAAAAATGGTCAGTACAATTTTTTTACAATGAGTGAGGTCATTGAACATTTAAGTGAACCTCTCCAGTTGTTAAACTCACTTAAAGAAAGACTTTATATCGGAGGAAAAATTCTTATCAAAACAGAATTTATTCCTGACCCATCAGTGAGACAATTTAAAGACTGGTATTATAAAGGTGATGACACGCATGTTCATTTCTATAGTGAGCGAAGTGCACTTGAATTAGCTTTTCAGTTAAAGATGGAAATTCAATTTTCGAGAAAATCTAGAGGTATTTTCTCCCTTACTCATAAAGTCTAAGGGAGATGAGAAAATTCTAATCTTTATTAAAATGCAAAATCTTTATTTCCCTCATATTATGAGGATTAAATTTTTTTCAACAAAGGGATTCTAATGAAAAAACTGATAGTAGCACTTCCCCTGATTTTGCTCACGGCGGACCTGCAGGCAAAAGTGGATGTCGATTTTTATGGTTTTTTAAAGGCCAGTTATCTTCAATCAAATAATTCTCTCTCTTCTTTCGGTAATGATTCACTTCAAGCACCAACTGAGGCGCAGAATCTTAATAATGATGAAACGTCTGGAGCACAGCAAACTGCAGCTTACAAACATAAATCAAAAGGCTCACTTCAAGTGGCCCAAACAAGACCAGGTTTTTTAATTAAAAGAGGAAATAATCTTTCAGCTAAAATAGAATTTGATTTTACAGATTTTTCTACAAACCCAACAGGGAAGAATAATGCTCGCGTTCGTCTTGCAGAAATTTATTACAAATTCTCAAATAGTTTTAGTGCTCGCGTAGGACAAGGCTGGACAACTTTTGAAGCTTTTACTCCTCACACATTTAACTATGTTGGCCGTTGGTTTCGTGCAGGATCTTCTGGATTCTTAGCTGAGCAAGTAGAGTTTAAATACACACTTTCTCAGTGGAGTTTTTATGGAACAATTGCTCAGAAAGGAAGAAATATTTCTGGTTACCCGAAAACTTCAGGGGCCGCAACTGATCCTCAAGTTCAAGATGTGACAAGTGGTGGACTTCCACAAATTGTGGCAAAAGTTGAATACAATGATGGAACTCACCAAGCAGGATTTGCTTATACTCAAGCAAAGTTTGATTATGATAATGTTAATTATGTAAATGGTTCTGGAACGAATGCTAGAGGAGCAAGTACACATTCATACGGTGGTAAATTATTTTATCACGGAAAATTTGGAAAGCTTGATATCCGTCCAGAAATTTATGGCGGATCTAATCTAAATGATCTTCTCTATCTTACACTTGCTGATCACTCAGTAAGCGCAGGGAAAAATCGTGATATCCAAGAGCTTGGTTATTTTACTTCATTTAAATATTCTCTTGAAAATGGAGACTCAATTATTGGTGGATATGGACGAGCTAAAATTACAACGAACTTAAATAAAATTGGTGCCAATAAACTTGTGGCCAATGAAGTGATGAGACTTGGCTATTCACATAATCTCGAAGAAGGACTTGATGTCTTTGGAGAGTTGTCGAATTACTACTCTACTTATACAAAAGGTGCCGCTCAAAAAAATACGAGTGGCTCACAAGCAAGTCTTGTTGAGGTTGGCCTCGTTTATACTTTCTAAACCATGCTAGTTAAATAATTTCCTAAATTGTGAATGAGATCCGGTCTAATTGTTAATTGACGATACCGGATCTCACTCATATCAAAGATCTTTTTCGCAATATCGTTCTCAACAGTACCTGTATATTTATCAGACAAAAAAACCACTTCTTTCACTTTCACCGTGGCAATCATCTTGGCGCATTCATGACAGGGAAAAAGAGTCACGTAGACTCTTGAGCCAGCGAGGGGGGATTTCGCATGAAGAATGGCATTGGCCTCAGAGTGTACAACATAGGCATATTTCTGCTGATCAAGTGAAACCGTTTTATCATTTCCCCATGGAGTTTTATGCTCGTTTATTCCCGCAATCTGGCCGTTATATCCCATTGAGATTTGGTGATTATTATCATCAACAAAGACGCATCCCACTTTGGTATTGGGATCCTTACTTTTAAAAGAAGCCGTCATGGCCTGAAGCATGAAGTATTCATCCCAGTCGAGGTGAGATTTAACAGGGATAAAGTTAACTTGGTCCATAGTTTGTGCGCCGTGTTTTTAATTTAGTCTCAACATCTGAGATCAGATCGAGTATTCTTTTAAGATACTAAAAAGGATTACCTTATGAAATATGAAATTCCTCGTGAAATGTTTAAACAACGTCTTGCAGACCGTCTTAATTTTGTTTTTATCGATTTGGCCGGTGAAAAATCACCAGTAAAATTCGAAAACATCGAATCTATGGCCTATACGACAGATTTTAAGAATGCTTTTTCGAGTAAATACCCAAATAAAAGTCAAAATGTCGTTCTTTATAGTCTTAATAAAGGTGATAACAGTCCTGCTACTGCAGCTGATGAGTTATCTGATCTTGGTTATAATTTCATTTATTATTACAAAGGTAGTAATGATGATTTAGTTTTAGATAAAGGTTTAAATTAATCATAAAAAAAAGGCTCCGAATCGGAGCCTTTTTTTTAAGTATTTTTTAGTAAGGTCTTAAAAAGCTACAGATAATATCAGCACGTCCAGCAACAAATCTATTATTGAAATTTGCATTAATGAAAGCCGTGCGAACAGCACCAGCTGGAATAAAATTATCTACAAAAGAAGTTTGAAGAATTTGTCCGTAAAATGTTTGTCCTACTACTGTTCCACGACAAGCGATGGGCTCGTAGTATGGATTAAAAACTTGGGCAACAACTTGTCCTGGATACACAAGAACAGTTGCTCTTGCAGGAAAGAACTGAGCAAAGGCAGAAGTTGCAGCAGTTAGTACAAGGCTTAAAACAAGCATTTTTAATTTCATAGAATGACTCCTGAATGATTTGAGAGCTTTGTATGATTCCTGCATTAAGGTGTCAATAATACTGAAAAAAATACCCGATCTGCTTCTAATTGTCGCAGGTAACTCATTAAAACTACTTGTAGAGTTGAGGGGGGAATTATGATAGAAATTTAAAAAACTTAGCAGAGGAGAAAAAATGAAACCTCAGAATTATCCTGAAGCTCCGGCCGGTGTTTGGAATTATTTCCACGCCATAACTCAAATTCCACGTCCTTCAAAAAACGAAGCTAAGATTCGTGAGTATATTGTTAGTGAAGCTGAAAAATTAAATCTTAAATATAAAGTTGATGAAGTGGGGAATGTCGTTATTTATGTTCCTGCTTCAGAGGGGTATGAAAATCATGGTGCCGTGATTATTCAAAATCATATGGATATGGTGACTGATTCGACTCCTGATAGAATCATTGATTTTAATAATGATCCAATTATTACGTTAAGAGATGGGGATTGGTTGACTGCTGATCGCACGACTCTTGGGGCCGATAATGGAATTGGTTGTGCTGCGGCCATGGCGCTGATGAATGATAAGTCTATTAAGCATCCTCCACTGGAGCTTTTATTCACAGTGGATGAGGAAACTGGCCTTGTGGGAGCTTGGGGTGTGGAAGGGAAAAATTTCCAAGGAAAAAAACTTATCAATTTAGATACAGAAGAGTGGGGAAGTCTTTATATTGGCTGTGCCGGTGGGATTGACTACGACTTTGAGAAAAAATACGAAATTGTTCCTGCTCAGATGAAGAAGGGATTTAAGTTTATTGTTGGTGGATTCATTGGTGGGCACTCAGGCGTTGATATTCATGAGCAGCGTGGAAATGCGTTGAAATTTCTTTTTGAGATTTTCAAAGAAGCTGGAGTTTCTCATTACGAGCTAGCAGAAGTAAGAGGGGGAAAGGCCCATAATATTATTCCTCGTGATGCTTTTGCTTATTTAAATACGAATGACATTCTAGTTCTCAAAAAAGCCGCTGAAGTGGTGGAGGCCCGTTGGAAGAGTTTCCAGCCTAAGAAAGATCAGGGATTTTTCTTTAAGATTGAAGAGTCTGAAGTTTATTCAGAGGTTCTCTCAGCAAAATCTGCCAAAGAGATGATCAATTTTGTTTTAGCTTTCCCTCATGGTGCTCATAAGTTTGATCTGAATGGTGAGAACATGGTTGCCCTGAGTGATAATATGGCGATTATTCTTTTTGTCCGTGGTCAGTTCTATCTACGTTCATCGCTGAGATTCTTTGATAGAGGTGAGTGCGTAGGGCTTGAAAATCAAATTCAGGCCTTGGGTGATGCTTTTGGAATGGATTATAAAAAGAATGGTGAGTATCCTTCTTGGAAACCAGTGAGAGAAAATTCACTTCTCGACTTAGTGGCCGACCAATACGAGAAAATCTTTGGAAGTAAGCCTGAGATTAAGGCGATTCACGCCGGTCTTGAGTGTGGAATTCTCAGAGACAAGATTGGGCCAATTGAGGCGATTTCAATGGGACCTACTATTACTGGGGCCCATTCTCCAGACGAGAGAGTCTTGATCTCGACTGTTGAAAAATTTTGGACATTATTAACTGCAACTTTAGCCTCATTATAGGAGTTACCCGTGATTTCTTACGAAACGTACAAAGTTCTACACCTTGTTTCTATCCTTTTTCTTTTTACAGGGCTTGCGATTAGCTTTTATTCGGCCAATGCACCTAAGATCATTAAAATTGTCACAGGGATTGCGACTCTTCTTACCCTTGTTGCAGGAATGGGACTGATGGCCCGCCTTGGAATTGGACACACTGGCGGATGGCCAACTTGGATTATTGTTAAAATGATCATTTGGTTTATCGTTGGTATCGGTGGGGCAGTTGTTGCGAAACGTTTTCCTAAATACGGTAAGCCTGCTTACTGGATATTCATGGGACTTTTTGTTGTTGCTGCATTTTTCGCCGTTAACAAATATTAAAATCTCAATCTAAAAAATCCAAAAGGTGCCAGCTACCTTTTGGATTTTTTATTCTTTCTGCTTTGCATTTGAGTTTAATGTATTATCATTATCTCTATGATCAATGCTGTACTTCAAATTTTTATTTATTTGACGATTATTGATGCCATTTTGAGCTATTTTCCTGATCTCAGGTCACAGAATTGGAATCAGCAATTACATCGGATCGTAGAAGTTCCTCAAAAACCAATTAAAAAAATGTTACCCCCAGGCATACCTTTTGATCCTTCACCAATTATTGTGATCATTGTGTGTCAGTTACTCATGGGCATCTTCTAAGGATCGGGAGATATTATGGATGATATTCAGTTTCTATTGACGGAAACGCTTTCACATTTTGATAAAAATTTTTCTGAACTAGATTCAGAAAATACTAATCACGACGACTTTACCTTTGATTGGCAAAATGGTGGCGCTGAAGAAAAAGAAGATGCGTTGCCAGAGTCTGCTGGGCTTTTTTATCATATCCAGAAATCAACATCTCTTTTTGTTATCAGAACTTTTGTTTCAGAGAATATTCGAAAAGATTATGCAGACATTTTAAAAAATCCTGAAAATTACCCAAGCCTCAGGTTGATGGAAAATGAAGCAACTGAGACTTCTGAGAAATTACGGTTTTTTGTTGTTGAGAATACATGCCACGCTGAAATTATCCACGAGTATGTGAAAAATCGCCGATTCCCTCGTTTTGAAGAAAATATCTGTAATATATCTGATCCAGGTTTTAGCTGGTGGATGGTCAAGAAGACCAATCGTTTTCAAATTGCCTTAACTCTCTCTCTTTCGGCTTCTGACAATATGATTAAGCTGGGCCCTCTTGGAAATCATCAGATCGCTCTGAGGAGAATGGGGGATTTTGAATCTCTTTTAAATGATGTTGGCCTGCCATTGAATTTTCAAATGGAGACAAATCGTTTTGCTGTTGATGGTGATTCAGATGATGTTTTAATGGATGATTTACGTGATTTATTTGAATATGGTGTCGTTGGAGCTGATCTTGCGAATCTTTTTAGAATGCTGGCCCACAAACTTTCAAAGGATCCTAGGGTTGAAACCACGTGGATTTATTTTGAAGAGCTTGCGGCCATGCGCCGATTTTGGATTCAGGCGTTTTACGATTTAGGCTGAATTATTTTTTTTTAATGTGCCGTTTTGCTGCGCTCAGCTTCGTCTTTTCCGGCAAGATAACCAGTGATCATTATCTGAGCTAACATTCCTAATTCTTCGTCATCTTGGACTCCGTAAAAGTCTTCAATATGATCCACAAAAATTTCAACTTCATCATCACTAAGATGCTTTTCTACTACTTTCATCCAGTCATCAGGTTGTACTTTTCCCATTGATTCAAAGAAGGCCGTAAGAATTTTTGCTTTTTCACTGCTCATTTTTTCCTCTCTAGTGCCATTCCGCACCACGCAATATTTTTATTGTCATTGTCCTATTGATTGTGAGAACAATCAATAACTCTTTGAGTTCTGCTGTTTAACAAACTAGAATCTTAAGACGTTTATTTTTTTTAACCATTGTAAGGAAGGCCGTGTATCTATGAAAAGTTGTTTTTTTATTTTGGCCCTAGGGGCTTTTCTACTTCAGCCTGAAACTGCTCTTGCAGCAAAGAAGAAGCCTGTTAGTGCAAAAAACAAAATCAAAACGAGTAAGCCGGTTGCTGCTCCTCAAGCTGCATCAGATGCAGCTAAGACAGAAACGGTTCATGATTCAACTTTTGATAAGTTTTACTCAAGATTAAAAATTAGTTATTTTGGAGTTGTGACTTCATCTAATTTAGAAAGTTGGGATCAGTCACGAGCTTCGATTTCTCCTGAGTGGGGAATCTCGGACAAGGGGAATGATAAGAACTCTGATACGTGGCCAGTAAATTTATGGAGTCAGTTAAGCTTCAATTATAATTTTGGTTATAAGATGAATTTTGTTGTTAACCCTCGTTGGGTAACAATGCTTGGAAGTACAAAAAGAATGAAAGAGCCGGAAGATAATAGCTTCTTAATGCTTGATGATGTTCTTGTTGGTTTTCAAGGTGTAATCTGGGCTTCAAAAGATGGAAAGTTTGCTTGGTGGGCAAGACCAGGTGTAAGGCTTCCAACAAGTAGAGTGAATAGAACAAATAATAATCGTAACTTTGGGACAATTTCTCATCAGGTTGATTTCTTAAATCAGTTAACTTATGACTTCAATCCAACATGGCAGGTCGGGGCCTATGCTCAAGCAAGAATGTGGGTTTATGAACAACGTTATAATGATTCTCGAATGAGATATTACGTCTCTCCATTTATTACCTATTCAGTAAGTGATGATACAAAAATTCAGGCTTATTACGAAGTTATTTGGGAAAATGACAGAAACTTTAAATCAATCAATGGGAAGAATCCTCTCTATAAAGATTACTGGCAAAACGTGATGCTAGCAGTAGGACAGCAGATTACTCCTAAGCTTAATATCATGCCGTATATTGCTACTTACGTGAATGATGTTCCTCTTTCGATGAGATCAGCATGGTTCGGAGCTTGGATCTCGTATTCTATTAAATAATTCAATGTAATGTTTACATATCCTTAAGGGCTCCTTTACGGGGCCCTTTTTTTTTGCTACAAGGCAGTAGTCCAACGACAAAATGTCTTCTTTGAGGCCCACCCGAATCAGCTCTGTCTGTCTGATTATACTGGTTTAAGTGGTCCTCTCTTTGGGTCATTTATACACATTAATCAGTCATCGAATATCGATGAACAGGAGTCTCGCATGCTTTTTACCGAACTAGGTTTAAAAGAATCATCACTTAAAGCAATTCAGAAGATGGGATTTGAATCACCATCTGAAATCCAAGCTCAGGCCATTCCAGTCCTTCTAAAAGATGACGTGGATTTTATTGGCCAGGCACAAACAGGAACTGGAAAGACAGCTGCTTTCGCATTACCACTTCTTCAAAAAATCGATTTTAAAGCTCCTGGTATTCAGGCTCTTATTCTTGCTCCTACTCGTGAGCTTGCAAATCAAATTAACGAAGAAATTCAAAAGCTTTCTAGCTTTGAGCCAGTTAAATCAATGGCCGTTTACGGTGGTACTCCAATCGGTGGACAAATTCGTGATCTAAAAGCGAAACGTCCTTCAATTGTTGCTGGTACTCCAGGACGTGTAATGGATCTAATTGAGCGTGGAGTTCTTACGTTTGAAAAAACAAAATTCGTGGTTCTAGATGAAGCAGATGAAATGCTAGATATGGGATTTTTTGATGATGTAACTGAAATCGTTTCAGCTATTGAATCTAAAAAAATCTGGATGTTCTCAGCTACTATGCCAGGACCAATCCTTAACTTAATTAACGATCAGTTCAATGATCCCGTCATTGTGAAAGTAACGAAAAAAATCCTTACTTCAGATGCTATTGATCAACAATTTGTTGTTGTTCGTTACGAAAACCAAGTTGAAGCTCTTTGCCGTATGCTAGATTTCGTAGGGAATATCTACGGAATTATTTTCACTAAAACAAAAATTGGTGCAAAAGAATTAACTGATGAATTGAACTCACGTGGTTACCCAACTGATGCTCTTCATGGTGACATGTCTCAAGAGTCACGTGATATGACGATGAAGAAATTCAAAGAGAAAAAATTGAACCTTCTTGTTTGTACTGATGTTGCTGCTCGAGGAATTGATGTCACAGATCTTACTCACGTAATTAACTTCTCACTTCCACAAGATAACGAAGCTTATGTTCACCGTATTGGTCGTACAGGTCGTGGTGGTTCTAAAGGTGTTGCTCTTTCAATTATCGGACCTTCTGAGCAATCACGTATTATGCAGATTGAAAGAATCACAAAAGCGAAAATCGAAAGAATTACTCTTCCTGACGTTAATGATATTCGTAAAAAATTGATTGCAAAATCAATGACGAACTTCTCTGATCTTATTTCTAAGTTCAGCGCTGAAGGCGAGAGCTTTGATATGTTCAAAGAAAAATTTAAAGATCTATCAAATGATGATCTTCTTAAAGGTGTTTACTCATACCTTTTTGAAACAACACTTAAACGTTACCAAAAATCAATTGATATCGATCTTGCTGCTCGTCCAGCGAGAGGTGAAGCTACTCGTAGTGTAAACGCTCAAGGGATGCAGAGATTTTTTATCAATCTTGGTCAGATGGATGGAATGGGGCCAGGAGAACTTATTAAGTTCGTGGCTTCAGCAACAGGAATTTCTGGTCGTGAGATTGGACGTATTGATTCAAAAGAAAAATTTGCTTTCATCGAAGTTGATGCAAAACATACAGATACAATGCTTGCTCTTAAAGCAGAAAGCGTTGGAAATCGCCGTGTAAGTATTGAGCTTGCTTCAGCACCTGCTCGTGATTTCGGTGGTGGTGGTTCAAGAGGTCCAAGTCGTGGCGGATACCAAGGTAACCGTGGCGGAGATCGTGGTGGATACCAAGGAAATCGCGGTGGAGACCGTGGTGGATTTGGTGGGAACCGTGGTGCAGACCGCGGCGGAGATCGTGGTGGATTCGGAGCTAGTCGCGGTGGAGATCGTGGCGGATTCGGAGCAAGTCGTGAAGGTGGAGAGCGTAGTAGCCGACCACGTTACTAAGAATAAGGAAAAAACTTCTTTATTATTAAGGCATTGAGGGATTTAATTGACCGTGTTAATCTATTCGCTATAGCATCATATTTCTCATGAAGAGAAAATAAGGTTGAAGCTCAAAATACAGGATGTATTTAGTGGAATGGAGAACGGATAATCCCTCGATGGACGAATTTGAAGAAGTAGAGTCCCCATTTTTGTCTCGTCAGCCGAGACAAAATGAAACGGCCAGAAAAGAAAAACTAAGAACACGTCGCTCAGTCTTTGAGCGTCCTATAGGCACGGTGCCCTCTGTGGCACCGACTGTCTCTTTCAAATCACCTGCTTCCACAAGAAGATCACTCGCAACTGCAGAGAATATTGAGTTCTTTGAAGACGAAGATCATGAATATGAAGCTCCTGAAATAGAATATTTGGATGAAGAAGAGGAAGAAGTTGAAGTGGTTGCAAAACCAAGACGTTCTTCATCATCAAAAAAGAAATCAAAAACAAAAACAAAAATCAATTGGCTTCCAAGAATTGGTTGGAGTGTAGTTGGACTTTTAGTTCTTCGTTTATTTTTTATGGATCGTGGAGTGGTGGACTATTTTAGCTCTGAAACGAAGCTTCAAGATAAGCGTGACGAATTAGAAATGGTTCGCCAAGAGAATAAAGAAATTACGGCCGAAGTTCAAAAAATTAAAACTGACCGTAATTTTCAAAAACAATTAGCGAAAGAACATCTTGGTGTTATTGCTGTTGATGAATTTTTGATTCTATTTGCTGGGGAGTCAACTGAGACTGCCAGCGTAGATGATCGCCAACTTTAATTGAATCAGATAATTTAGACCCTGCTTTAAGTTCTAAAACATGTCTGGCCCAAACGCCACGGACTTTTGGAATACTAGAGTAGGGAGTTTTTCCGACAAAATGCGGAACCTTTCTCACTACATCCACAATTTTAAAATCCTTATCTAGAAAGAAAATATCGAGGTCAAAATAGGTATCGGGCATCCAAAAACGGAGCTCTGAATCCTGACTATAAAAGAAGAGCATTCCTTGATCTTCGTCCCAGTCATCACTTTGAGTTCCACTTAGGCCTTTTTCTTGATCGGCCCCAGTTATGGCGAGGGTCGTCTTAATCGTTTCTCCATCCTTTGTAATAAGTTCTGCGTACTTTAGCGGATCTGATGACCCACTCTGGCATGAAATCATTAAAAATAAGCAACAAAGTGTGAGAAGTTTTCTCATGAAGTTTAATCCCTGTTCGAGTATCATTTTGAGGTCTTTACTAGTGTAAAAAAAGAGTCGGGAGATTTCAAATGGCATCTAAACAATTACCAGGATTACTTCGTACCCACCATTGTGGAGAGTTACGTGAATCCGATATTGGTAAAACTGTCTCATTATGTGGTTGGGTAAACAAGTACCGCAACCTTGGAAGTCTTCATTTTATCGATCTCCGCGATAAGTATGGTGTCACTCAACTTGGATTTGAGCAATTTAAAGGTGATCTCAATGAATTAAAAAAATGTTCATTGGAATCAGTGATTCAAGTCAGTGGAGTTGTGGCTGCAAGACCTGATACTGCTAAGAATGCCAATATGGATACAGGGCTTGTTGAAATTCAAGTGACTGAAATCAAAATTCTCTCACAAGCTGAAGAAGTTCCTTTTCTTCCACACGGTATGGTTCAGGCCACCGAAGATCTTCGTCTTCGTTACCGCTACCTTGATTTACGTTCTAAAAAACTTCAAGATATTCTTGCTCTTCGTTCTACAACAGCACGTAAGACGAGAGAGACACTTTATGGATTAGGTTTCACTGAAGTTGAAACTCCTATTCTTTATAAGACAACACCAGAGGGCGCACGTGACTATGTTGTGCCATCTCGTGTTCACAAAGGAAAAGTTTATGCTCTTCCTCAGTCTCCTCAAACGTTAAAGCAACTTTTGATGATTGCTAATACTGATAAGTATTTTCAAATTTGTCGTTGTTTCCGTGACGAGGATTTACGTGCTGACCGTCAGCCAGAATTTACTCAGATCGATATTGAAGTTTCATTTCCAACTCAAGACTATATGAAAAATCTTGCCACAGAAATGGTGACGAATCTTTTTGGAATGCCAGCTGGCTTTAGTATGGAGCCAATCACTTATGATGAAGTCATGAGAGATTATGGTTCAGATAAACCAGATGTTCGTTTTGCTTTAAAACAAATGATTGTGACTGATCTTTTTAAAGGATCAGCTTTTGCTACTTTTGCAGAAGTTGCAGCGGCAAAATACGGAATGGTTAAAGCGATGTTTGTTCCAACATCAATGGGAGCTCCGGCACGCAAAGATATCGATAATCTGACGGAGATTGTGAAGCCCTACGGTGGTAAAGGTGTGGCGTGGTTTAAAGTAGAAAACAATGCTGTTTCTGGTGGAATTTCAAAATTTGTTGATGCGAATTTATTGAATGCTCTGTCGGAGCGATCAGTTGAGAAAGGAGATGGTCTTTGGTTATTCTTCGCAGGATCTGAGAATATCGTTCATGACTGTGCGGATGCTGTTCGCAGACACTTAGGGAAAACGTTTAATTTAATCGATCCTGATAAGTATGCCTTCTTATGGGTTTATGATTTTCCACTTTTTGATTACGATGCTGAGACAAATTCTCTTCATGCAAAACATCACCCGTTCACTCGTCCAAAAGATGAGGATCTAGATTTATTCTTCTCAACGGATAAAGAAAAAATCAAAGATGTTAAAGCTTACGCCTACGATATCGTTTGTAATGGATATGAAATCGGTGGTGGATCAATGCGTATCTTTGATAATAAAGTTCAATCAAAAATGTTCGAGCTTCTAGGATTTACTCCTGAAGAGGCTGCTCATCAGTTTGGATTCTTTATTGAAGCCCTAAAATACGGAACTCCTCCCCATGCTGGTATGGCCTTTGGGATGGACCGCGTGATTATGCTTCTGGCGAAAACAGATTCTATCCGTGATGTGATTGCTTTCCCAAAAACAGCTTCGGCCACAGACTTAATGGCCAGTGCCCCATCGAAGCCGAGCGATGCTCAGACAAAAGAATTAGGATTTAGCTGGTTAGAATAAAAAAAGGGGCCCTATTCAGGGCCTTTTTTATTTCTTAATGATGCTACAATCTTTTCTTGAAACTTCTTTAAAATGATATTTTTCTATTCGATCAGAAAGAGTTTCTTTTTTCTCAAACTTAAGCAAAGTATTGGGAAGGAGAAGTACTTCGCTTTCTTCTGGGAAGTCAGAAAATTGAGAAATCTCTCTACCTGTTTTACTTCTGACTTTTAGAATAGCTGCTTCAGGCTCATACCTAATAAAGTCCATGGTTGCGGCTTCAATGGTTGTCGTGGAAACAAAGGCAAGATCAGTGAAACAATCACCGATATTGAGACTTTTTAATGACCCGAAAAATTTTTCCTAGTGCAACTCCACATTTAAGTTGCTGATTT
>DZBG01000111.1 GCA_022729855.1 Bdellovibrio sp.
ACAAACGTTCTGACGGTAGGGGCAGATAACCTGCACCACTTTAGGGACAATATCCAATATCCACACGGAGAACTTATATGAAAAAATTCGCTGCAATTATTCTACTTGCCCTTTCTGCTCACGCTATGGCTGATCAATGTCAAATTATGTCAAAAGCCGCTGCTAAAAGAGCTGAGCTACTTGTGAAAAACAATTCTGAAATTCTTGAACTTTGTCAGCCTTGTGGTGAGAAAGTCAGAGATGCAAAAGTCACTGTGGTCAAAAAAGCAGTTCTTGAAGGAAATGAATTAGTGATTAACGGTAAAGGTGCTGATATGGCCTATACTTATATCAAAGTAGCGCCAAATATGTATGTTAACGTAGCTAAAGTTGTTGGCTGTCCAGCATCAGACGTATCAGAAGCAGTTTCTAAGTAATTTTCTATATCCCCAAAAGGTGCCAGCTACCCGAAAGGTAGCTGGCACCTTTTGGAATCTTGTGCTAAAACCCCGTCATGAATTTTTTTACACTAGAAGCAAAATCGGGCAATGCTCGCGCAGGGCGTATCGTGACATCTCATGGGGTTATCGAAACTCCTATTTTTATGCCTGTGGGAACTCGCGGAACAGTGAAGGCCCTGGAGCAAGAAGATCTTGAAGCTCTGGCCGCTCAAATTATTCTTGGAAATACCTATCATCTTTATTTAAAGCCTGGTCATGAACTCATTGAGCGCCTTGGGGGTCTTCATAAGTTTATGAGCTGGGATCGTCCGATTCTGACTGACTCTGGTGGATATCAGGTTTTCTCGCTTTCAGATATTAACAAACTGACTGAAGAGGGAGTTACTTTTCAGTCACATATCGATGGGTCAAAGCATCTGATCACTCCTGAGAAATCAATGCAGATTCAGCGTGCCCTTGGGTCAGATATTGTGATGGCCTTTGATGAGTGCCCAAAGCTTCCAGCGAGCAAAGAGACACTTCATAAAAGTATGAAGCTCACTGAGCGTTGGGCGAAGAGATGTAAATCTGTTGAGCTTAAATCACATCAACATCTGTTTGGAATTATCCAAGGTGGATTATTTGAAGATCTTCGTACTGAGAGTATGCAGGGCCTTATTGAATTAGGGTTTGATGGTTACGCACTCGGTGGTCTTTCAGTAGGTGAGAAGAACGAAGAGATGGTGGCCTTCTGTGCTTCATTTGTTCCGACAATGCCTGAGAATAAACCGCGCTATCTCATGGGAGTGGGAAAACCACTTGATGTGATGAATGGGATTAAGGCCGGCCTTGATATGTTTGATTGTGTACTTCCTACGAGAAATGCACGTAATGGACAATTTTTAACTCACCACGGTCCACTTAATATTAAGAAGGCCCGTTTTCTTGAAGATTCAGGTGCTCCGGATCCAGAATGTAAATGTCGCGTTTGTCAGAGATATTCTCGTGCCTATATACGACATTTGTTTAATGTTGGAGAGTATCTCGCCGGACAATTAATCACTTTTCATAATATTTATTTTTATTTGAATATGGTCAAAGAGGCCCGAGAAGCCATTTTTCAGGATGGATTTGACGATTATTACACGAAGTTTTATAACAACTACACTTCTAACCGTTGGGAATAAGGAATTTTAAAAATGATGAATCTACTCATTGCCTCTGCGCACGCACAAACTGCAACAGCCGCTAGTCCACAACAAGCTCCGTGGATGTCGATGGTTCCATTCGTACTTATCTTTTTAGTGATGTATTTTTTAATGATTCGTCCTCAGAAGAAAAAAATGCAAGAAGAACAAGAGTTCATCACAAAACTTAATCAAGGTGATGAAGTGTTCACAAAATCTGGAATTCTAGGGAAAATTACTGGAATTGCCGATAAGATCGTGACTCTTGAACTTGAAGGTGGAGCGAGAATGAAAGTTTTAAAATCACATATCGGTGGTTCAGCAAAAGCGATTTTGAACCCTGAAAAGAAGTAATATATGTTCGGACTAGGATTTGGTGAATTAGTTGTAGTCTTTCTTATTGCGCTCATTTTTATTGGGCCCAAGAAACTTCCTGAGCTTGCAAAAGGTCTAGGAAAGGGAATTCGCGAATTTCAAGATGCTGCTAAAGGCTTAACTGATCAGATTCAACAATCAGTTGAAGAAGATAAGAAAAAGCCTGATGTAACGGTAGAAACCATTGCACAGCATCCAATAAATCAAGCTCCTGAAGTCCATGCAGAGCAGAAAAAAACTGATTCAGACACAGAAAACAAAGTTTAATTTCATTCTTGGGGTCGAATTCCTAATTCGGCCCCAATACTTCATTGCCTCAACTCTTAAAATCCTTTAAAATTTCCTAGTTATTTCAAGATGTTTAATATCCTCATGACACGGAGTGTTTCTTATGACCAAAAGTTGGTTAGGGCGCGTATCAGTATTAGTGCTCTTATCGCTGATCGCGATTTTTTCAGTTCTTCCTACTTTCACAGATGTTAAAGACGACAGCTGGCTTCCTTTCAAAAAGAAAGTGAATCTGGGCCTTGATCTTCAAGGTGGTCTTTATATGGTTCTCGGTATCGACTTTGATAAAGTTTACCGTGATGAAGTTCTCTCTTATGCCAAGAAGTCACAATCGACTTTAAAAGAAGAGGGAATTGAGTCTGAGCTAGGTGATATCGTGACTACAGATCCAAAAGATCCTCAAGTGAGAATCGATTTTACGGATAAAGGTAAGACAGATATTGCAAAAGCAAAGCTTAAAGAATTGTACGGTTACCCTCTACGTTTAGTTGATGAGTCAGATTCATCAGCGACTTATGGTATTGGCCGTGATTTCAAAAAAGAAATTGAAGAAACAGCACTCTCAAAATCAATCGAAGTTATTCGTAACCGTATTGATGAGTTCGGTGTCACTGAGCCAGAGATTGTTTCTCAAGGACAAGAGCGTATCGTTGTTCAGCTTCCAGGTGTGAAAGACATCGAGAGAGCAAAAGATCTTATTGGTAAAACAGCGAAGCTTGAATTTAAATTTGTAAACGACACGATCTCTCCTGTTCAGACAGGTGAGTGGATGGAGAAAGCAAAAGCTGCTGGAATCGAGTATAAAAAAGGTGAGCGCTTTTCAGATTACGTTAAAAAAGTTAACGATTTGTTAAAAGCGGATCTTCCTAAAGCTCACGAGCTTTCATTCTCAAAAACAATGAATAAGAATAATGAAATCATTAATCTTGAGCCTTATGTTCTTGAATCAGTAACTTCTCTTACTGGAGATGAGCTACAAGAAGCATTCGTGGCCATTGATCGCGAAAATAATCGTCCAGAAGTTTCTATTACTTTTAAACCAGCTGGAGCGAAAATTTTTGAAGAAGTGACTGGAAATAATATCGGACGTCGCTTAGCGATCGTACTTGATGGAAATGTTTACTCAGCCCCAGTTCTTCAAGGAAGAATTGCAGGTGGATCAGCAAGAATTACTCTTGGTGTTGGAGACTATAATACTGTGATGACTGAGGCCCGTGACCTTGCCTTAGTTCTTCGTGCTGGTGCTCTTCCTGTTGAGTTAGTTTTTGAAGAGCAACGTGTTGTTGGACCTTCACTTGGTGCTGATGCCATTAAACGTGCTGAGACAGCAAGTGTTGTTGGTGCTTTACTCGTTTTCCTTCTAGTGATTGTTGTTTATAAAATGTCAGGGGTTCTTGCCTCAATTACACTTCTTATTAACGTACTTTTCACAGTAGCTTGTTTGGTTGGATTAGGTGCTACTCTCACTCTTCCAGGAATTGCCGGTATTGCACTGACTGTGGGGATGGCGGTAGATGGGAACATCATTATTTACGAGCGTATCCGTGAGGAGCTTCGTCTTGGTGCTTCTCCGAAGGAAGCTGTGACGACAGGATTTAATAAAGCATTCTGGACAATTCTAGATGCTAACTTAACAACTGCCGTAGCGGGACTTTGTCTTCTTAACTTCGGAACAGGACCTGTTCGTGGATTTGCTGTAACACTTCTTATTGGAATTGTGGCAACGATCTATACTTCATATTTCGTGAGCAAAATTTTCATGGAAATGTATATTAGCAACGACCAGAAAAAAACTTTAAGTATTTAAGTTTAAGGATATAGCTTATGAAATTTAATTTTGATTTTGCAGGAAATTTTAAAATTTTCGGAACAATGTCGGCCCTTATGGTAGCTGGCTGTCTTGTTCTTATTTTTACGAAAGGCCTTAACTACGGAGTAGATTTCCGAGGGGGAGCTGAGATTCAAGTAAAATTTAAAGAAACAGTGAAACTAGGTGAGCTTCGTGAACAACTGAATGCTGCTAATATTCCTGTCTCTCAAGTTCAAACAATGGGTGAGGATGGATCGAATGAATTTTTAATGAAAATTCAAGCTTCTGAATCAGACTTAAACAAAGTTTCTGAAGAAGTAGGGATGATGCTCAATCAAAAATTGGGTGATAAAGGTCCTGAGATTCTTAAAAATGATATCGTAGGACCTAAGGCCGGAGCTCAGCTTCGTCTTTCTGGTTTCCAAGCTCTTGCTTGGGCCCTTCTAGGGATTATGATTTATATTGCTCTTCGTTTTGAATTCAAATTTGCTCCAGGTGCCATCATTGCTCTTATTCACGATGTGATTATTATTCTTGGTGCCTTTGTAATTACTCAAAAAGAATTCTCACTTCAAATTGTAGCGGCCCTTCTTGCGATTATCGGTTACTCAATTAACGATACGGTAGTAATTTATGACCGTGTACGTGAAGTAGAAGTGGCAAATCCAATGTCTGATATGAAGCAAATCGTGAACACTGCGATTAACGATACGATGTCTCGTACGATCTATACGTCAGGGACAACACTTATCGTGGCGATTTGTATGTTTGCTTTAGGTGGGGGAGTTATTCATGATTTCTTCTTTGCTATGTCTTTAGGGATTCTAGTGGGAACATATTCATCAGTTTATATTGCAGTTCCTATGACAATTCTTTTTAATAAAAATCATTCACTTCAAACTGCTTAATGAAACTTCTTTGTTTTATTTTTTTATTCTTCCTTGTCCCCTTGAGCTTTGCTCAAGAGGATGAGGAAATATTAAATGAACTAGAAGCCCAGAGAGCTGTTCACCAAAAAGAAATTCAAAAAATTGAAGAGAGCCCTGCCCTTACGGGAGATGTCTCGGCCATTGAGAACATGTCATCTGAGCAGATGGAGAAGATGTTTGAAGAGGCCTTAAAGAATAATCCTCTGAAAGGTATGGACCGCGAGGCCGTAAAGTCTCTGTTAAAAGAGCGTGTGAAGGGCCAGCCTGTGGAGAAGATTTTTAAGACCGTTCCTGTCACTCTTGAAATCATGGTCGACATGGTAAGAGATGAGAAGGTCATGCAAGGACTAGTTAATATTATGAAGCAAAAAGAGAAGCTTCGTAATTATGCAGGTCTATGGTTACTACTTGTGGTTGTTTGTTGGGTTTACAAAAGACGAGTGGCACCTAAGACGGCATCATTTAAAAAGAGATTTATTTTTAAAACGGCCATTACATTACTTGGCTCAATAGCAAGTTTTGGTCTTTTCTATGTCATGTTTTCTAAAGACATAGATCCTTTCCTTTCAATTATCCTGAAAAATTTATTGTAATTTAGGAATACAACCAATACGTCTATCGTGTGGTGGGTAAGTGGTGATGGCTCCACTGACGTTTGTTGTTCCACTATCAGAAACTGATCCACTTGATAACTCAGAGGCTTTTTTCACCACATAAGTTTTTTGAGTTGATGTTTTTGTATAAGGAGAGCTGAAGTTAAATGGGTAGTAGAAGTAAATGGTCTTACTTGCAATATTAGCATCCGTAGGAACAATTGGTGTTGTTCCATTTAAATAGAACCATGCTCTTTTTACATCTGACTCACGAACGAGAATATAATCTGCAGGGCCTATGGTCGTAGTTGTTCCGTTATTAACGAGCTCACCATCTTTCATCGCCACATAAAGACCTTCGGTATCCACACTCACAATATCTCTCATCGCCTGAAAGATAACATTGTTCGAATTATAATGAGTGGCCGTAGGGCAGTAAGCTTTATAGGTTGATTGGTCTACCCATGGGATCATGTACCAACCAAGTTGACTGTTTCCACTTGAGCTACCACTACCACTTGATGAATCATCAGAAGTTGGATTACTAGGCCAGCTAAACTGAAGGAAAAAATTTGTTGAAGCTGGAATTGTAAAACCTAAATCTTTTACTTTATTAACGATCTGGTCGTTAGCATCGAGTGTCCCGTTTCCGTTATTGTCAAAAAAGCGAGGATCAGTAATCCCATCCCATAAGCTGATGACACCAGGAGTTTCCTCAAGGCGGGGATAGGTTCTGTCATCTACCGCTCCGTAGAGTGTATTAAAAATATCATGGCAGAAAATATTTGATGTATTCGCCGGAATTGGATCAGGTCTCTTACTTTCAATAAAATAGAAATGAAGTCTGTAAGCATTCTCGTAGAAAATATCCCCAGTTGTATCATCTTGTGAAAGATTACGGAGAATACAAGTGTATTGAGAAGCAGGAGTAATCTTAAGTGGGCCAAGCACACTTGAGCTTGTAGGAGATGGTTTTAAAATTTGAATAGAGTTAGATGTCGCTCCAGAGGTTACTTCTTTAAGTGATAAGATATAAGTCTTATCATTTAATAAGCTGGCGATATTCACTTTGATTGAATTTGAATTGGCCGTTTGAGTAATGAGTGGATAATCCACTTCATTTCCATCTGGATCTTTCACACTAAGAACACAACTTGGATTTGTACTTTGAAGATTTCCTTCAGCATCCTTCAGCGCTTTACTACACCAACCTTGGACTGAGCCAAATTCAGTTAAGCTAATCGCCTCAGTGACAGTAAAGCTTGTATAAAAAAGATCATCTGGAGTGTTGTTAGAAGCACAGAAGGTAGCACAGTCTCCATAAGTTGTTGGAACACCGGCCTTACATCCACAATAACCATCTTTAAATCGAATGGCATCTGTAGGGCGTACTTCTGCTGAGGCAGTAGGAGTATCATCAGTTGTACTGCCTGTGGTACTTTTAGGAACAATGGTCTGTCTTTTGGCAACACTATCCACGCATCCCGACAGGATGGACATTCCAAAAAGAATGATGATTGATAGTGGTAATAAACGCAAAGACGAACCTCCGTATTTTACTTATCGAATTTAAAAGTAATTTCCTTAAGTTTGATTCTATATTTGTTTTGCGATGAAATAGAGGCCTGAGCAATATTTCAATGGGTTAGCTCAATTGGGCCTAAAAACAATGCAAATACCTGCCTATAAAAATCCACAAGGCCCTAAACTAAATTTCGGATTCGCCGATAAGATCTCAAAATGAAAGGTTTTTTACCGCAGAAGGGAGATCATTATGACTAAAGCGGATTTGATTGCTGTACTCGAAAAACAGGCCAATTTGCCTCATCATCAGGCCGAAAAAATCGTGAATATCTGTTTTGATAGCATGATTCAGGCACTCTTTGATGACGAGAGAATTGAGATTCGTGGTTTTGGTTCGTTTGCGAATCGTAACTACAAGGCCTACGAAGGACGTAACCCTAAGACTGGAAAAGTCGTGAAGGTGAGTCCGAAGAAAGTTCCATTCTTTAAAGTTGGTAAAGAACTTAAAGAAATGGTGGACGAAGGTAAGGATAAATTTATTATTCGTGAAGCTTAGTTTCTCATTAGGGATCAAGGCTCTCTTGGTCCCTTATTTCCATTAAAATTTTATAGTAGTGATATGAAGCGGGGTCTTTTTCATTCACAAAATGATCTGGTTTTAAAATAAGACCTTTGGTTTTATTTAAAAGCGCCATCACTTCTGGATTCTGATTAAGTTTAGCAGTCATTGCTTTTTTAATGAGTTTATAATGGAAAGCTGATCCTTCAGCGTAGTCGTTATAATTAAAAAAATGATTTCCATAGCTCACATTTTTTAAATGATTATTTTTATAGATTTGATTCGCCTCATCTCCGGCAGCTTTCGCTTCAAAGCTCACCATCTTTTCTACTTCTGCTCTGCTATGTGGCCAAGTGAGGCTGTGGCGAGGATCAGCCGAAATATTTGGGTCAGGGTATTTAAGGGACTGCCAAAGACCTTCAACGGATGCATAACAGATGCGTGCCAAACAAAATGGGGTGGCGGCAAAATTACTGAAAAGACCTAGCTCATTTCTCTTTGAAAGGATCACCTCACCAGCTTTGGCCTCTTGGGGAAGGATCTCCCAGCTAGCCGCTTCAGAGGGGTCCACAGGGAGCCACCACTCAGGAGGATAGGGTGCAGTATGGGCCGAAAAGATGATAAATAGGGTCAGGAGACTAAGGTATTTCATCTGGGCAAACTACCAGTATCAGGGGCTTTTTTCTAGACAAACAATGCAGTTTCGATGAAACTATTCACTCAATTTAAGGAGACGTGCCCGAGTGGTCCAAGGGAACGGTTTGCAAAACCGTAAAACCAGCAGTTCAAATCTGCTCGTCTCCTCCAATAAAAAAGCCCTGATTGAACGATCAGGGCTTTTTTTTTATCAAGTATTCAAATCTAAACACTCGAAGAATCAATTAAGTAGCTCTCACGCCCAAGCTCAACTCTGTCACTGACTGTCGCTTACTTTCACCCATTGGCTAAATTTTGGCTTAGTTGTGGCTAACT
>DZBG01000112.1 GCA_022729855.1 Bdellovibrio sp.
TTATTGCATGCTCCCTCATATGGATGAAGGTTGGCAAATGAGGACACGCCCTAATCGTAAGTCCAGATGGTGTTAAGGACGAGTGAGGGAAAAAAAGGCTAACGCACCTCCTTCTAACCCGTCTTTTTTAGTTATGACACCTAATTTCCCTCTTGGAAGAAATCCAACTATCAGAGACAATAGTGAAGATAAGTGAGGTATCAATGTCATCAATTTACAATCGCAGCTCCCACCCAGTGGAGATCAAAAAAATTTCAATCCGTATCTGGTCACTCAGAGATGAAATTGAAGCAGCTTTAGTTCGCAGAATTAAAGAATGTGAAGCGGCAGGCATTCCCCTTTATGTAGATGATATTAAAAAGTTTTATAATTTAAATCCAAGTGAGCCTCTCACAGACCAAACTAATATTCTTCAACTGCATCCGAAAACTGAGACTCCAGCAGAAGGTGAAGCCGATGAAGGCATGGCCGAGTTTATGGCGGCCCTTAAAGAGCAAGAGGAAGAGCAAGAGGAAGAGGAAGAAGAAAAATCAAGAGAGCAGGCAACAGAAACTCCTGCTGTCGAAGCAGCTGAGACAAAAGATGATTCTACTTTTGTTCAAGCTGAACAAATTTTAACTGAACAAAAAGAGCAAGGTGTTAATAACGAGAAAAATCCTATTCTCGATAGACCATTTATCAGACAGGCACCTGATCTCGACAAAATCTCCTATGGATTCACTCTCCTCTCAGATGTGAATATGGATACAATACTTACTTTCACAAAAAAGAATTTCCTTATTGGCCAGTCAGTTGTGGTGGATTTTCTTATCCCTCAGCCATTTATGATGTCCGCTGAAATTATGTATTGTCATTATTTTGGAATGCGTAGCCGAATCATTTCTGAGCATCGCCCAGAATACAGAGTCCAGTGCAGCTTTACCTATCCCACACCTCAGGAACGTGACCGTTTACGCGTTTTCCTGAAATCTATTGAGCCTAATGTTCCTCAAGCCGAAAAGAAGAAGAAAAAGGAATCAGAAGAAGATAGCTTTGGTCTATAGCTTGCGTTTATAATTGTATTTATGAAGCACTTTTTAAAAAAGAACTATGGAACTTTCCTAGTCGGATTTTTTTTCATCCTTTGTATATTTCTGGCCCTTTTTGCTGAGGTCTTCCAATCTCGAAATTCAGAGATGGATTTGGCCGCACTCTATGCCACTCCTATTCAGTGGCGGCAATTTAACGAAATTCGAGAATTCAAAATCAATAATAAGAATGGTGAATTCGTTCTTGAGAATATGAATCCGGAAGGATTATTCGAAGGGCCTTGGCAACTTACTTCCCCCCAAGTTCTTAAAGTTAAATCTGCGGTAGTGGAAAAAATCATGGGAGCTTTAAAACAAATTCAGATTCGACAAGTATTCTCCCTAGACGGAATTAATCTCAGTAGCTTCTCACTTGATTCTCCGACTGCAACAGTGAATATTCGGGCCAACTCTGGGCGTGCTGTAGAGCTTAAATTTGGACTTATTAACCCAATCGATAACTCTTCATATATGACCTTCACTGATGCCACTCAAATCTATCAAATTGATCCTCTTTCAATTTCTCTTGAATCTTATGATCTGGCCCAAATGGCCGAGTCACAAATTCTCGCTCTTAATACTGACTCCATTCAAAGTTTTGAATTAGTAAAAGAGAATGTATCAAGTTTTAGATGGCAGAAAAATGCTGATAAATGGCTCACGCAAACTGGACAGGAGATACCGGCCCAAAAAATTCAAAAATATTTTGATCGCTGGGAAGAAGTTAAAAGTAGTCTGGTGATTGAAAATGGGAATGCAGAACAAAAAATCATTCTTGATCGCCTACTTGTGAACCCACAATACGTCATTCGTGTTCAAACACTCAATGGACTCAGAACATATACTCTTAGTTTATTTTCTGAACCAATCTCTGGTGTGAATCTCGCGACCAAACAATTTTATATATTAAGTAATGATGAGAAAAAATCATTCAGCTTTGTAGATAAATCTCAGCTTAGTTTTTTAGATAAAAAAATTGATATTTAAGCAAAAAAAAAGCCACCCAAAGGGTGGCTTTTTTTATATCGAATTACTTAACTTCTTTGTGAATAGTATGACGACGAAGATTCGGGTTATACTTGTTCATTTCAAGACGCTCTGGAGTCGTCTTTTTGTTTTTTGTCGTCGTATAACGAGAAGGTGATTTCCCTTCTTTACGAGCTTCAGTACATTCTAAAGTAACAATTACGCGTGGTCCCTTCGCCATATAAACCCCTTAAAAACAATGATAGATTAAATATTTACTTAAAAGTCCTAGCAATATAATCTCTGATCAAGAACTTGGCAAGCTTTTCTCGGTGGGATACATTAAATGCAAAGCATTAATTTAGAAAATTGGACATATACACGTTTTGAGAACGGCCCATACCGTAGTTTCATCTCTATGGGTGCGGACCTTGATAGCCTTTCAAACGACGGATTTCTTTACTACGTGACTGTGATGAACGGTGAAGAGATTGAAGTCATGCAAAAGACCTTTACGACTCTCACAGAGGCCTGTCTCTACGCTAATGAGCACTATGGAGACTGGAGTTGGATGGATTTAACAGCTAAAAAAGAAGGCTGCAGTACTTGTATTGCTCACTAAAATCTGGAAAAAGTCGCTCTTTCATCTCCTCTGGCAAATAATCAAAATTTTCTCGATTAAACTCAATCTCCCCAATCATTCCCTTGTAAACCTTGGTCATTACTCCTAATAACGAGATTTCAAACAGTGGCGTCTCTTTAAAAACCCACTGAGGGGAAGACCATAGATCAACCTTCAGCTGAATTTGATCTGAGCTATAAAAAAAATCTTTCGGTATGACTTCGCTTTTCACACCAAGAACACTCCCTACAGCGCGGATAATTTCTTCTTTACTAATATCGACCTTAAATTGAGAAAGAGTCATTACCTTTGAGCGCACAGAATGAATACTGCGTGTCTCAGAGATTTCAGCACTGGCCTCTAAGGACTTTTGTAAATTATTTAAATCAGAATTAATAAGAAGTGTGCCGTGATGAAAAGAGGCATCTTTAGTTTGCTTATAAGCTGAACCTGAAATCTTTTTTTGAATTCCGTCTACAGGATCAATACAAAACAAATCAAATCTTTCAGTAACGATGGCCTCAATACCTAAAAGCTTTAAGGCATCTTTTAAAATTCCAACCGCCTCACCTTTATCAACCATGGGCCTTTGGGTAATCATGCAATAATTGAGATTACCCTCATCATGAAAGACTGTTCCGCCTCCACTCTGTCTTCTTACGGGCCAGAGATCATTTTTAGCTAAGAATGAAAGATTACTTTCAAGCCATGGATTTTGAAATCTTCCAAAGACCACACAAGGGCGATTCACATAAAAAAGGATAAGGGGAAGATCCCCTAGTTGCTCCCTTAGAAAAAAATCTTCTAAGGCGAGATTCACATAGGGGTTATTAAAAGGAGAGAAAAGGATTTTCACTTTTTCTTTTTATCAAGAAAGCATGGATGTCCAAAAAGACATTTTTCATTGATTGTTTTTGCTACACTATCAGGAACCATTGACTCCCAACCAGGCTCATTGTTCACAATCATCGAAAGAACTTTACTTGAATAGATATGAATAAAGTTTTTATCAAAATTTGTAATATCTTTAAGATGATCTCCATCTTTTAAATAAGAGTATAAATGTTTGCTTGCCTCAGGGACATTCAGGTTCCCAAGAGACTCAAGCTGCCCTTCTTCGCTCTTATAAGGATAAATATAAGCCTTCACATTCTTTCTAAATAATTGTCCAAGTGCACCTAGAAGCCCCCCTACTGAACTTGAATAATCATCATTAAAGATTTGCTGAAAATTATAAATTCCAAGAACCAGGCCAAGATTTGGAGTATTGTATTTAGTTAAGAAGCTTGAAAGCTTATAGTACTCAGGATAGTTGGTCACAAGTACCTGCTGTCCGAGTGCACAGAGAAGATCCACACGAGTGAGGAAATCCTCATTCACAATCTCGCCATCAGCATTCAAATTGGAGATTGTAATCTCTGAAACCGTCACCACTTCAGATTCTGCGACTTTGATATCTTTTGCAAACTGAGCAAGGCCCGTTTTGATCATATCAAATGAAACAAGAGTCGGTGGGCGATAACTTCCTCGAACCACTAAAACGTTTTTACGGTAGAGAAGATCACTAGCAAGAATGATCTCACCTTGAGAATTAAACATTACCGCATTGGTCATTCCTTCCTTTACTAATTGAAGGTTAAGAAGACGATTGTCATAAGTTTTAAACTCAGGTCCGGTGAACTTAATAAAATTCACTTCAATACGTGTATTATCTAAATGATCAAGAAGTGAGCGAATAAGCTCTTCAGGTTTATCACGAAGAAAAAGAGCGGCGTAGATAAGATTCACACCAATAATACCAATGGCATCTTGCTGATAAACATTCTGAGGATCCAGCATTCTTACGTGAAGAAGAACTTCATTACACTCTCCACCTGGAGTGGCCTGAAATTTAACTCCCATCCAACCATGGGCCTCGTTATCTCTTTTAAAATTGAGGGCGGCGATTGTATTAGCAAAAACAAAGAACTGATGATCCTTGCCTCTTGTATCACCCAGACGCTCATTTAAAAGATCATATTCTTTTAAAAGCATTTTCGAGAGACGTGGCTCACACACATAACGACCGTTATTTTCTTTACCATAAATATGGTCACTAAAAATCATATCGTAGGCTGAGATAGTTTTAGCAATTGAGCCTGATGCTCCACCGGCCTGAAAGAAGTGACGGGCCACTTCTTGTCCGGCACCGATTTCGGCAAAAGTGCCATAAAAACGTTTCGCCAGATTAACTTTAAGTGCCTTCTGTCTCAGAGAGAGAATTTGATCAACCATGACTAAAAAATCCTTTCAGGGCCAAAAAAATAAATATTTACCATAGTTTACCACTGAGCTGGCGTATTGAGGAGTAAAAATCTGACCGGTTTTATTTTGAAAGATGTCATAATAAAATAAAGAATATGACCGAGAAGGTCATACCAAGGGGTAAATGATGACAATTACTTTTCTTATCGCCGCTTCTATCATTGCTGTCTATGCAGCTAAAATCAAAGCAGCAAAGACTCCCATTCCTTTAAAAGTTCGTCGTAAATAGCTACCTGCCCTTATTCGGCAAGCAGCTTTGAGACGATCTCGAAGGTATCTTTTGAAGGTTTATTTTCAAGTATTCTAGTGAGCTCCGCTCGTGCGCTCGCTTTCTGCTCCCCACTCACCTTTGTAATAAATGAGAACACAGTTGAAAGCCTCGACGCAATCTGCGGATTAAATTGATCAACCTCTATAATCTTATCAGCTATCACCTTAAGCCCTTTTCCTGACTTATGGTGGAAGGCCCTCATATTGGCCTTGGCCATACTGATATAGATTGAACGAATAAAATTTGGGATTTTTGCATTATAGGCCGGATGAACTGCCAGCTCAGTGATGCGCTCAAAAAGCTCTTCTGCAGGCAGGACTGCTGCTTGGACACCAAACCATTTCTGCATGACTAGTCCATCATGACGCCATTTTTTATCAAAAGCATCTATGGCCCATTTCCCATTCATTCCATGCTTAGAAAGAATAGCACGTAGTCCTGCAATCTCTTCAGTCATGGTCTCTGCATTATTAAAATGATCATTCACAATAGATTCATGATGAGGAATACGATTAATGAAATCAAGACACAGGTTTTTAAGAGCTCGTGCTCCCATCGTTGTACTTGATAAATCACCTTTGGCGAGCTTACTCATTTCTTGAAAATTTTTTAAAAGATCAGCTTCAAAAGAATTCGCTAAATGATTTTTTAAAAGACTAATCGCTTTCGCATTAATTTCAACATCAGCGTTTTTCAACTCTTGAAACAAAGTGGCTTCACTTGGAATATCCAAAATATAGGCCATGAATGCAGGATCAAGCTTTTTATCCTTAAGTATAAGTCCCCAAGGTACTGCGATATCTTCTAATAATTTTGAAACATCAGCTGATTTCTTTAATTCATCAGTTATCTTTTTTAATGTTACTAAATAAACTTTTTGAGCTGATTCATAACGATTAAATGAATCTGAATCATGTCCCATTAATAATTGAAGATCTTTAATGGCATAAGGAAAGTCAATATGAACAGGGGCCGAAAAATTACGATTAAGAGATGGAATCACATTCTCTTTAATTTTGAATTCAAAGCTTTGTTTTAGCATAGTGATCTCAATGAGGGTCTCAGGGTAGACTTCTACTCCTTTTTCATTATAAAAAGCGAGCTTTAGAGGGATATGCAGGATATTGCCTTCTGGGGCCTTCATTGGTGTCTGAGGATAAATTTGCTCAATATGGAGTTTATAAACTCCACCTGTGTGCTCAGAGGTCATTTTTAAAGTAGGAGTACCTGAACGTGAGTACCAATTCTTAAATTCAGTAAGATCTTTCTTTGAAGCAAGCTCCATAGCGTGAATAAAATCTTCTGTGGTTGCTGCATGTCCATCAAAAAGCTCAAAATACTTTGTCATGCCTTTTTTGAATTGATCCTTCCCTATAAGAGTCTCAATCATACGAATAACTTCGGCCCCTTTCTCATAAATTGTCATGGTATAGAAATTATTGATTTCAATAAATGACTCTGGTCTGATCGGGTGACTCATGGGTCCTGCGTCTTCGGGGAATTGATTTTCTTTAAGACGCTTTACATCTTCAATTCTTTTTACTGGTCTTGACTGCATATCAGATGAGAACTCTTGATCACGGAAAACTGTTAATCCTTCTTTAAGAGTCAGTTGGAACCAGTCTCTGCATGTCACTCGATTTCCAGTCCAATTGTGAAAGTACTCATGACCTATGACACCTTCAATATTTTGAAAGTCTGAGTCAGTGGCGGCTTTTTCATTGGCAAGTACATAGCTTGAATTGAAAATATTCAATCCTTTGTTTTCCATGGCCCCCATATTAAATGAATCTACTGCCACAATCATATAGATATCAAGATCGTATTCTAGACCAAAAGTTTCTTCATCCCATCTCATAGCATGCTTAAGAGATTCCATAGCAAATCGAGATTTCTCTAAATTTCCTTTATCCACAAAAATTTGAAGTTTAACATTGCGACCAGAGACTGTTTTGAAAAAGTCTTCAAGCACATCAAAGTCTCCTGCCACTAAAGCGAAAAGATATGAAGGTTTTTTAAAAGGATCTTCCCAATCAACGAAATGACGACCGTTCTCTAGATCCCCTGATCCCAGTTTATTTCCATTACACAAAAGAAATGGATAAAGTTTTTTATCGGCAATGACTCTTGCCTTAAAAGTGGCCATATTGTCAGGACGATCTACGTAATAAGTAATTTTTCTAAATCCTTCTGGTTC
This sequence comes from Bdellovibrio sp., assembly GCA_022729855.1. Taxonomy (GTDB): domain Bacteria; phylum Bdellovibrionota; class Bacteriovoracia; order Bacteriovoracales; family Bacteriovoracaceae; genus DZBG01. The sequence continues at coordinate 7,428 of DZBG01000112.1, forward strand.
ACATTGTGTGCAATAAGCATCCCCAGATAAATACAGACCCTCACAACTTGTATTGAGGTCTGGTCTAATCTCGACTTCAATATCAAGGGTGAAATTAATATCTTTATTCTGAGTGATGATTAATTTCTCTGAAGTGATTTGGTAATCATCTTGAGTGAGGGCCACTCCATTTTTTTTCACACTAATCAGACTTAGATTCTCACCTACGAGCTCTATGGGAGCCTCAGCATCTGGTGAGAGAGTTTTTGTCATCTGCAGCTTTGAAGAGACAATTGTCTTTTTGTCTTGGATATCAAAAACAAGATCAATATGAGTAATCATATAATCAGGAATTTTATAATCTTTTAGATACTGAGTTTTAGGTGCAACTGACATATTTAAACCTCTAGCTCTACTTGATAACCAGTATGAGAGCGAATATTGATCACACCTTTTTCAAAAATTAAGTACTGCCCCTTAATTCCCATTAACTTTTGTGCGATCACTGGATTTTTTTCTATATTGATTGATGATACTTTTTCTGGATAAGTCTTAACAGGATAAGTGAACGAATAAGTCTCATCCTCAAGAATATCAAACTCTAAATGCTCAAGGTCAGCAGCGGCCTGTCTTATCAGATTTTTTGACTCAAGCTTTAAGTCATAAGTATTTTGTCCACCTTTCAGCATTTTACGCCAATCTGTTTTGTCATTTATGTATGCTTTCAAAGTTGATTCAATAATACCCGACTGGAGGCGACTTGTGACTTCCATCATTGGTAATGCTTGAGTGGCCCCTTGATCCATCCATCTGGTAGGAACTTGGGTTCTTCTTGTGATCCCAACTTTAAGGCCAGAAGAGTTTGCAATATAAACCACATGTGGTTTTAAACAATGATCCTCGCCCCACTTCGGCTCGCGACAGGTTCCTTTATCATAATGACACAACTCAGGACGAACAATACAGATATCGCATTCCGCAAGTTTGATGGTGCAAGGAAAGCAATATCCTTGGTTATAGGATTTTTTAACTTGTTTCCCACAGTTGCAACAATTTATATCGCCAGTGAATGTCAAACTAATCTTCTCACCTACAAAAGAATTCAGGGCCACATTGGCACCATTTAGATCAAGATTGTATTCTACAACCTCGCCATGATGAGTTTTCATCTTCGAAAGATTTCCAGAGTATTTCATTCCCAACTACCATTTCCTAGTGCAACTTTTCTTCATCATAACTTCATAAG
>DZBG01000113.1 GCA_022729855.1 Bdellovibrio sp.
GTCTTTTGACTTAAATTATGACCTAAAGTGTGTCGATTGAGCCCGGACAGCACATTACAGATAGTGGAAAAGGCATTGCTTCACATATTGTTAATAGAATGATGGATCCCTTTTTTACATCCAAACCTGTTGGTCATGGTACAGGTCTCGGACTTAGTATTTCTAAAGGTATAATTGAGTCTCATGGTGGTAAGATTTCATATAGAATTGAACATGGACATACGCAATTTTTAATTGAGTTGCCTACCTGATGGAGTTTTATAGTGGAATCAGATGTTGTTGTTTTAGTGGTTGATGATGAAGAAGATCTTGTAGAAATCTTGGTCTCTGCTCTTGCAATGAAAAATATTAAAACACTTACTGCAAAAAATGGTATTGAAGCTTATAACGTGTGGAAGAATAATCCTGGTATTAAATTGCTTTTGTCCGACATAAGAATGCCTGGTCAAGATGCAGACGGTATAAGTTTAACAAAAAAAATTCGTGAAAAAAGCTCTCTCCCTATTATTCTTATAACGGGCTATTCTGATGTGTCTCATGAGGAAGCAAAAGTATTTGGTGCAAATATTGTGTTATCTAAGCCTTTTGATTTAATGAATCTTCTTAAAGTCATAGATTCTTATCTTGAAGTCGCTTGATTTCATTTTTTTCCGGTAATCATTGCTAAGAAACTTACCCTTTTATATTTAATTGAATCCAAAGCTAAGCCTAGTAGATGCAGAAACAGAAGGACCTGCATCGTATAAGAGAAAAACCTATGAAGATCTTCCGGCCAGTCAAGTCCCCAAAACTGATCCATTCCCATCATGAACCCACTTATTCCAAGGAATAAAACATTCAGCCAAATAAAAATATAGGTCCATGAAGCAAGAGGGTTGTGACCTGGATAGGCTTGGAATTTTCTGTCAAAAAGGAATTGCAAAAATTTTTTAACTTCTTCTTTTTTTAGGGGAAGGTTTTTAAAGTTTGCAGTACCCTGACTCCATATTCCCATGAGAGCTCTAAGAAGCAATCCAAAAAGGGATAGATAGCCGACTACCTTATGTGGCATATCCCCTGTCTCAAGAAAATAATTCAAAATAACAGGGATGGCGATAAGCCAGTGAATAAGTCGAGTATATACATCCCAATGTGGATTGCGAGAGTTCATTTCTTCTATCTTTGTTTTACAATTGAACCATCAACGGGATTAAAATAAATCTCAATTTTTTTTCCTGCTTTATCAAATCCGTAAATTTCATAACAGTTACCAGGTGTGACCTTGAATTTTTTAATGGTATAAGTTTTCTCAAGATCTTTTTTAAATGTTTCTTGATCTTTCCATTTTGATGTTGGCTCTGTTGTACATTTTGTCTCAGCGTAAGATAGTGAACTGATCATTAAGAATCCAAATAATAAAGTTTTCATGAAAGCTCCTTTAGTGAGTGCGTAAAACTTAATTCATCCTACGCCTTTTAAGTGATTCCGGTAATTGGGCATAGGGCCTAAAGCTATCTTATGATGTTTGTCTGATGCAACAAGATGACGTTGGTTGAAACTCTTGTCTTAAAGAGCGGAAGGGATATGATTCAAAAATGAGAAATATTGTATTTTTTGTCTTATTTGCCGCCTTTTTTATTTTTGATATTATTTCAGATCTCAAAGAAGGTATTCCAGTAAATCATATCTTGCACGAGGTAGTGCTTTGCCTGCTCGCTTTAGTGGCGATTGCTTGGCAAATTATCATTATTTATAAAAAGAATAAGCATATTCATTCTTTAGCCTCAGAAGTCCTTGAAGCTAAAAAGTCTTATCAGGAATGGAAAGATAAATCTCACTCAAGTGCTCAGAAGATTAGGACTATGATCGATGAGCAGTTTGCTTTATGGCATTTGTCCCATAGTGAAAAGGATGTGGCCCTGCTACTAATTAAAGGGTTCTCTATGAAAGAAATTGCAAGTTTTCGTCAAACGCACGAGAAAACAGTAAGGCAACAGGCAACGGCGATTTATAAAAAATCTTCAATTTCTGGCCGACAAGAATTAGCAGCTTTTTTCCTTGAAGATATATTAAGTTCACCGTCAGATCAAAATACAAATGAGTCGGAGTAAAAAAATGTTTAAGTGGTCAAAACTAAGCTTATTGATGGTTGTGATTTTATTCTCTCAATTTGCCAAAGCAGAAATTTCTTTAAAAGATTTAGGCGTTGATGAAACCCCTGTGAGTTTAACTCCTGCCCAAGTTAAACAACAAGAGGTTATGGAAGTACGTCATAGTAAATTAAAAACTCATGAGAAATTAGGACTTGTGACTTTAGGTTTGATGACGGCAACTCTTCTTACTGGAAACTCTGCGCTTGATAGTAATATGCATATGTATTTGGGGATGACCACTGGGCTTCTTTATTATACAACGGCCTATTACTCTCTAACCGCACCAAAGCCTGCTGGGATTGTGGATAGAGGAGCGATTAAATGGCACAAGGCCCTTGCGTGGATACACTTTCCTGCCATGGTGCTCGCCCCAATTCTTGGTTATATGTACAAACGAAATGAAGATAATGGCAAAAAAAGTTCATCGCTTGTGAAGCAGCATTCTGCCATTGCAGGTATTGGATTTGGAGCTTTCGCTCTTTCAGCTACACTGATGACTATTGAATTTTAATTTTGAGGTTTCGATGAAAAAGATTATTTTAGTTAGTTTATTACTAGTCTCTGAAATGGTAATGGCCCGAAATTTTCAACTTGAGAAATCAACTGCAGAATATACGGTAAAGCATCTGGTAAAGACTGTGAAAGGTACAAGTGCGGAGCTTAAGGGTAAACTTGTTTGCGAAAAAGAGGAATGTGATTTTTTGATTGCAGCTCCGGTTAAATCTTTTATCTCTAGTGATTCAAATAGAGATTTGAATATGCAAACAATTATGGAGAGCACTCAATTTCCATTGGTTACAGCTAAAGGGAAGTTTCCTGAGAAAAACCTATTATTAAAAAAATGGACATTAAAAGCACTGGTCAGCCTTCATGGGATTGAAAAAGAGTACACTGCTGAAATTTCAGGATTAGAAAAATTCAAAGGGGAGTTCGTCTTAAAGTTAGAAGAACACAAGATAGAGAGACCAAGTCTCTTTACTGTGAAAATAGAAAATGAAGTTCCCATGAATTTTGAATTAAATTGGAAGGAACTTAAAAACTAAGTTTCAGTTCCTTCAATCTTTCCGATGACACCCATCTTCCCACTATTAAAATCAGCGAAGGCCTGATGAAGTTCTTCTTTTGAGGCCATGACAAATGGCCCATAACCTATGAATGGTTCATTAAGTGGAGCACCACCTAAGAAAAGAATTTTTGAGTTTGTTGTTGCTTCAATGGTAAAAGTATCACCCACTGGTTCAAGAACACCAATTTCAGCTTCATGGAGAGTGTCTCCATTCTCAAATTTTAAATCTCCACTTAGTACAAACACAGTCGCAGTGTGACCACTGGGAACATTAAATGTGTAAGTTGATTTCGCTTTAAGTCTAATGTCCCATAAATTAATGGGAGAAAAAGTCATGGCCGGGCCTTTAGTACCTTCAAAATCACCAGCAATAACACGAACAGATCCAATATCATTTTTCAAATTCACAAGAGGGATTTGTTCGTTGTTAATTCCTTGGTATCTTGGAGCGCCCATTTTATCTTTGATAGGAAGATTCACCCAAAGCTGAACCATCTCAAAAGGACCACCGGTTTTAGCATAATTTTTTCCGTGAAATTCTTCGTGCACTAAACCACTGGCCGCAGTCATCCACTGGACTCCACCTTTACCAATGGTTCCGCCACCACCGGCTGAATCACGGTGCTCAATTTCACCCTCGTAAACAATAGTCACTGTTTCAAATCCACGGTGAGGATGTGAGCCCACACCTTTTCTTTTATCAGTAGGCGGGAATTCCACAGGACTTGCGTAATCCATGAGTAGGAAAGGCGAGATATCCTTGGCGAGATCATTATAAGTAAAAATTGAACGAACCGGAAATCCGTCTCCCACCCAATGTGGAGTATCAGAGCGTTGTTTAATTATAATATTTTTCATTCTTAAAGTGCCTTCTCAATAGCATTTACAATAAGAGGGTCTTGAGGATCTAACTCGGGAGAGAATCTCTCAATCACAACGCCATTTTTATTAATTAAAAACTTCTCAAAATTCCATTTGATATCATTCGGTTCACCGGTGATAAGACCTTTTGAACCTAATCTTTCAAGTAGTGTTCCATCGGGCTTCATTGTCGCATTTGGTTTTGTTGTCGTGAGGTATTGATAAAGAGGATGTTGACCTTCACCTTTCACCACAATTTTTGAGAACATAGGAAAATCAACTCCGTAATTCATTGTACAAAATTGTTGAATCTCTTCATTGCTTCCTGGTTCTTGTGCTAAAAATTCATTAGCTGGAAATCCAAGAACCACAAGACCTTTGTCTTTATAGTTTTTGTAAATTTGCTCAAGTCCTTCATACTGTGGAGTCAGTCCACATTTAGAGGCCACATTCACTACCAACATAACTTTTCCTTCAAACTGAGAAAGTTTTGTTTGAGTGCCATCAATTTTGTTAACAGAGAAATCGTAAACAGTAGTCATATAGGCTCCTTTTCAAGCTGCCAAAATATCCAAGCGGATGTACATGTCATCACTCCCATGCAGACAAAAGCTCCATGGAAAGCGTCAACTTTATCATAGTGGTTCATAAAAGCTGCGAGTAGTGATCCTACTGCGGCCACAGAAAAACTCATGGCGAGCATTTGCACCATTGAGAATAAGGCATTGCCATCACTGGCCTTCTTGCGATCAAGATCTTTAAGAGTCAAAGTATTCATCGCGGTAAATTGCATTGAGTTGAAAATTCCAAAAAATAAAAGATGAGTCATGAGAATATATTTAGAACCATCTGTTGAAACGAGAGCAAAACTTCCGATACTAAGACCTACAAATAAAGTATTCCAAATAAGAAATTTTCTATACCCAAGTTTCTCTACAAATCGAGTCACAAATCTTTTGGCCACAATAGCAGCTACTGCCAGTGGGATCATTGAGAGTCCGGCTTCAAAAGGTGAGTAGCCAAGGCAGAGTTGAAAAAAAAGTGGAACAAGAAAGGGCATCCCACTACTTCCGATTCTTGCAAACATATTACCGATAATTCCAATACTATAAGTCCGTTCTTTAAATAGCAGAGGAGAGATCAGTGGAGACTTTGTTTTTTGTGCATGCAAAATATATGAGGCCAGGGCCGCTAAGCTAAAAATAAATAATAGAAGAACCATACCGTATGAGAAACCAAGGCCCGCCATTCCATCGAGAGCAAATGACATCCCAATCATAAAAGCAGAGATTTGAAAAAAACCAATGATGTCGAAGGTTCTTGAATGCTCAATTTCATCTTGGGGCATGGCCTTATAAGTCAGGATCGCTAAGATAAAACCAATAGGGATATTGATAAGAAAAATCCAATGCCAAGAAGCATATTCAACTAACCATCCACCAAGTGTCGGGCCAATAAGAGGGCCAATCAAAGCAGGGATGGCCACAAAACTTAAAGCCGCTAAATATTTCTGACCTGGAAAGTTTCGAAGAATAGCAAGCCTTCCTACTGGCATCAGCATTGATCCGCCCATTCCTTGAATGATTCGTGAAAGCACAAGTTGAGGAAGGGTTTGTGAGATGGCACAAAAAAGAGAGCCAATGGTAAAGACAACAATTGCTCCAAAAAATACTTTTCTAATTCCAAAGCGATCAGTGAGCCAACCTGAGGCAGGAATAAAAATGGCCAAAGTTAAAGCATAAGCAATAACTACAGACTGCATATAAAGGGGACTTTCATTAAGAGCCGCGGCCATTGTAGGAAGAGCAGTATTAACGATTGTTGAGTCGAGGGTCTCCATGAAAAAACCGAAGGCCACAAGCCAGAGAAGAATATTATGTGAGCGATCTGTGGAAGTATTCATGGAAGGAGTTTAGCATAAGAAAGGGGCCTTGGTGAGGCCCCTTTAAGAAAATTATATTGAAGAGGGAGTGATCACAATATCAATTCTTCTGTTTTGCGCTTTGCCAGCAGGAGTTTTGTTACTAACTAATGGTTTTTTATCTCCATATCCTTCTGCTTTAATTGTTGCGCCATCAAATCCATTTTGCTCAAGATATTTGGCCACAGTATCAGCACGTCTCTCAGACAATTTTTGATTATTATCTTTAGATCCGACTGAATCAGTATGACCTTGGACGAGAACAGATTGAGCATCTAAACTTTCTGCCACATTTTCAATTTTATTTAAAAGTGCTGGAGCATTTGCAGGAAGAGTTGATTGTCCCGATGCAAAGTTAAGTGATTTTAGACGAATAATAAGTTTATCTTCTTGTTGATAAACATCGGCTTCACTTTTATCAAATTGTTTACTGGCGCGATCAAGTGCCTGCTGGAAGGCCACTTGATTTTGTGATCTTACAAGTTTTCCATTTTGATCAGCAAGAATATTATTTTGTTGGGCAAGACGGCTATTTTGAGCAGCAACACGTCCACCTAGTTTCCCAATTTTTTCTTGTTGATTAACAAGATCAATGGCCGCGACTTCACTATATTTATCACTTTTCACATAACCCATTACATGATGAAGGCGAAGTGCTGAGCGATTGGCCTTATCTACAGAGGGGGCAAATAATTCATATGAATTACGGTCAGTTGAAATTTTACTAGCAGCTACATCATAATCAACTTGGGCAATTTTTAAAGTTTTTGGAGCTAGTTCCTCTCCATTATTCTCTTTAGCTGATTCGATAATTGAGTCTGCCTCACCAAGGTATTTCGCCTTCGTAGCATCAAGCTCAAGCTTGATATAGCGAGCTTGAAGATTTTTAAGTTCCATTCTATCAATTTCTTCAGCTTTTTGAGTAGCAAGATCTCTTGTTATCTTTTCTGCTTCATTCCACTTAGCATTGAGATTGATATAGTTTTCAACTCCTGCTTTGATGGCAAGATGACGGGCCTCTAGAACTGACTCTAATTTAGCTGAGCGATTGGCCACATTTTTCTGGGCCTGTTCGAGGTATCCTTTTGAGATTCTAAGGTCATCAAGAATATCTTTTTGATCTTCATTTTCTTTAAGATCTTTTTTTGCTTTTGATAAGTACTTCTTACTTTTTTCAAAGTTGCTGTTATCCAGAACTGTATAGTCCTGTGATTCTGCGTTTGAAATGTTTGAATCCATTTCTGCAATTTGTTGAGTAGGGTTGGCGTTGCTAGGAATATCTGCTCTATAAGCAGTAGCGCAGCTGTAAGAGATTAAACTTAGCGAGAGTAATGACAGTAATTTGGTTCCATTGTGTTTTTTCATTTTTTATCCTTGGTTGATGATTAGTATCAAACTTAGAAATGCAACATGAATGCCAAATTGAAAACTGAGTAATATCAAACACCGCACCAAGTTAGACGATGATATTTTCTGGGCCTGAAGGGGTAATACTCCCCTTTTGGTTATACTTGACTTAAACAATATAAAACAAAACCAAGAATTCTTAAGTGCAGTAAATTTTATTAAACCCGATTGAGTCATAGTAAATATTGAATGGAGATTTAATGAAACTCTTGATTATGCTGACTCTGATTTTTCTTGTCTCATGTAATATAAAAGAAGTGGACGACCTTATTACTGGATCTGATTCGGTTTCAAATCCAGGGGCACCCATTCTTCGTTATAATGACCCTGTGTCCTCTCCAAGTAACGACAGCACACCCAGCTTTCTCTTTTTAAACTCAAGCGGAGGAACAACCTTTGCTCTGTCTACATTAAGAGTCTTTGCTGATAGTTCATGTAGAGATTTAGTCACTAGTCTTTATGTTTCAGGAATTATGTCTGATATACAAGTTCAGCTTGAACTTACTCTTGAAGGAACTTACACATTTACTGCAAACTATACTGATTACTCTGGGGCCACTTCAGATTGCTCCGCTCCGCTTACTTATAAATATGAATCAACAGCACTACGAAATGATGAAAACTCGAACGGAGTCAATTATATCGAAATCACCGGAACTGAAGTTCAGCAATAATTAGAAGAATTTTCTTTTAATATAGAAGACCAGAATAACGAGTCCGCTCATTAAAATAAAATTTCTAATCTTAAGCATGATGGCCTTGTAGCTTTTTCTTTTCTTTTTCTTTTGTTTGAGGGGCTTCTCAATAACGTGGATCTTGCTTTTTTCATTCTCTAGAAGATTTTGTCTAAGCTGGGTCGTTTCACCAGCATCAAAGAAATTAAACTCTGATTCACTGGCATTGGCCTTTAAAAGAACTGAGCCACTAATAGGCCTTCCACAGTGGCGACAAAGATCCGCTTGATCGGAAACTTCGTTCCCGCAATCTGGGCAATCAATAAGTGCCATATAGATCTCCCTATGAAATCAATAATTTCAATCTCCTATATGATAATAATGAATTGTTAACAGGGGCTACGCATCTAATTTGAATTAGTTTTCGGCCACTTACGGCCCAGCGT
>DZBG01000114.1 GCA_022729855.1 Bdellovibrio sp.
TAAAGGGGGACAGGGAGAAAAATATTCTAATGTCACTTGCTTTCTTAAAGGAGCATCTTTATATAACTTATCGAGAATAAATTTTTCTTTTGTGAGAATAGGCCCGAGAGTGATGATCCGTTGAACTCCATATCAATATTTGAATCATAGACACTAAATGACATATCAGTGTCGTAAGAAGGAACACCAAGGTTTTTGAATAGTTTAATCATCAGTGGATAGGTGACATCATTAAAAACCATAAAACCAGTATCGATAGGTTTTTTTGCGCCATCCTCATCTACGTAAACAGTATTAGTGTGGCCACCGGCATAATTATTCTTCTCATATAATGTAATATCATAATCATGTTGCAGAAAATGAGCCGCACTCATCCCACTCATTCCTGTTCCAATGATGGCCAGAGTTTTCATTTATTTTTTCTCCATTAAGTAATGGGAAACAAACCATTCCTCACCATTTCTGTATTTCCAAAGTTCAGAGCAACTCATAAAGAAAATTCGCCAGTACTCAATCCATTTTGTCGCCTCTTTGGTTCCATAATGTTTTTCAAAAATACTTCGAATCTCTTTTTTATGATTATCCATATTAGTCAGCCAAGCTTCGGCCGTGTCGGAGTAATGTTTTCCATTATATTTAACATGATCTACAAGACTGAAATTCTCTTGGTAGTAAGTAAAATAATCATCTGATGGCATCATCCCACCTGAGAAAAAATATTTACTCATCCAGTCTGACTCATCTTTCACTTCAAAAAGATAAGGAGTGTCCTTGTGAACAAATATATGAACAAAAAGTGTTCCTTTGGGATTGAGCCAAGTTGAAACCTTCTCAAGAAGTTGTTTGTGATTTCTCATGTGTTCAAACATTTCGACAGACACAACGCGATCAAATTTTTCTTCGGTTTGAAACTGATTCATATCTGCAGTGATAATACAAACATTAGTCAGTCCAAGTTTAGCTGCTTTATTATCAATGAATTCTTTTTGAGTTTTTGAATTTGAAACGGCTGTAATTTGAGAGTCAGGAAATTGTTTCGCCATAAAAAGAGTGAGAGATCCCCAACCACAACCTAGTTCTAAAACTTTTTCACCGTTTTGAATTTTCGCCGTAGTGACAGTTTTCTCAAGCATTCGAATTTCTGCTGTCCCTAGGTCATCACCCTCTTCAAAATAAGCGCATGAGTATTTCAGATTTGGACCTAAAGCATAGAGATAGAACTCAGTGGGTACTTCATAGTGTTGCTCATTGGCATCTCTCGTTTGAACGGCAATAGGTGCGCTCTTACAAGACTCTATAAATTTCTTTTTATAATTAAGGAGGGCCGTAGGAGTTGGCTGAGCTAATTCTTCAAGCCTTTGGCCAAGAAGTCTGCGAATACCAATTCTAATAAAAGGATCTGGTACAAGGGCGCTGGCAACTAATGAATCAATCATACAAACCTCACTTTAGGGGACAAGACGTATGGTGACATACATCTGTGACCTTCGAGAGGGGAGAACTAGGTTTTGTCTAAGCTTTGTTTGGCCACCATAAACAATTAATCTTTAACTGTTTTGAACCAGCCTTTAGATCTGAAGTAGATAATCCCGAGAATACAAGAAACAACCATAATTACACACAGACCAATAAATGCAGAGTGTGAATGGAGACCTGGTAGAGAATCAAAATTCATTCCATAGAATGAGGCCATGAAATTTAAGGGAAGAAGAATCGTCGAGAAGACAGTGAGAACCTTCATCACTTGATTGGCCTTTTGATCAGTGATTGAAATTTGTAATTGGAAAAGATGATCAAAACTTTCTGAGATTTCATCAAGGGCAAAATAAAGTTGATCGATATTTTCTTTTAAGTCTTGAAGCATTGAGGGATTAGTTGCCCAAAAATCTTTAAATCTTGAGAGAGAATCATTAGTCTGCTTAAGCAATTTTTTAAATATCGAAATTTTTCTTTTGAATTGATAACCTTTATAGGTACTCAGTGAGACATTTTCTTGTGCAAAAATAACTTCTTCAAAGTTTTCATACTCATCTTGAAGTTTTTCTATGGGATCTTGATAAGACTTGATAACCGAAAGAATAAGTTGGTGAACAACTCCTTGAATGGTGACCGGCAAATGATGAGAGTCGAATCTCGTTTTCACACTATCAAGATAATCTAGCTCAACTCGGTGGATGGAGATAATTTGTTTTTCTGTAATAAAAAAGGCAATTTTTCTGGTGAGCTCTTGAATACTTGTCGCATCAGAATCAGCATTTTCATCAATATTTCTCATCATTAAAAAATGAGAGCCACCAGTGAATTCATATTTAGGGAGATGTTCGGGTCTTAAGCAGTCTTGGACGAGGAGATAAGGGAGATGATAGTCGTTTGAGAGTTTCTCAAGATCACCTTCTTGGGGGTCTTGGACATCTATCCAACTAAAGTCTCTTTCAGGTAGCGCAATCTGTTTAATCATTCTTTAAGTTTATGTGAGATCCAAGATTAGGGCAAAAAAAAAGGGCCTACTTGCGTAGGCCCTATATCGGAAAAATCTATTTTTTAGAGATTACCAACGTGATCCACCACGGTTTCCACCACCGTCACGGTTACCACCACGAGATCCACCGCGATCACCACCGCCACGGTTAAATCCACCGCCACGTGATTCACGAGGTTCCATTGGACGAGCTTCGTTTACAACGATAGATCTTCCACCGAAATCAGAACCATTAAGTTTATCGATCGCTGATTGAGCGTCATCGTCAGATGACATTTCTACGAATCCAAAACCTTTGCTACGACCAGTATCACGGTCCATAACGATTTTAGAAGAATCTACACCACCGAACTGACCAAACAGTTCGCTAAGAGATTCATTTGTTGCTGAAAAGGGAAGGTTCCCTACATAAATTTTCTTACCCATAAAAACCTCCTTAAGGCCAGGGAGCGCACTAAAGAGGCATGAGTATTTGGGACTCGAAGAACTCTAAGGCGACGTACATATCGGAATAATTAACACTCTCAATGCGAGATTGCATAGCAATATAATAGGCTATTTTTAGGAATTTTGTACAAATTTAGATTTCATAGTGAAGAATTTGCATCCGAACTGCGTTAGAACTTAGGCAAGGCTAAGTATTTAATATCTAACCCTCTGAAAAGACAATTTCGAGGGGGGAGAGGGGGAGTACTAAAAAATAAATAGAAGTTGGCGGTAAAAAATACAGAAGCCGAACAGAAAAATTCAAAATGAGATATAAGGCGAGAAATTTTCTACTTAACCTTTAAGGAGCCATTTAATGAAAACATTGCTTATTGCTTTTGCACTAATGAGTCTAACTTCAACTGCCTTTGCTAAAACAGTTCTTAACTGTACGACACCAGGTGATGCTTTGAATGACGTAAGAGTTGAGAGTGGAAATCCTGGAAAATTAATCATTTCATATTTAAATGATACTGAAGAATCGTTTGAATTAATGGCAGATACAAAAAATCTTGAAAAAGGTGATTCAGATACAATCGTCGCTGCTAAAAATGCAGATAATGCTTTTGGTGGTGGTATTGCTGATGCTGCTCTTCTACGTGTTCTTCCAGGACAAAAATCAGCACGTCTGGCCGCTAATGGAATGGTGTATTTTTTAACTTGTTTTAAATAGTCTTTACTCAATATAAGCGGATCAGTCTGATCCGCTTATTCATCCTCTTTCATATCACATTAACGAAGTCTGTAGTGGCGAAGGCTATATCGAAAGGTAGGGCATTGGGATTGGTTTTCGCAGGCATTTTGAACTAATAATGATGTCACTTCAGACTTCAAACTATTCGATAGAAATTAAGCTTAAAAGAGATTGTTTGATATGTCAAACAATGGTATAGTACATGTAACAAGGAGCGCCTGATGAAATTTCTCATCGCTTTAGTAGCACTATCAATTATGACCTTTAATATAGAGGCCAAGGAGTATCAAGTTCTGATGAAGAATGTCACTTCAGATGGAATCAAGATGGGCTTTGAGCCAGATTTTCTCAAAATCAATAAAGGCGATACTGTGAAGTTTATCCCAGTAGATAAAGGTCACAGTGTTGAGTCTTATAAAGGTGGAGTGCCAAAAGGCGTGAAAGACTGGAAGGCCGGTGTGAACAAGGAGATCATCGTTAAGTTTGATATTGAGGGTGTGCATATGGTTAAGTGTGTTCCACATTTTGGAATGGGGATGATTGGAGCAATCCAAGTAGGAACTCCAAGTAATTTAGGTGAAATCAAAAAAATAAAAATTGGACCTAAGGTTACTGGCCTACGTTGGGAAAAAATTCTGGCGCAGATTAAGTAGCTTGGATTTAATAATCCAAGCTATATCTTGTTAAGTCTAGGTATCCAAATTCAACAGGATCACTTTTTCTAAAAAGTTTATGAACATCATCATAAACACTCCAGAATTCAGGAGATGTACGAGAAACTCCATAACTTTTCGTGAAAGCTTTAAAGTCCTCTGGTGACTTCATTTTTAAAATAGATTGAATCATTGAAGGAAGTTGGCTTTCATCCACATCTAAAAAAAGATTAGGATAATTTGCGGCGTATCCTTCTCTGATTGTGAGTGTATCCTCAACGGGAGCAAGTCTTAAATCTTCAGCAAGAATCCAAGAGATATTTTTGTGCTCACGATTATGAATCAAAGTATAAAATTTTGATTCACCTTTAAGTGTTTTCAATAATAAGTAAGTCACTTCTGGAAAGAGTGGAGCAAATTTATATTTAATTTCAGAATCAATCCCGACAATCTTTGAGAGTTGTTCTTGAATTGAGGTTTGCTTTTTTGGATACGGTGATGCCAGTTTTTTCCAGTTAATGGGATCAAGCTCATTTTTTACAATTGGTTTAAGATGAGTCCATAGAACTTGTTGAATCATTTCTTGTTTTGCATTCGCCGTAGATTTAAATTGAACTTGTGTAGGAGTCTCTTTTCCAAGAAGAGGAAAAACGTATTTCATTTTGGCTTCAGTAATCAGACCTTGATACCAATCTTTGCGAAGATTCACTCGTTGCTCTACCGGAAGAAATGAGAGAAACATTTCTTCTGCTTCCATACGGATAAGATCCATATAAACACGAGTCATCATTTGGTGTCCGATATTGCCGTAAACATCAAAATTCACGACAAGATTATAAACAAGTCTTTCAAAAAGTGGATAGTCGAGCATGAAGACCGTTTTAGAAATATCACCTACGGCACCTTTTAAAACCACTGCATTATCATCATGACGAAAGACTGTGAGAAAAGCATTTGGATTAGTCTTCTCACCGTCCCAAATATCGATAAGACGTGCACCATTCGGCTGAAGTTTATTTTTCCAATCAGCTCTAAGTTTTCGGTATGTTTCTCTATGTTCGACAATTTTTTTAGTAAGAGGGACAGTTTCTAAAACTTCAACATCACTTCCCCAAACACCAGGGAGCATTAACGGAGTTCTCACTCTCTTCTCGTATTCAGGTACCGTTACCATGATGTCTGCATCAGGTGAGATAAAGAAAACATAAAACTGTTCTTGAATGGAATTTACTGCTTGTGAACCGTTGCAAACAGGACCTTTGATAAAAGTATTTAGCTGATATTGAGCATCATCGAGGAGAAACTGATACCGAGCACGAATGGGGATGTCTTTAAAAGCAATGAATGGATTTTCCGCAATCTTGCTTTCATAACTTGGAAGTTTATCTACTTTCCATTTTGAACCAAAGAATAATTTTGTGATTCTTTTTTCTTTCTCAGGATTAAATTCAAAAGGAATATGAGTCTTAGTTACACGGGTTCCGTTAAACTTCTTTAAACAATAAAAGAATTCATCTACGCCGGCAGCCTCGTTAGGACGTCTTGTTCCAATCTCGGTGACACCAGCTGAGCACTTCGTTTTAGATCTTACGAGGCGAAAAAAAGACTCTTTATCTGAAGAGAAGTAAATATGGGCCAAGAAAAGATGTTCAAATAAATAGCGGGCCACAAGTTTATGCTCAAGATCTTTTTGATTTAAAAAACTTTCCCAACTTGTAATTTGTTTTTTTGTATTAGGTTTTATGAAATTAAGTTTTTTGAGTGCTTCAGCATTAGGGCCAGGGCCACCTTTAGCGAGCCAGCTATTAATCGTCTGATGATCGACTGTTGCAATGGCAGGAAATCCATAAGGCATACTAATTTCTTTAGTGACTTCCTTTGCTGTTTCAGGGCAAACATGGCTTTCTGCCACTTGAACTTCAGGACGTGTGATTGTTTTTCTGTCTTTCAGAGCTAGGACCTGAGCAAGAATATTATCACTTAAGTTTCTTGAGTTATTAAGACTGAAGAATTTCTTCTCTCTCCACTCTTTAGTGCTGTGAGCATCAGTCCCAATCCTTGTCGGCTGAACACTATGAATTCTTGTTCCATGATAAACTAACTCTTTGTTTGCTCCACGATCAATTCCTTCATAGGTTTGAAAATTTGCTTGGCAAGGAGAGTTGTAACAACTGTGGCAGGCTATGCATCGGTTATCGAAGATAGGTTTAATTTTATCAGTAAATTCATCAGATGCTTGTAGTTGCAATGAGAAAAGTAGAAACAATCCGATAAATTTAAGCATTTATATTCCTGAGTGTGCGAGTTTTAAGCATTTTCCAAACACACCAAATCGCAAGTGCGGCCAGGATATGTTTAATTGTATGACCACTCATTAGACCATGAGTAAGTTCTAAAAATTGTGGATCTTTGTGTTCTGTGATTTTGGCCAGAGCATAAAAAATAAACACACCTGTGAGCCAAAGTTTTCCCGTATAAATGGAAGGAAATAAAATTAAAACAAGTGGGATCGTAATCATTGGAGCTAACTGAATCCAGTAATAAAATCTGAGATCAGCACTCACTGCCCACCAAACCACACTTGATAACCCAAGTAAGCAGAGTGGATAGAGACATTTCTCGAATTTAAGAGTGATATTTTCTGCGAGTAGAGCTGTGTATAAGGCCATGAATCCTATTGTCATAGGAAGCCTGTCCCAGACAAGAGTGTCATTGTTCGGGTTCCAATGGTAATAAGCTGATCCAGGAGCAACAATAATGACGCCAATAAAAAAAACGATCCATGATTTTCTTGTTTCTAAAATTTTGTTCTTGCATACGAGATTAAATCCCATCATTCCAAAAATAAAAAAGAAAATATTAGAAATGACATCACAAAAATTGGGGATACCAAACAATGAGCGATGGTCAGCAAAATTATGATAAGCGGTGTCTTGAATAATCACTGGTCTGGTAAAAATATAGACCAGAGAAATAAGAGTCACCAAAACAAGAATTGCAATGCGGGTATTTTGTGAAATTTTCATATGCTGATAGCATAGCTTGATTTTAAAAAACTGACGAAAGATTTCTCAATACACGAGTGTCTGACTCTTATTTGTCAATCTGGCAGAGGATTGTTTTTTCAGGAATGGCACTGATGGGTTGCCTGAAATCATTTTTAGTCAGGCATTTTTCAATTCCGTCCATATGGTCTGCGGTTTCTTTATTGATGCGTATCTCCGAAACAATTTGTTGAAGATCTACAATCCCATTGTCTTCTTTTTGTCGTTGGATGAGAGAGAGGACTTTGCCCGGTCCACGATTATAAGCGGCTAAGGTAATTTTATACTCATGAATCATTCTTTCATTCATGTTTCTGCCCTGAGGAAGTCCTGAGCGCTGATCGATTTTATTAAGAATAAAATTAAGATACATTCCACTCATGGCAATACTATCAACTGTTGAAAAGGGATTATAGACAATTTTATGATGAATAAGTTTTGCTGATTTTAATTTCCCCTGAAGCTCAGTCCACATCGCTACATATCGTTGTTGCTCATTTAAGGCGGAACAATAACTTCTCTCTTCTTCATTCAGCTTTTCTTTTTTGCATCCCTTGATCTGCCCCTTTGTCACTGGAGAGTTCAAATTATAGATGGTAGAAATTGTTTCAGGCATAAGCTGAGCAATTCCATTGGCACCAGCGGCACTGATCGCTTGAGAGTTAAACCGACTTTCAACGAAGAGAGTGCAGGCCATGAATGATTCAGGAAGATTATAATGTTGGGCCACTATCTTAAGTGTCATTTTTTCTTTGCTTCGAAGTTTGAAAGGGGGAAGTTTAAAACAATCAAAATATTTATCTAATTCTTCAGCATTTTTATAAAAGATATAACCTTTCCGAACGGAAGTAGTAGGCGAGAATTCTTTGGAATAGGGTATAGTGACCTGTGCCGACACAGAAGTGTTAAGGATTAATGTGAATAACAGCAATAAAGTTTTCACCCTCTTATTTTATGATGAAACCTGAGAATCCTTGAGTAAGTTTAGTATTAAGCTCTAAGTGGGTGACATCGTATGATAAACAAATTTTGATTCTTATCTTGATAAACCCAACTACCATTTCCTAGTGCAACTTTTCTTCATCATAACTTCATAAGGT
>DZBG01000115.1 GCA_022729855.1 Bdellovibrio sp.
CCTTATGAAGTTATGATGAAGAAAAGTTGCACTAGGAAATGGTAGTTGGGATTAACTAAACTACCTGGATTATAATATTCGCGCTCATTAGTAGTACTCGTTGATGAAATATCACCATCATAGGCAAAGACACCCGCCTTAGGAATGAAGTTTAAATCCTGAACATAAAGCTCTGTTTGAGCAAGAGATGAGAATGAGAACGCAACAGTGAGTACAGCTAATCCAGCTTTAAGCTTCAAAATAAACCTCCGTGTTTATCGCTTTAATGATAAACACAGTATAAATTAGTTTTAATTTTGGTGAAGATAAAAATTAGTCAAGATTTCTTAATAAAGCTCTACGAAATCACCTTCAGTCACTGATCCACCTGAGTGAAGAACGCAAACTGCGCCGTCTGCACCAAAATAATCAATTACCTCAAGTGTTCCTTTCGCCTCACCTTCTGAAACTCCAATCATGGCCCCAGATTCAGGGTCATAGATTTCGCTCCCTTCAGTGATCACTTTTAGAATATCTCCAAGATTAATTCCAGATTGTTTTCCAGCGTTGATATAAATTCGTGAGCCGATAATTTTGGCCACTCTTCCAATCCAATCAAGCTTAGAACCCACTTTAATAATATCAGGAATCCCCTTTCTTACGGCCACACGAGTGGTGTAACGAAGAAGGTCCTGTCTGTAGGCGATATTTTCTTCTGACTCTTGTTGATAGAAACGGTAATTATCATCAGTGACATTTCCATCGAGAGTTTGTGAGATCACTTCTTTATTAGCGTGCACATCAAAGACTTTTATTTCAACAACTGTTTCTGCCAAGGCTTTCACTTTTCTCACAAATCCAATTTCATCACTCTTCTGACGAAGTCTTGCTTCTGTGATTCTTCCGAAGATCACAAGATTGACACCGGCCAGTTTTGCCTTACGAGCAAGTTGAGCAAGCTTCACTCCACCACCAGCATAAACTTCTTTTGAACTTCCAAATAAAGTTTCAGCTTCGGTGTCTAAAACGAATTCACGTGTTTTAGAAATTTCACGACGAATTTCTTCCGTTGCTTGAATTCCTAAATCTTCACCGCCAATTGGTGCTTCATTAAAAAATTTAAGTAAAACAATTTTCTTTTTGATGGGCTGAAATTCTGTGACTTTTTTATATTGAGTGGCTGCTGAGACAGGTGCTCTTCTTGTCAGAGGAGCACATGACTGCATCACGAACATAGTGATAATTGAGAGACTAAATAAACGAGAAACTTTCAACATAGGTAACCTTCTTAATTACTCGTGGACTAGCTTAAGCTTAATTTCCTTCGAGCTAGTGTCCCAGACACACTGGGCGTTATAAGAAGATTTTAACTGTGATGTGGAAGTAATCAACTCTTTAAAGCTTTTTTCCTCCCCCCTATACAAAACTTTATACTGAACAGTGTCTCTGGTAAGGGCAAAAAGCTCCCATCGAGGAGAAAAACTGGCCGTTGAGAGCTTTAACTGCTGCTCTAGATCTTTTATCTCGAGTAAATTTCTCTGACCTTCGATAACCAACTGAAGTGCTTGGTTAAAGGGACGAAAATTATTAAACCCTTTCAAACGACTAAAAGCCGGAACACCTAAGCGGTAAAAATAGTTTGCGAGTTGTGAATTTATCGCCTGAGCTTCTTGATTGAAAGAGACACGTTTTGTTTCTGGCCCAAGATTCATCGCCTCTAAAAGGGCCCTCGATCCATAATCATGTAATGAATAACTTCCAGAAAATTGAAACTCAGATTCTCCATTTGGAAGTGATCTTATTTTTTTTAGTTCAAGGCGCAGCTCTGCTACAAGTTGAACTTCATCTTCTTGTCCAAAATAAACACCAAGATCATTATGATCAGCTGACTTATCACTCATCCATTGTTTTTCACATTGATCAGTACAAAGAGTGAGATCAACACCACTTGATTCATCCTTCGACCACTTATCCCAAGCCCCCCAAAGAGCAGAAATAAAAGGTTTGCTACTTGAAACTTTTAACTCATCCCAATCAATGCCAATAAGTTCCACATGTGGAATCACCAGAAATTTAACATTTCCTTTAATCGATTCAAACCGTCCATACCAAGAATTAAAGGCTGAAGGATTTTCTGTGACCTCAACTTGCCACTTATCACCTTCAAGTTTCTTTTTTACTTGAGTTGTAAAAAGCGCCTCAAGGCCTAAGTATCTTTTGTAGTAATCAGCAGTTTCTTTATCAAAAGTTTTATCTAGATTTTCTTTTTGTTCAGGAGTCAGCGTACTTTGGTAAGTGGCTCCATAAGACTGACGTAAGCGCCTTTCCTTATAGCTTTCAAATCTATCAAAAAACTTCTGAGTTAATTTTTTGAGATACTCATCTCCATTCACACCTTTAGCTGCAAGTAGTTGTTTAAGTACCGTCTTTTCTGCTTCTGAAATGGCATGAGACTCAGTTGTGCTACCAGAAACTTCCACATTGTGAACTTGTGCTAAAACACCAAAGCTAAAAAATAAACAGACTAAAACTAATTTCACTGGCGCACTTCCTCAACTTTTCCATCAACGATGAATGAAACTGAATTGATATTAAGAAGCTCATTTATCTTAGAGGCCATCTGTGGAGAGGGACTCACAAGATAATTATCATCAAGTGGCATACGTGCTCTTCCTTCAGTTGTTTCAAACACGAAATGAATAGGCACTGACCCACGGTAGCTTAAAAGAATCTTTCTAATTTCCATGAGTGAGTAATTATTTAAATGCTCAACCGGAAGATTCACTCTCACTGATGTCACACGCTCCTCTGATTCATTTTGAAGCAGAGATATTTTTGTAGGGAAAAACTTTTTAGGATCTTCGGCAAGATTCACATAACCACTTAAGATAAGTGGTTCCCCTGAAGCGAGAAGCTCAGCACATTCAGCATAAACTTTAGGAAAGAATAAACATTCGATTTTCCCTGTTAAGTCTTCAAACTGAACAAAGGCCATCTTATCACCTTTCTTCGTTAGAATAACTTTTGCCTCTGAAACCATTCCTGCGATCACCATACTTCGTTTAGTAGGATCGTTCTCATCTGAGACTCGTGTGAATGTTTCAGGCTTGGCCACCGTAGGAAGCTCTTGAATCTGAGCAATACTCATTGAAGTGAGTTTTGTCATAATATCTCTGAATCTAAAAAGTGGATGTCCTGAAACATAAATCCCAAGAAGTTCTGCTTCTAGTGAGAGTTTTTGTTTTTCATCAAACTCAGGAGACTCAGAAATATTTAATTGCTCCTCAGTCGTTCCCGTGATTGCTTCATCCATATCAAACAGCGAAGTCTGGCCCATGAGCTTTTCTTCCTGTTTTTTCTCAGCAAAAGCGATAATGAATTCCATATTTTCTAAAAGAGTACGGCGATTAAATTTTTCAGATGAGTCAAACGCCCCTACTTTAATCAAGGCCTCAATCACTCTCTTGTTCACGGCCTTCAGACTTACGCGTTCACAGAAATCAACAAATCCAAGGAATGGACCATTTTCATTTCTCTCACGGACAATCTCTTCAACAGCACCTTCGCCCACTCCCTTAATCGCTCCAAGGCCAAAACGAATTGTTTTATCAATAACGTTAAAGAGCCAAAGTGACTGATTCACATCGGGAGCGAGAATTTCAATGCCACAATCTTTGGCCTCTTGAATATAAATCGTAATCTTATCTTTATTGTTAAGTTCCGTTCCCAAAAGGGCCGCAAAGAACTGAGCTGGGAAATATCTTTTTAAAAAGGCTGTTTGATAAGCAACTACTGAATAGGCCACGGCATGAGACTTGTTAAATCCGTATTCCGCAAATTTTTCCATGAGATCAAAAACGTTTACTGCTTTTTGCTCATCAAAACCACGCTCAATTGCTCCCTTACGGAAGATCTCTTTATGGCGGGCCATCTCTTCAGCTTTCTTTTTCCCCATGGCACGACGGAGCATATCCGCCTCACCAAGTGAGTATCCTGCAACCACTCGGGCAATATTCATTACCTGTTCTTGATAAACGATAATCCCGTAAGTATCTTTGAGTACCGGTTTAAGAGCATCAAAAGCATAGATTTCTGGCTTCTGCCCGTGCTTCACTTCCGCAAACTCTAAGTGCATTCCTGAACCCATAGGTCCTGGACGATAAAGAGCATTAATCGCGGTAATATCATCGATTGAATCGGGTTTAATTCTCTTACAAAGATCCTGCATTCCCGAACTCTCTAGCTGGAACACCCCGACGGTATTTCCTTCAGAAATGAGCTCGTACACAGATTTATCTTCGTAATCAATAAACTCAATATCAAATTGAGGATCTAGATCTCGTTGAATAAGTTTTGAAGCATTAGAAATAACAGTCAGAGTTTTAAGACCTAAAAAGTCGAATTTAACTAGACCAATTTTTTCTGAAAAATCTTTATCAAACTGAACAACCTGCTCACCCTTGGCCCCTCTAAAGAGTGGACAATAAGTCACAAGGGGCTCATTGGTAATAATCACTCCGGCCGCATGAATCCCTGCGTGGCGATTTAAACCTTCAAGACGTTTTCCAATATGAAGAATTCTTCTGATCTTTGGATCATTGTCTTCCATCTCTTTAAGTTTTGGTTCTTTATCAATGGCCTCTTGCAGTCCAATCCCAAGTTCTTCTGGAACAAGTTTTGCGAGAGCATCCGCTTCAGCATAAGGAAGTGCAAAAACACGAGACACATCACGAAGAACAGCTTTTGCAGAAAGAGTTCCAAAAGTAATAATCTGACCTACGCGCTCTTCACCGTATTTTTTAGTTACGTACTCAATCACTTCTTGGCGACGATCCTGACAGAAGTCGATGTCAAAGTCTGGCATCGAAATACGTTCAGGGTTAATAAAGCGCTCGAAGAGTAAATTATAAGGAATTGGATCAACGTTAGTAATTTTTAAAGCGTAAGCAACAATAGATCCCGCTCCTGAACCTCGGCCTGGTCCTACTGGAATTCCATTTTTCTTAGACCAAATAATGAAATCAGATACGATAAGGAAATATCCTGTAAATCCCATTTGCTTAATAAGACCGATCTCCACTTCAAGACGATCAATATAAACGGGCTTAAGTTCAGTTTCCCAATTCTCTTGGGCCACGAGCTTTTTAAAATGTGGGCCATCAAAGCGCTCTTGCAATCCTTCACGTGTTAAACGTGCAAAATAATCTTCTTCAGACTCTTTTGTTTCAATTTCAAATTTAGGGAGAAGATAAATCTGTTTTCCAGATTCATCTTGCCAGCGAATCTCAAGATTACATTTATCAGCGATGACCAGTGTATTATCACAGGCCTCTTTAGCGTAATGGAAGGCCTTACGCATTTCTTCAGCAGATTTAAAATAGAACTCAGAAGTTGAAAGCTTCATACGCTTTTCATCTTCAAAAGTTTTCCCCGTCTGAATACACATAAGAACTTCTTGAGCGGCACTATCATCACGAGTCAGATAATGACTATCATTTGTCGCAACCAGAGGAACTGAGTGGGCCTTAGCAAACTCAATTACCTTACGGTTAACTTCCACCTGCTCAGGAATTCCGTTCTCTTGAATCTCAAGATAAAAATCATCTTTAAAAATTTCACGATATTTAAGAGCCGCTTGAATGGCGCGCTCATCTTGATTCGTGAACATATTGTAACCCACCTCACCTTTAAGACAGGCAGTAGTGGCCACAAGGCCTTCAGAAAATTCACGCAAAAGTTCTGCATCCACTCGAGGCTTATAATAAAATCCTTCTTGATAAGCTTTTGAAAGAAGCTTACATAAATTTCTATAACCCGTGAGGTTCTTACAAAGAAGAATCAAATGGTGAATCTGATGCTTTCCCTCTGTCTCATCTTGTGAGTCCAGAGTTTTTACGTTCTTCGGCGCACGACGATCGTGACGAGAACCAGGAGTAAAATATATTTCAGAACCTAAGATTGGTTTAATTCCAGAATTTAAAGCACGAGTATAAAAATCAATGGCCCCAAACATATTACCATGATCCGTACAGGCAATGGCCGGCATCTCAAGCTCTTTGGCGCGAGCAAATAAATCTTTTAAACGAATGGCCCCATCAAGAAGGGAGTATTGAGAATGAAGATGGAGATGAACAAAGCTATCAGGGCGAGTATTCTGGAAATCACTTCCTAAATATGGATTTTTCATTTAATTTCTCTCTCGGTGTGTAGTCTCCACCATAGCAAATTTGAGAGCTATAGGCCAAAGATCAATGCTCAAAATAATGCTTGGTATCACTGATAAAAATGGTGTATTAATCGACAATAGACTACTCTCAGGAGACGCACCATGTCTGGATGGGCCCCACAGGATGAAAACCAATCTTTCCAATTAGTGGAAGTTATTCGCTTTTTTAATCATAAGGGATGGTCTCCGGCCACTTCAACAAATTACTCTCTGAGAACTGTGAATCCAGAAGAAATCATGATCTCAAAATCTGGTGTCGATAAACTTTATTTTTCTCAGGAAGATTTAATCAAAATCGACTTAGAGGGAAAAATTACCCCAGATTTCCAAGGCCCAGGTGTCAAATCTTCGGCAGAAACAGAAATCCATACTTGGCTCTATAAAAAATTTCCAAATACTAATTGTGTTCTTCACACTCACTCTACTCTTGGAACTGCTTTCTCAATGAAGCTCGCTTCTGAGAAAAAAATGAGTTTCACAGGTCTTGAAATCCTCAAAGGTCTTGATGGAAATATTACTCATGACCTCACTGAAATTCTACCTATCGTTCCAAACTCTCAAGACATGAAAGACATCATCACAGATATGGAAGTTCATTTAAAAGCGAATCCAAATATCCATGGCTTCTTAATCGCGGGCCATGGGCTTTATACTTGGGGCAAAGATTTAGCGACTACAAAAAGACATATTGAAACTTACGAATTTTTATTCGAAGTCACTCAAGCGATGGGGAAATAATTTATGGCAATCCTTACTCTTTTGGATCAAAACAAAAAACAAATCACCAATCCTTCTGAGATCAAAAAATATATGAACGATCGTGGAATTATTTTTGAGCAGTGGACTGCGGCCATGCCTCTTAATGATTCTGATTCACAAGAAACAATTCTTAAGGCCTACGAGCATGAGCTTGGCCCTTATATGAAATCAAACAACTACCTCAGTGCTGATGTAATCAATGTTCACAAAGACACACCAAATATTGAAGCCATCCGTGCTAAATTTCTCTCTGAACATGTTCACGCAGAAGATGAAGTCCGATTTTTTGTTGATGGAGAAGGAAATTTCTTTTTTCATCTTGAAGGCGAAAAAGAAGAAGTCTTCTCACTTCTTTGCGAGAAAGGAGATTTTATCTCAGTACCAAAAGGGTATAAGCACTGGTTTGATCTTGCACCCAAATATTTTGTGAAGGCCATTCGTGTTTTCCAAACTCCAGAGGGGTGGGTGGCCAATTATACAAACTCAAAAACAGAACAGAGATATCTTTAATGACTAAGAAACTTTATTTATTCGATATTGAAGGAACAACAACGGACATCGACTTTGTTCACAAAGTTCTTTTCCCTTATGCTCAGACGAACCTTTCATCTTTTGTTTTAAAGAATCAAACAAATCCATCAGTCATCAAAATCATCGAAGACACAAAAGTCATTGTTCATACAGAAGAAGCTTTCACTCCTTCTATCGATCAGTGTATCGAAAAACTTCTTTTCTGGATTAAAACTGACCGCAAGATCGGACCTCTCAAAGAGCTTCAAGGTTTAATTTGGGATGTGGGTTACAAAAACGGCGACTTCAAAGGTCATCTCTACTCTGATGTTAAACCATTTTTTGACCGCATAAAAGAAGCAGGCAATGAAATTGGTATTTACTCATCAGGTTCAGTGCATGCTCAAAAACTTATTTTTGGTTATTCAGTAAATGGAGATCTAACTCCGATGATTAGCTATTATTTTGATACTAAGATCGGCGGGAAACGCGAAGCTCAAAGTTACAAAAATATTATTGAAGCGACAAAATACAAAGCTGAAGACATTATCTTCTTCTCAGATATCTATGAAGAGAATCTCGCCTCAAGTCAGGCAGGTATGAAGACTTATCAGCTTCTGCGATACCCACAAGAAAAAAGAGAGTTTGAGATGATTGGGGATTTTGAGGGGCTCTGATATCTATTCTTAATTAAATATCCATACTTTTTGCCAAGCAACTCTAATTGAATTTACTCTCACAAACTTCAAGTGAAAAAAATAAAAAAGTATATATAATAATCTTGATATTATTTATAAACCCCCGAAAAATTTTTTCTAGTGCAACTCCACATTTAAGTTGCTGATTTCAGAAGCG
>DZBG01000116.1 GCA_022729855.1 Bdellovibrio sp.
TTATGAAGTTATGATGAAGAAAAGTTGCACTAGGAAATGGTAGTTGGGAATAATTTGATCTTGGTTATTTGATTGAATCAAATTAACTTGTTTGAAATCATCCCCAATCTTTTGAAGTCTATCACTGATTACAAATTGAAACATGATAGTTGATGAGTAATCAAGGTCAGTCATTAAATTAGTACGAGTATAATGAGGAGCAATAAAGCGCTCTGTAATTTTCTCTAATTTCTCAGCCTTTGGGTGGCAAACAGTATATGAGCTTACATATTTTTGAAATAGCCCTGAGCCAAAATAACGAGAAACTATTTTAAGTGGAGATTTACCCACTTCTTCAATAATTAAATATTCATCCATTGTGCCACGGATAAGAAGGTTTTCATTACTTCTTAAAGAATGTCCATCAACCCCTGACCAGATCACATCAGTTGAACTGAAAAGGATTTCTGATCTTTCTTCACCTTTATTTGAAATTTTTAAACACTGGTATAGTTTGTTTTGAAGTTTGAATTCTTGGTTGTTCTTTTGCAGAGACATGGTTTCATGAAAAAATGCCTGACTGAGTGAAGTCATCTGTTCTTTTAAGTCATAGTTCTTTTTAAAATTCCCATGAAGGATTTCAACCATTCTTGTGGCAAAAGTTCTAGCGTAGTTAATATCACCATTTTCTTCACCAAATCCCCATAAGTGAGAGATTTCATGAAGCATTAGTGTCTGAACTTCTTTGACTAAAGAAGCGCTGATTTCGTTCGCTCCTACTTGGTATTTTTCAAGGTTGAAGAAATTTTTAGTCGCATAAATCTTGTATAAAGGAGCTGATGAATCGTCATAATAAAATAAACGAACACCTGTATATTTAGATTTTTCAATCTGTTCAACATCTGGCTCTACAATGCTTTCAATAAGTCGAAGAAGAACTTTTTTATCGACATCCTCAGGACGAATCGCCTCATCTCGGTCATGCATATTATCAATGGCATCTTGGATATCTTGATCTGTGGCTTGTTTTACAAGCTCAATAAGGTGCTGTTTTGAAAATCTAAGGAGTTGAAGCGACTGAGGCCATCCACCATCTCTTCCGTGTCCAGCAATCGCCGTCTGAAGAATAAGGAGTGTGATTAGTGCCCAGGCCAGTTTAGCAAACTTCATAGTAATATCCCTTAAGATTGAAATTGCTGGAATGGTAACATTTTTTTGATTCTGGATAGGGTGCTGTGAATATTTTACAGGGTAGAGTGGGGATAACCTTTAATTAAAAAAAAAACCGAGATCAGGAATAAGCCGGATTCTGTATTCAACTATCATTCCTCTAGACCTTGGGTTACCTCAAAGTTCAAGCACCCAACCCGTGAGCTCCTCGAGCAGAATCAACGCTCACCTATTTGGGCTTGCACCTCGTAGAGTTTACCTGGTTTCACTACGCACCTAAGGCGAACCCTAGGCCATACATACTTTCTGTTGCACTTGTCCTCGCCTCACGACGGACGGGCATTACCCGCTACGATGCTCTATGGTGTCCGGACTTTCCTCCCCCTTGCGGCGGTGATAGTTCCCTGATCTCGGTCTTGGGGTTATAGCATAAGCTTTTAGGCGTGAACAGCGGTATAGGGAAGGAACAGGCGGCCACACTGCTTACAATGAATTATCGCAAACTTAGTATCAATTTCAGACTCTTCAATCTTTGAAACACTTGAGCGACAAAAATAACAGGCCTGATTATGAATAGTGGTGAATGGGGCCTGAGGTAAATTTTTAGAAATCAGACGAGTAAGGGTTTGTTGAAACTGTGAGGGTAGCTCTTCAGTACAAAGATTAATTCTTAGAGTGAGATTATCAGCTTCCTGTTGATGCTTTTGCTTAATGAGAATAGCTTCACCAGTGATCTCTTCAATCGTTTTCGTTACACCAGTTAAAAAAGTATCGTGATCTTTAAGTCTCAGCTCAATCTCATCAATGGCCGTGATAAAATCGAGACCTTGCATTTCGAGTTCTTCGATGGTTTGAGCAAGCTCTTTAAGTTTGGGATCATCAGGTGAATACTGCTCTAATCTCTCTTTTTGTTGAGAAGCCGTTTTGAGCTTTTTCTCCATTTCAAAAAGATTTTGTTGAGTCTGGGTGTAAAGCTTTTTATCTTGATCTTTTTGCTCTAAACGGTCCGTTTTCTGTGACTGGAGGCGTGAAAGCCGATCATCTTGCTCACTTACAAGAGCTAATGCTTTGATTTTCATTTTTAATAGAGAATCTATTTCACGAAGTTTTTGAAAAGCTTCACGACTCATCTTAATATCTCCTACAAATCACCCGATAAAGAATATGAATATGACACCTAAAATACACTATCTCAAATCACTTGAGTTATTAAAACACCTAGATGAGCACAAAGAATCTTCATTCTTTGCTGTGATTGATAATAAGGTGAAAAACCATCTCCCGCAATGGATTCAATTCTCTCCGAGAATTTATTGGCTATCAAATCCTGAGCTGCAAAAAAATCTTGAAACCTATCAGGACATTGTTGATTTCTTTTTGGATCAAGGCATAGAAAGAACATCGGTTATTTATGCTATTGGTGGGGGAGCGACTTCTGACTTAGCGGGCTTTGTGGCCTCGACGCTTCTGAGAGGAATTAAGTGGAGAGTGATTCCTACCACTCTTCTTTCTATGGTAGATGCAGCGATAGGTGGAAAGGTCGCTGTCAATTTACCAAAGGGTAAAAATCTAATTGGATCTTTTTATCATCCTGAAGAAATTCTTTTGTGTGGTGACTTCTTAAAAACAAATTCACCCGCGGATATTTTGTCAGGTGAAGGAGAAATTATTAAGTATGGATTCCTCTCACAAGAAGTGAATGAACTTATTATGGCAAAAAAGCCATTAGAAGAAATTATCGAGGCTTGTGCTCATTTTAAAATGGAGATCGTTAAAAAAGATTTTAAAGAAACAGGCGAGAGGATTAACTTAAATCTGGGGCATACTTTTGGCCATGCTTTTGAACATCTCTGGAAGATTCCTCATGGGCAAGCAGTCCTCTTGGGACTTAAGTCCGTTTTTCAACTTTTTGACCTTAAATCTTCTTTGTCAGAGCTGGCCCAGCTAATGAAGGCCAGAGGAGTTGACGAGAGTTTTATCGAACTTGGTAAGTTTACTTCGATTAAGATGGATGATTTTCTCAAAACGATTTATTCTGATAAAAAGAAGCAACAAGCAAAACTTAGATTTATTCTTGTTAAGCGCGTAGGCAGTTGCTATGTCGAAGAACTTAGTTCTTCGGAATTAAAAAAAATGCTTGAGGCCAATGAAGACTTACACCATCTCTTCGGGGTTAATTAAATCTGAAATTATTCTACCTAGGTCTAAGTCCTATGCTAATCGAGTATTGATTCTTGCAGCACTCTCACAACATGAAACTATTATTGAGCACCTTCCAGAAGTAGATGATGTTAATTACCTGCTTAATGCCTTAGTCAAAATTGGAATTTTAAATAAGAAAAAAGAAAATAAGCATTATCTCTTTGGTGCTTTTCCTATTTGTGTCACTGGCCCAACACCAATTGTTTTAGATATTGGGGAAGGCGGAACCACTGCAAGATTTCTCACAGCCTTGCTCTCTCTTGATCATCATGAATATCATCTGATCCTTTCTGGTAAATTATCTGAGCGACCATGGGATGAACTTATATTAAGTCTAGAGCAGCTAGGAGCGGAGATTAGCCTAAAGAATAATCTGCTAAAAATTAAAGGCCCTGTTCGATTTACGGATAAATCAATCAAAGTTTCGGCCAAGCGATCAACTCAATTTGCTTCGGCCTTTAAGCTCGCTTTTTCTCAATATGTCGACGTGATCCCAGAGAATCTCACGGCTTCCTTGAGCTATTGGAAATTAACAGAGCTACTGGTTGAGAAGTTTAAAACAACTCATCATTTCACTATACCTATCGATTGGAGTGGCGCCAGTTACCCCATGTGTTTTGCAGCTTTAACTGAGGAAGTCTTCTTCCCAGGTCTTCATTATGATGCTTATCAGGCCGATGCTAAGCTTTTTGATGTCCTTAATCGTTTGGATGCTATCAAGAGCTCAACGGAAGAAGGGATCACTGTAAGGCCCATTTTAAATCGCTCACAATCTGTAAAGCTTGATGTGAGTGATTGTTTGGACCTCGTTCCCGCACTTTGTTTTCTCCTCTCTCATATAGAAGGAACTCATGAGCTTTGTGGAGTAGAGAATCTTATTCATAAAGAAAGTGATAGATTAAAAGAAATGATGAATTTAATGAACTCTTTTTCAAGGGTAAGTCGCTACGACTCTTCAAGAGATACCTTAACAATTCTAGGGCACCATAAAAAAATCTCACATTCACTAGATATTCAAACAGCTCCGGATCACAGAATGGTGATGACAGGTTCTCTTTTCCTTAAGTACCACTCAGGTGGATCAGTCGAGCATCCAGAGGCCGTCGATAAGTCTTTTCTTTCATTTTTTAAGGTCTGCGGAATTTAGACAATTGATAAGTGCTTGTCTGTGGTAGGGATGTAAGTAATTAGATTTTTCATATTTCTCTTTTTTATCATACTGACAAAAATGAGTTTCAACTGACTTTTCTTGCATGAACTTTTCATGATAGCGGGCCATATGGAGATCAGCACTCGTTTCACTTCGTAATTGATCAATATCTAAACTTGAGGAACCTAAGTGGTTACAGGCCATCAGTTTAGAAGTGACTGTGGCAAAAGCATTTTCAGGGAGGCTTACTTTATTAATAATATGTCCCACTTCATGGGCCAGAATCAGCTCTAAGTTTTGAGGCTCAGAGAAGATTCTTCCTCCAGGTAGAATAAAATAATCTCCCTTGCACCATTCAGCGACTCCCCATGTGGGGTCACAACCTTGGACTTCACTTTTGTCTCTCGCTCCGGCCACAAAGGTGGAGAGGCGGTAGTCAAAATCTGTTTCAAGTGAAACTTTCAAGAGAATATTTTTGATATCCTTATTGTCTGGATAGATTTTGTTGTAGCCATCAATCACATCTTTCAAAGTCTTTTTAAAATTAGTTTTTAATTCACTGGTTAGGTAATTGGGCTTTTTTATTTCATCATTAAGAAACTGCTGACAGAGGGCAAGGGCCTCTGAAGCATCAGCATTGTCTTTAGAAATGAACTCACAAGAATGAAGGCTATTAAGTTCATTATCTAAACTTGTTTGGTCACACTTGCGATCATAATTGAATGAGACTTTTGATTTTTCAAAGTTCTGGCAGTAGAACTCTTTAAATTCAGCGGTGTCCTTGACCTTATCAAAGGCGAGTTTAGTCACTTTTTGAAAGTTTTCAGAACTTTTATCTCTGGGAGTGCTTTCACATAATTTTGCGGTCTTTTCTAAGCAGGCCTTGAACTCTGGATCATACTTATCAAGGGGGATAAAGACATTAAGTCCAGTAGGGGTAAGTTCTGGGCAGGTAAAGGACATTAATTGTGGCAAGAATAGGAAGAAGAATAAGAGTCTAACCATAGCGACTTATCGGTTTTTGGCCAAGTATATTAAGGTGTATAAATCTTAGACACCTCCCTGTAATACTTGCTAGAGTCCCCCAAAAAATTAAGAAATTACATATAATCCGCTTAGTTTATTTTAATGGAGGATTCTTTATGGCCTATAGACCACTTGCTAAATTTGCGACAATTTTGGCGCTGACGTCGACCTTTGCGGTTAATTCTTATGCTCTAACAGATGCAGAAGCGATAGCAGAAGGGATGACTCCTATTGAAGAGACTCTACAGGCAGCAGCTGGCATTACGGTGAATAATCCATTAAAAGAAGAAATGGAGGCGGCTATTCAGCAAAATAAATTAGTTATTATTGTAAATAAACGTGCTTCAGGAGCAGACGCTCAAACTTTGAAAGTCTTTGAAAATGGTATTGAAATTTTAAAAACAAAAATTTCAACAGGAAGAGAAAAGACTGAGGTCGCGGCCTCGGGAAGAAAATATCTTTCAACAACACCTAAGGGATTCTTCCGGCCTACAAAAATGTACACGGATTACCTTTCATATACGTGGAATGCTCCAATGCCTAATGCGACGTTTTTCATTGGTGGAATTGCCATTCATGCGACTACCAAATCACATTATGCTGAATTAGGGACAAGGGCTTCAGGTGGTTGTGTGCGTATGAAGCTAGAAGAGTCTAAAGCTATTCGTGAGAAAATTATGGATTCTGGCCGTGGCGCCATGGCCGCTATGTTTAAAATAATTAACGAAGCTAAAGGTCGTAACAGAGTCACAAATAATACAGTTTCTGTTCCTCAATTAAATAGAAGCACAGGGGCGCACCTTAATGCTGCTGTTCAATCATGGGATACAATTATTGTTGTTCACGATCAACAAATGTAATTCATGTGATTAAGTGAGGATTGCGGTATGAAAAATGCCATTTATACGATAACCCTAGGACTTAGTTTATCTAGTGCACTTTGGGCCAATCCTTCACTGACTCAAGATTTTAAGAGCCTCCTGACAAAATATAAGGTGGGAGCTCTTGTTAATCAGTCATATTGTTATAAAGATTCGACTGGGGCCATAGATGGATATCAAGTTTCAAAAATGATGCCTATCGCTTCAGTCACAAAACTTTTTACAACCTATTTTGCCTCAGAACTTTTAGATCTTAATAAAAGATACACCACTAAAATCCATATCAAAGGTGACTCTCTTCATATAGAAGGCGGGAATGATCCTTATTTCGAAGAAGAAAAAATGCTTCTTCTTATGAAGGCCCTCAATGAGAAAGGTTACTCTCATTTTAAAACAGTGAGTTTTGATAAAAATTTCTTGTTCACTGATGTGGCCCTTGGAGAGTATCAAGTCATCACTGCTGCCCATACAAAAAGCAAGATAGCTCTTTATTTTAACACAGATTTAAATCGCTCTTATATCCACACTAAATGGAAAGGAGCAGTAAAGTTTGCAGAAGAAGAGGGAGTGACACTTGAAGCAGATAACTCACCTCAAATGGTTATAAGCAAAGTGAACTTTGTTGATAAAAATCCAATTGAGGGAGAAGAAGAAATTATCTTTACTCACAGATCAAAACCACTTCACTCACTTCTTAAATCAATGAATGTAATGTCAAAAAACCTTGTGGCCCATCATGTATTTGACGAGGCGTCAGTTATTCAAAAATTTAATGATTTTATGAAGTCGAGAGGATTTGATACGACCAAAATTATTTTTTATAATGGGTCTGGCCTTCCAGTTAAAACAAAGAAAACGAGAAAAGACAATCTGACTTCATGCTCAGTTGTCGTGAATCTTATTAATAAACTTCATGAAAGTTTACGCTCGAAGGGATTTCGTCCAGAAGACATTATTGCAGTTAATGGCGGAAAGGATAATGGAAGTTTTAGAGAGAGATTTTTAGACTATCCAGAGTTAAATGAAGCCATCCTCTCAAAAACTGGAACATTGGCCATCTCATCTTCTCTTGCGGGAACACTTGAAACAACAAATGGTGAAATTCAATTTGGTATTATTAATAAGCCTGCGAGTTCATCAGCCGCTCGTAAGTTTCAAGATAATTTTGTGGAAAGAATGTTTCATTATTTAGGAGAGGCCGCCCCAATTCCATACGAAAAACTTTCCATTTTTCCTTGGGACGACTCAGAATATTTCGAAATCTAGATACTGTTATTGTTTACTAGATTCAGGTTTATCTTCTTTCTCTTTCTTGGGCTCTTCTTTGACAGCTGCGAAAAAGCCTTTTTGCTTAAGAGTCTGACACTGAACAATGGCCTTTGCGTAACCATTCATCACATCACTTACATCTTGGACTGTCTCAGCTTCAAGATCATAAAAACTTCTTAGTTTGATCTTATCCTTTCTTAATTTCGAAAGAACTTTCAGACTTTCTTTTTGCTCTTTTTTCACAAGACCACTTAACTTTTTCTGGTGTTCAGCTACTGATGATAAGAGACTCGCACACTCATTAATTTTTCCGTTAAGCTCTTTATTAATTTTATTTTGTTCTAGGTAATCACAAACAACAGGACTTATTGTCACACAGTCACTTG
>DZBG01000117.1 GCA_022729855.1 Bdellovibrio sp.
AATCAGCAACTTAAATGTGGAGTTGCACTAGGAAAAATTTTTCGGGAAATAAAAAAGAGAGGTAGCTTATGAGTTATCCAGATCAAAATAGAATATTTAAAGTACTAGATAAATTAAAAACAGGAAAGATTAAGCCTACAGAGCTTATTAGCGATTCTGCTTCTCCCATAGAGAAGATGAAATTCAATATTTGTCAGTGTATTTTACTCTTTAAAAGAGAATATAATTATACCAATCTTGAACTTGCAGAGATCCTTGGAGTTGGACCTGCTGTGGTCAGTAGAATCATTCACTGCCAGATAAGTAAGTTTAAAATTGATTCTTTGCTAAACTATTATTTCTGTCTCGTCATAAGCACAAAAGATAAAAAACTCATTAAAAAATTTAATGATGAACTTTCTAGTTTTATGAAAGATTTAGCGGCTTAATTTCAAAGCTTCAACCACTTTCAAGACAATGGGCTCATTTTCATGAATCCCCTCTAATTGCTTAAAAATTTCCTGAACAATTTGCTCATAAGTTCTACTCAATCCTTGCTGAGATAAAATCTCAGCAATATAGCGAGCCGCTCGATCAACTAGTTTATTATTGCTTGCCCTCACCCAAGTCATCACATTCCCTTCATAGCGCCCAAGAAGTCCCATGATAGAAGTGGATAAGGTATTGATTAATATTTTTACCTTCAAATGAGTCAGAAGAATATCTCCACCAACTGGGAGCTTATACTCAAGTCCTTCTAGCTTAAATAAGACGTAGCTATGGTGATGTGTAATCTCAAAAGTTTTTGTCTCAAGGCGCTTCTCACGTCCAAGTCTTCCTTCGGTAGAAATATCAAAGCCGTAAACTTGGTCAATATTAATTCGCCCATTAAACTCGGCCCAATCAAGAGCTCGGGGAGCACGATGCAAAAGTGCAAACCATGCATCCTTTGACGTTTTAGCAGCTGGAAGAAATAAGTAACTCAAACTTGGGCGACTAATATCCCCTATTAAGTTTTCAAATCCACTCAAAGAAAAAGTGGGAGATCTCTCTGTAGTATCTGTTAAGATACTAATCCCTAAAATATGATCTGAAGTATAGTTAAGAAATTTTTTGCTTTTATAAAGTTCGGCCTCAGCTTCCACAAAAGGGGCCAGCCACTTGTAATCAAGTTGGTTAAGCTCATGAAGTGAATCCGACCAATACTGACTGAATTTTACTTGATCCATATTATGGTGAAGAAGAGCAGCTCCCGCGGCCATCATAAGAACTGTTGAAGCCTGCATTCGGGTGCTACCAGAAATTCCCATAGGTCCAACCGAGAGATTAATCTTGGCCACCTTAGGATTGGAGAGAACCAACCTACAGCGTTCAAGGCCACTTAGAAGTTCATCTGGGTTACAGTAGAGAAAATAAGAGCCCATTGATGAAACTTCTGCTGCTTTAAGTGCGGCGCCAATCACAAAGGGAGTTTCCCCACCTTCTGTTGTGGCAATAAGAAGGTCCCCTTCCTTAAAGCCCAGCTCCATTAACTGTCGCTCCCCATAGCTGGTCTGATCCTCAAAACTCTCCACTGACTTAATCAGGGCAAAATCTCCACCGGCCATAAAGGCAAAAACATTGTTTTTTCCTGTAAAGGATTGGCGGTAGAGGGTCTCAACCACTAGGGATAATCTTCCAGTGGCCCCACATCCACAAAAAAAGACTCGTCCACCTAGAGTCAGCGTCTCGTGAATCTTAAGTGACATGAGGTGAACTTCATCAGCTTTATCTTTAATAAGATTCAGAGCTCTAGTATCTACTTCTTTTAAAAGAGAGATCCCTTCACCAGTCTTTTTAATTAGAGTTTGTGACAGCTTCGCCGTCACAGGATGAAAGCTCTCAGTCTGAAGATGTCCTAATTTAAATTGTGAGCTAATAGAGAGAAAATCCTGAGCTAATTCAAGTGGTGTTGCCATAAAGACATTCCTAAACGAAGAGAGAAAATATTGAATAATTGTATGGTAACTGCTTTGAGGACGACTAGAGATTTCAATGAAAATTAAAGGCCCTAAAATAAAAAAGGGGACCCCTGCATGGTCCCCTCTTTTCGACATCCGTGTCTTTTAGAAACAACATCCTGTCATTTCTTACTTTAAGTATACCTAAACTTTTGTAGCTTCAAAGCAAAATATAAGAAGGAAATTTTTTCCAAGTGATCTTATTTAATCTTGGTTGTGACAAATTCTTACCTTTAGTGGAAAATAGATCAAAGACAATGTGTAGGGGAATTCAACCCATTGAAACCCGTGGAGTAGTTGAGTGAAGAAATCCAAAAAGACCAAGGTAATTAGTACGAGAGCGCGAAGTGGACTAAAGACCTTTACCTATTACATTCCTGCCCCTCCTAAAAGAAATCACGGCTATCGTGAGAAAGAATTCGATAAAATTGTCCACGGCCTTCTGTCATCTGGTGATTATGAATTAGTTCAAATGGAAACTCAGTCCATGAACACCAGTGATCATGCTGGATTATTTGTAGTGATGGTTCTTAAACCTCTCACTAAGAAAGCACGAGAGCTAAACCTCGATGAACATGAACCATTCTCTCTGAATAGAGACACATTACCTGAAGGAATTGAGCTTGAAGATAATTCTGATTTTGGTGATTAGTACTCTCCTGAGTAGTTGCAGTTATTTTATTAATAAAATTGACTCCACTGTACTTGAAAAAGATCGATTTAAAATCGAGCGACCCTACACGCCTACCTATTGCTATAACGAGAACCCAAGCCTTCAGCTAGTGGGAACCAATAGAGATGCCCAGCTTCAGTTTCAGAATTTTATTAAGGGAAAGAAGCTTGATTTCATCGATAAGATCGTCTTCTGGAGTCTTATTCAATTCCAAATTAGACCTGACTTAAGCTCTCCTACGGCCCGTCTTCAATACGTAGTCAGGCACCAAAAAGAGATCTTCTATTTTGATTTTTTCTCTGAAAAAGCTGATGGCCAGTACCCTTATTTAGCGGGCCTGGACTATCTGGTTCAGATCTATAAACGAGGTAAGGCCCTCATCTGGTATGCCAAAGAGCTTGATAACTACAAATTCGATTTTAAAACAGGAAGAAGTCTCGCGCAGTTTCTTGAAGAAAATAAAGAGGCGATAAAAAAAGATCAAACCCTGGTTAAAGCTTTCTACCGAGGAAACGAAGTTCTCAAAGAGGATGAAAGGCTTCCTGCTTTAAGTTTTACCAATCTTTTAAGCAATTATAATAATGAATTAAAAAATCAAAAAATCGTCTCTAATGCCTCACTTTTTGATTTTATTAAAACCAAGAATGTTCACACCATTTGCAATTACGATTTTACTCTTTATGAGAACTCTATTTTCTTAATTGATAAGAAACAAAACCCTTCTAATATATTTGGGTTGGCCGAAGAGGACTCCTCTTTTATGGCCACGAGTGGGCAAAAACTTGAAGTCCTGAAGTCTGTGGGAGATGAGCCTATCTTTCAGGGGGCCTCTAAAGTCAGAAGCTCTGCTGTCTGCGTGGTGGAGAAAACTCGCAAGTCCGGAAAGGACTTAATGTGGCTCTTTTCCAATGCCTCACGGGACCCTGGCCAGCATCTCTATCACCTCTTCCGCTATGGACTGACCAAAGTTAATAACTCTCAAGATGTGGACCGCCTCCTTAGGCATTCACGCCATCTCTTTTTATCAGACCCCGTCAGGCTCATTATTGAATCCAATCGCTCTCATGATCAGCAGATTGAAAATTTGCTGAAGCTCAATATCCCTATTTATAACTCTGAAAAGCTAGGTAATGTTTGGGCCTATACTCAATTCCAAAATGAGGGTTCACACTTTATCATTGATGATCGTAATTTTGGGGCATTTTCGTGTCAAAACAGTACACCCTAATCATTCAAGGCCTGGCCTCGGGCACAGAGGTGGCACGCTTTGTTTTAACTGAAGCAGAGCTTGATCTTGACCTCTTAAATATATGTCGTGATCACGGCATCCCTATGGCCTCATCTTGTGATGGCGAGGGCGTCTGCAGAAAATGTGTGATTCAAAATGGATGGTTGAGTTGTCTGACTACGGCCAGAAGATTATTTGAACTATCCCCAGAAGGGATAGTTCAAATAAGTTATCTTTAACGAATTTTTTTGAAAGTTCCATTACCTACAACTTGGAAAGCGTAAGTCTCAAGATTTGAATTAATGATATTGCTTACCTTGTGCTCGAGAAGAAGAGTGGCTCCAGCGATTGGATTATCTCTTGTTCCGTGGTTTGCAATCCCACCAAGCTTCATTGTTGCCGTGAAATCAAATCCCCATAAAACGTGAACTTGCTCAGGAATAATCTGAACTGCTGTTAAGTACTTCCCTTTCCCGTTAAATGAACCACCGTAAGAGTAAATAACAGTATATCTGAAAGTCACTACATCCATTCCGTATGTGTTCTCATAAACAACTTCATAAGTATAAGAAGCAGGCATTTTCCAGTTTTCTGTTTCTAAGATATCTGCTGGTTGTCCATCAATTTTAGGAACAACACTAATGGGAGCATAATCAGTAGCAATATTTGGTTTCCCTTTGCTTACTAAATTATAGATGTCCTCTCCAAGTGCTACTAGATCTCTAGCTACACCAATAATTTTTCCGGCCTCATCTACTGGAGAAGGTTGTCCATCTTGAGATGGAATTTGTGGAAGTGAAGCTTCATAAGAGCGCTGAAACATTTTTTCTTTTAGTTCGATCCCTAGTAGATCCTTTTTTACTAGAGAGACTTGCATTTTACTTACTGTGTACATTTTTGTGTCCACAGCTTCAGTGGCCACCGCATTCAACATGCTGAGCGAGACAAGTAGTCCTAAAGCGAAGTATTTCATTTATCCCCCTTAGATAAACCAAACCAATAAATGCGTTTTAGCTGTGCCTAACAAGATAAGTCAAACATTAATTTCGAAACCTGTAGTTTGGCCTAATGACACGGTCAGCTATTTATAGGGTCCTGTAATATGAACATTTTACTTGCCAGTAGTTGACATTATTAGGTAGTCTTTGCCCGCTCATACATAAGAAAAACTAAGTTAACGATTAACTTTAACTAATGCAAAAGGATGCTCATGAAGCTCATTACTCTCCTTGCCCTCATTATTCCATCTCTTAGCTTTGCTGCTTCTCTAACTATTGGAACTTACAATATTAGAAACTTCGACTATGACGATCGCTACCATATCAAAACGAATAAATCTGAACTGGCAAAAATCATCAAAGAAACAGGTGTAGACCTCATGGCCGTTCAAGAAATCAATAATACTTCTGAATTTGGGGCCTTTGTTGATGCGCAGTTTGATGACTTCGACAGCGCCCTTTCTGAATGTGGTGGAGCTCATGGACAGCGCCTGGGCTTTATGTTCAATACAAAAAAATTAAAACTTATCAGCTTTGATGAAGATCTCGCTCTCTCAAATCCTGGGCAAAGAGGGGCTTGTAATGGTGGTTCGCGTCCTGCCGCTATCGCACTTTTTGAAAAGATCGATACAAAACAAAAATTTTACGCAGTTTCTGTTCACTTAAAATCAGGTGGCCAAAACGCCTCGATCATTAAAAGAAACAAACAATTTAACGAAATTCAAAAAATTCTTCAAACACTACAAAGTAACTCTGGGGTGAAAGATTTTGTTGTCGCTGGTGATATGAACACAACTAATTATAATGTTCGTGGAAGTGATTATAAAACTCTTCAGTCTTTGACTACAGCTATTGGGGCCACAGATCTTTCAAAATCTCTTCCTTGCACGGCTTACTGGTGGGGTGGAAGTGATGACGGGATTGAGACTCCTTCAATCTTGGATCACGTCCTTGTTTCTTCAGGACTTATTAAAACGGCCCTTCAACCTAAAGTGGGTGGACATTGCGCCGCTGTTTCTTGTCAAGAAATGCCTGAAGCAAGCCTTGGGATGAGCTATTCAAATGTTTCAGACCACTGCCCAGTTTCAGCACAAATTCAGTAATCTCCTTTTAGCCTCTGGCCATAAAGTGTGCCCAACTTATACAATAAGTTGGGCACACTTATTTAAGGGGTACATATGAAATATCTAAGCTTTGACATTGAGGCCACTGGTCTACACGAAGACTGTCTCATGATCGAATTTGCCATGATTCCATTTGATACTCAGTTCTTGCGTCTAGAAGATAAACTAGCTCGCTCATTTTATATCAGCTGCCCTTCATTTGAAGAGCTTTCTCCAAATCTTGATCCATGGGTAAGAGAACATAACGAGAAAATTATTCGTAAGGCCCACCAAGATGGACTCCTCATGAGTGAGTTCAAAGAAACTTTGAAAAAATACTTAGAGTCTCCTGAAATCAAAGAATACTTTGGAAATCAAAAAATCGTGTTATTTGGAAAATCAATGAACGCCATCGACCTTCCCTTCATGAACAGAGATCTAGGTTGGGAGTTCATGCGCAAGTATTTCCATCACCGTGTGATGGACTTCTCATCATTCTGTTATGGGGCCATGGACCTTGGTCTTTTACCAGAAGGTATGGATTCAGGAAGCAGACTGATGAATTTTCTTGGCATGGGTGAAGTCGCACATACGGCCCTTGAAGATGCACGCAATACTGCGATTATGTACTTTAAGGTCTTAGAAAAGTTTGGAAAAAAGAATAATTAGTTTTTTAATAGAGGTGTGATCATTTTTGAGGTAAGTAAGAGCTCAATTAGAGCTGCCTCATCTTTTTTAAACTTAAACAAACGACACTCACCTTTTTCTTCAATCGTCATTTCATCTTGCTTAATATTTCTCACGCCACTAATTTTATCATGGTTGATCTTAATCATTTTGATTTCAGAAGGTGAAAAAATCAATCGAACATCTGCTTGGACTCGAAAGACCTGACTGCCAGAGACAATAAGAACATCGTGCTTTCTTGAAGCTAATTTGTACTTATCAATATGAGTCTTATTTTTATAAATCCAATAAAAGGTAAGAAACTTAAACCATATCCTCATCGAAAATAACG
This sequence comes from Bdellovibrio sp., assembly GCA_022729855.1. Taxonomy (GTDB): domain Bacteria; phylum Bdellovibrionota; class Bacteriovoracia; order Bacteriovoracales; family Bacteriovoracaceae; genus DZBG01. Next base: position 7,000 of record DZBG01000117.1, read on the forward strand.
GTATTCCCATCTTTAGCAATAATGGAATTATCCCAAGCCACGATTTAATATTTAAAACAAGCCCTGACTTCAAGTATAAAAGCGCGTCTGAGCGACTTCCCTCAAGAAAAGTTCTCATTTTAAACCTTTCCTTAGGGTCTGCCTCAGTAATACAAAAATGAGAGACAGCAGCATCATATCCACTATAAACAAGCCGTGAGGCCAGATCACTATCTTCGGCCCGGAGCATTTTTGCATCAAAATTTCCTATTTCTAAGATTGCTTTTCTTTCTATTAAGCATCCTGCAGTATCGAAATAATAAATAAATGGTCTTAAACTCTCCATCTCAAACATAGTTTGAGTCTGTAATCTTAGTGGTTGAGTAAAAACTGTATTGGCATGCTTAAGACCCAAAAACATACTCTCTCTCCATGTCACATCAAGAAGAGTGTCATCATCAACAAAAGCAATAAATTCACATTCGGCCACTTGAGCAGACTTTTTTCTAATGGCACCCAGACCTAATAATTTATGCTCCACAATTTTATTTATTTTAACTAAAAAGTCTTGAGGGTAAGTCTGAATATGTTCTTTATCCACCATAAGAAGGATTTCATCCCCTTCTACAAACTGATGAGTAATTCCAAAAAGAGTCTGCTCCATAAAAGGATGGTAATTTTGAGCACAAAGAATAAAAGAAATCGTTTTATTTTTTGTCATAGCACTCTTTAACAAAATCCACCATCTGATGAGATTTGACTCCTAAAAACATTTTTGTGAGTTGTGACAATCGAAAATGTCCTTGAAATTTTTTAAGCTCATTCACCCAGGATTCTTGAAGTTTATTTGTTTCATCCAGGAGATAAATATGAGAAAGACTATTTTTAAGAGTACCCAACTACCATTTCCTAGTGCAACTTTTCTTCATCATAACTTCATAAGGT
>DZBG01000025.1 GCA_022729855.1 Bdellovibrio sp.
CACCTTATGAAGTTATGATGAAGAAAAGTTGCACTAGGAAATGGTAGTTGGGAGATCATTATGATGACCACTTACCAGAAATGGAAGGAGTGGTTCTCCGGCCATTAATGCTTCCTGAGCAATTGCGGTTTGTACTAATTTAAGTGCATTAGATAAGTAGTATGAGCTTCTAATGTTCTGGTTACTATCGATATTAGATTTTTGAATATATTCCTCAGCAACAGCTTTGGCGCCTTTATCCCAGGCCTCTTTATCAACCTCAAGATATGGATAAAGGACTAGTAATTGAGCAAGGTATCTCTCCAAACTTTTTACAGAGACAAGATTTTCCATATCATAATTATCATTGCTCGAATTATCGTTATTATTCATTCCACTATTGCTCGGCATGAAGTACACCATTTTATCAGCTACACCTTTGTAATTAGCTGCTGGTAAATGCAGAGGCATCGAATCTAAGTATACTCTTCTTGTAAAAGAGTACAGGACATCAAGAAGAGGCAAATACTTGTCACGTTGAAATGAATAAAGAGCTTCCGTTTCAGTACTTGCAAAAATTCCTCTTATTGGATTTTCCAATGTTGAATTTCCTCCAAAAGCTTCAGCAATACCATTTTGACATTTCTCAAACCCATTCTTTTCTACTGAGTGAATGATTCGCTGAATATCGCTAAAACTTTTTATATTTTTTGAGAAATGAGTATTAATCATTTTTAAATCATTAATTCCATAAAACGAATCAATCTCAAAATTATAATTTTTCCATACTGAGCTTAATTGAAAACGAATCATGCGCTCACAACTACGAATATCCTGGTTAATAAGAGACTTGCTAATTTCAAGATTAACGAGAGAAATATCTCTGAGCTCAGCAACTGCACGCATTTCATCTTGATGATACTGATCCACCATGAGAGCAAGATCTTTAATCATTTTCATGGTTTCCATTTGCATCTCCATCATTTTTCTTTGATTTTCCATAATGATATCGAGCTTACGATTAATCGCGGCCAAAGCTGATGCTGTACCATCTCCACCACCTCCCATGAGGCTAGAGAGAACAGGGCTTGAACTAAAGGCAGCTATGGCACCAAGTGGCCCACCAGCGGCAAAACCTATGGCCATATTTCTTACTGTGCTTACAGCTTGCGCGACATGCTGGGCAGTTTGCATTACCTTTTGAACATCCTTTGAAGGCTTTATACCTAGAAGATTACACATTGCTGATGTCGTATTGAGAATATTGCTCAGGTTGTCTGACATATTCCCTACAGCTGTAGCACTTTTTAAGAGATTATCGTTAATGCGAACTTGTTTACTTAGGATACTTGGATTCGCTCCTTCTTTATCAGTATCTTTTCCTTCGATCACTTTTTCGTAAAGAAATCTCATAATCCTTTTAGACTCAACACTGCTAGAGGTTTTGCCACCAACTTTCGTTGATTCATAAAGATCCTTAAGATCTTTTCGCATTCCAGTCATACCTGATGTGAAATCATCAATATTTTTTTCTGTATCATCAATATGCTTTTCAAGGGCCCGAGCAAGAACCATAAACTCTTTGGCCTTTTTCTCAAATGCTTTTACGTCTTGAGTGATTCCTTTTACTTTTTCAACGATATTTTTAAATCCTGCATTGTCTTTAACTACCGTATAAATTGCCCCGGCCATTGCCGTCCCACCAACAACAATAAACTGCTCATTCTCACTCAGATTTGAAGCCTTAAAATAGCGATCCATTTTCTCAATATAAGGGCGAGAAGATGTAATGACTTTCATCGCTCTACTCTCATCATTACTACTAACAAAGCTCTCAATTTTTTCAGCGCTTAATGAATCGTTAATCGCAATTTCCTGAGCAATAATGAGGGCCAAATCTTTTGCAAGCTCAGTGGTACGTTTCTCATAAGTCATAATAATTTCATCAAGAGACTTATTCTTTATATAAGTAAAGGCCGAGATTTTAACTTGATCCTCAATTGAGACGGCTTCTGAAATAATACTCGTTTGATTAACAATAGAGTTTGTAAGCAGTTTATTATTAAACGAATAGTCCTGCCCTTTTAAAAGATAGAAATTCTGAATAGTTTTATTATCTTTGCCAACTCTTGTGAGAATTTCTTCAATATCGCTCACTTTTAATGAACTAATAATACTTTCAATCGCTTTCTTTTCATCAGCACTTAAAAATTTTGCTAAAAGATCAGCAAGTGCTAAGTTTGGTGCACTTGATCCCAGGATACTATTAAGAAGCTCAATACTATTTTCTTTTTCACTAGCAGTGCCTAAGGCATCCTGAGCTGGTGCACTTGTGTAAGTTATATTTTTTTCAGTTTTTGAACATGCAGTTGATAAAAGGACAAGTGCAAGTATTAGTGGTGTTGTTTTCATATTATTTACTCCTAAAAGTTTTTCCAGTTTTGATCAATCTCTAGCTTCATTTCTTCATCACCTAAAATCAAAGTTGCCATCTCAATATTCCCTGAAACTCCATCCTGAGCTTTAAGACTTTCAGGAACAGGATTTCCTGAAGCACCTTGTGCACCATTTGGAAATTTGTAACGTTCTGTACTGCATGCTGGTGCGTTGATAACTGCAAAACCGCGCCCACTTGAATAATTATTCGTTTTTTGAGTATTCATAAAGTCAGTGCTTACTTCTAGAGACCCAGACTTCACTCCTCTTGGCCCTCCACCTCCAGGACCACCACCTGGACGACAGTCAGAGCGATCTCTCCACTCAATTGATGAGCCAATGCCACCAGGTTGTCCTGCTGTTGGATTTGTATCTGGACTGGCCTTGCTTCCTTCTCCTGGATAAAAATTAATTTCTAGTTTTAAATTTTCTTTTTCTAAGATCTCTAAATTTAACTTCCCTGTGTTTCCACCTACAAACCCATTATATCCAGGCTCACCATCAAAACCTCTGCCACCTGCTTTTCCCATGCATCTAGTATCACCTCGTGAATGCTCTCCTCTGCAGTTTCCATTAAGTGCAGGGTTAGCTGCAGGAGCAGATTTTTGTGCTCTTACAGAAGTCACATCGCCGCCACTTCGTCCTTTCATTTCAATCTTAAATTCTCCAATGGCCTTATTAATTTTTAGGTTTAGGACTCCACCACTTTCACCATTAACATCAAAAGTTTTTTGTTTTAAATTATTTTGAGTATAAGTAGTGATCACTCCTTTCTGTGCAATGAGCTCTTGAACTTCAAGATTAATTTCCTTCCCCTCTGATGAAAGTATTGCTCCTTCTTCAAGAACAAGAGTGCCGATTTTTTTTGTATCCGCAATTTTTGCCATCTCAAGACTTGTTTCTGTTTTAATTACAAAACTCTTTAGAACTCTAAGATCAGCAATTTCTGTATGCTCTCCCAGATAATTCACATAACAATTAAATTTTGCTTCCACAGGATCATTTTCACCGACTTCAACAAGGAGTGAGGCACTCTGGCCTTGATTATCAAACCAAACTTTTTGCTCACTTTTTGTTTGATCAAAAATAAGTTTTGCACAAACAAGTTGAGAGTTTTGATAATGCCCAGAGGTGACTTGTGCAGTAATAGAATAAAGATTAATTTTCTCTTTAAATGTTTCAAGATTGGACATATCGGCTTCAAGCTCAACACGTCTTTTAATTGAATAGCTCAGGGTTGCTGTGTGAACAACAGTCTCGTCATCAGTAGGAACTTCATTTTTTTGAACAGGCCTTGCTGCCAGCTCACTTTGAGCTCCACCAGATGAACTCTTCCCACATGATGCGAGAAGAAGCATTGATAATAATAAGCTGATTGATGTCTTCATCCATACCTCCATTAGTAAACCTAATGGGAGAAATAGCGTGCACAAGTATCCTCTGAAACTTCAATTCATGCCTTAGGGTGTTAAAATTGCGAAAATGAAACGGCCAAAAGGCCAAAGATTCCTTAAACTGACCTTAAATCAATTGGATATAATCTCTTGCAACTTGAGAGGCATTGGCCGAGGCATAGTTGAGAAACTTCACAAAATCACTCTCAATAGTTCCATCAGTATGAAGTGTATCTGAAATTGTTTTGGCGACAACAAATGGAATTTTGAATTCTCCACACACATTGGCCACAGCACAGGCTTCCATATCGACCGCCAGAAGTTCTGAGTGAAGTCCACTGATTGCAGTTTTTCTTTCAAGTCTTCCTACAAACTCAGAGCCAGAAGCTATCACGCCTTTTAAAACTTTGTGACCAGTGAGTTTTGTTTTCATACATTGATCGATGAGATTTTGGTTAGCAAGGATTATTGGATTATAATCAATAGTCTGATCTTTGGATAAAATCAGATCTCCAGACTTCATGATAAAATTTCCTGCTTCAAGACTTGAGTAATAATCGTGCTGAATAACTGCTGTTGAAATAACCAGATCTCCTATCTTAGTTTGACTTGTGAGACCTCCGGCCACACCAATCAGAAGAACTTGATCTACCTCAAGAGTACTTAAAACCAATCCCAGTCTCAACGAAGCATTGATCGGCCCCATTCCAGAGAGGACAGTATAAAAGACTCCCATTTCAGCTGTATATTTGCGAACTGTGAGTCCGAGCTTAGAATTGACAATGATCTCTTCTGCCTTAGTTTTAAACTGTTCCTCAACAGCTTTCAGCTCCTCTGAAAGCGCGCAAATAATAAGAGTTGATTTCATAGGTTTCTCCACTAAACTTAAGACTATAATTCTATTTGAAGCGAGATTTTATGCATAGGAAAGCTCTTTCGGCCCTTACTGTCCTTTTTTTTATGATGGGCTTTATCACTTGTTTAAATGATATTCTCGTTCCTTATCTCAAAAAGATCTTCGCTCTCAGTTATACCCAAGCTGCCCTTGTAGAATTTTTCTTTTTCTTGGCCTATGGTCTCGCCTCAATTCCTGCAAGTAAGATGATTGAGAAAATTGGCTATCAGCGTGGTATGGTTATTGGATTTATAACGACTGCTTTGGGATGCCTTCTCTTTTTCCCAGCTGTTTCATTTCATACTTATGGGTTATTCCTATTTGCTCTTTTTATTCTTGCCACAGGTATTGTGGTTCTACAGGTTGCTGGTAATCCCTATGTCTCAGTCTTGGGCCCTGCAGAGACAGCTTCATCAAGACTAACAATGACTCAGGCCTTTAATTCTCTTGGAACTTTTTTAGCTCCTTTTTTTGGTTCTGCCCTTATTCTTTCTAATCTTGATACAAGTGGACATGCTGAAGCTGTAAAATATCCTTACCTTCTAATTGCTATCACACTTATTATTATTGCGATTGTTCTCTCTAGACTTACTCTTCCACAAATTCACTTTGATGTTGATAATTCTGGGACTTGGAAAAATGCTCTCAAACAAAAAGATCTCTGGCTAGGAATGCTAGGTATTTTTGCCTATGTTGGTGCTGAAGTGACTATTGGAAGTTTTTTCGTAAGCTTTATTCAAGAGTCAACAACTCTCCTTGAAGGAGATGCGGCCAAGTTAGTTGCTTTCTATTGGGGTGGGGCAATGCTTGGAAGATTTCTTGGTATTTTTACTCTCAAAAAATTCTCACCGGGAAGAGTGCTTTTTGTTCACGCCCTCTTTGCCATTTCTTTAATTCTTATTGCTGTCACAAATATTGGAATGTTCTCTGTCTATGCCCTTATGCTTGTTGGATTTTGTAATTCAATTATGTTTCCAACTATTTTTACACTGGCCCTTAAAGGTCACGAAGAAATGGCAGAAAAAGCCTCTGGACTCATGAGTACTGCTATTCTTGGTGGAGCGATGATACCCATTATGACAGGAATGATGGCCGATAGTTATAATTTAAAAATCGCCTTAGTCATCCCAGCGATTTGTTATCTCTATATTGCTTATTTTGGATTGATTAAAAAATCTTAGGCGTGACAGAATTGCTCGTAAACAACTTCTGGAATAATTCCTGAGAGCTTCAGCCCTGCTCTAACTTCTCTGAATTTTGAAGCCTTCATGCCTTGCTGGTAAGACTGAAGATAAACAACTTCTGCGAGAATTGGGTGCTTGAGCTCAACTCCAGAGAGTTCAGTGAGCCACAAGATCCGGTTATGTCTGAGGTATGTTCTATTCATTTCACTTACTAGAATACCAATTCCATCCTCACAGATATCGACAGCTTTTACTTTTAGCAGTTGATTTCCAGACCCTGATTGAACTCCACGCAAAGAAAATGTTTTCTCTTTCTTACCTGTCAGAAGAAAACGTGGCTTTGATCTCATTTCCAAAGTTTTTACTTCTTGAGGAATTGGAAAATGAATCTCGCCATTCACAAAAGTGAACTTTTCTACTTTAAAGACTGTTTGATTGGTTTCTAGCTTAACAAAAAGTGTCTGATCAGGATCTACTTCAAAATTATAATTTTCAAATGAAATCATGACGTCGCGAGCAACAAAATCAAGTTCAATATGGACGATAGGAACGATTTTTTTAGTTTTCCCTGAGGATTGCCAAAAAAATTCCCCTCGATCACTCCTGATCGTTGTAATAAGCGGAGAATTTCCTTACTCTCGGCACTTGTTCTATAGTTCGGCATTAAAACTGGCATGAAAAAATGATGCCTTCATTTTTAAGAAAAAGCAAATCTTTCAGATTAACCAAGCACAGTACTCGGAGATTAATGAAACGTCATATTTAACCGATAGATTCTTGATGAAAAAATCTAGACTGCTGTTTTCCATTTTTATCTCAGGCCAGCTTTATGCGGCTCCCACTCTGATATGCTCAACACTCAACTATTCTAAAGTGAAGGCGAAAGTTGAAGCGGAAGGTAGTTACGATAAATTTAAGCATTGTGCAGTTTCGTGCTTGCTCGCCCTCAGATGTCCTGCGACTGAAGTTTTAGAGCTTGGCGTGATCAAAGAGATAGCAGACATCTTCACACCTGGTGACGCTGATCTTGACGATTTACAGGCCGATTATGATGGTGTGAAGCTAGTGACTAGCAAGAAGGCCAAAACTGATAAGGCCTGCTTTGATGGATGTCATAAGCTCCACTCCCAATCTAATTGCCGCTAAGTCTTTGAGAGATTTTCTAAAATCGGACATTCAGCTTTTTGATCACCATGACAACATCCACTCATCTCTTTGAGGGCCTTTATCATTTGCTGCATTTCTTTCAACTTTACTTCAAGCTCTTCAATATGATCCTGCGTGATTTTTTTTACATCTGCACTTTTGCGAGATTTATTTAACCAGAGTCCCATAAGTTTCTTTATTTGTGCCGTTGAAAAACCAAGGGCCCGAGCACGTTTAATAAAAATTAAATTGTGTAAATCATCTTCTTTATAAAAGCGATAACCGCTCTCTGTGCGTTTTGACTTAGGAAGAAGACCAATATCTTCATAATGACGAATCATCTTTGCACTCACTCCAGTCTTCTCAGAAGCTTCACCAATATTAATCACACTCATTTTCTTCTCCATTTTTTAATCATGAGAGCATTGAGCATTACACTCACAGAACTCATTGCCATGGCAAGCCCTGCCATCATTGGTGAAAGAATTCCAAAGGCAGCTAAGGGTATTCCAATAATATTATAAATAAAGGCCCAGAAAAGATTTTCTTTAATTTTTAATTGAGTGAGTTTGGCAATCTCAATGGCATCAATTAAAAGCAGAGGCTCCCCTCTCATTAGAGTGACCCCAGCTGTTTCCATGGCCACATCTGTGCCTGATCCCATCGCAACTCCTACACTGGCCAGTGCAAGTGCTGGGGCATCGTTAATTCCATCTCCTACCATTGCAAGATGGATTTCATTTTGCTGGTGCCTCTCAATTAATTCTGATTTTTTATCAGGACTCACTTCAAAATAATATTCATCAATCCCAAGCTCAGCTGCGACAGCTTCTACGACTTGTTTATTATCTCCTGAGATCATTAATGTCTTAATTTTCATCTCATGAAGTTTACTAATCATGGCCTTTGAGTTTTTTCTGATTTGATCACTAAATCCAATGACTCCGAGATTCTTTTTATGAGTCGTATCTAGCAATACCGAAAGAGTCTGCGCTTTTTGACTGATATTTATTTCATAACCAAGCTCTAAGGCAGCTTTTTGTGAACATAAAAAATAATCAACACTACCAACTCTTCCTGTGACACCCTTTCCTGCTTGAGTTTTTAGATTCTCTCCAACAAGTGGTGAAATATTATTCTCTGAACACCAATCACTCACCGCGAGCCCTAGTGGATGAGTTGAGCCGGCCTGCAGTCCAGAAACAATTTTCATCAATTCTTTTCCATCCATCTCTGTGGCAATTGAGCTGACCTTCGGTTTTCCCTCTGTTAACGTACCTGTTTTATCAAAGGCAATAAGACTTACCTCTTGAAGCTTTTGAAGGGCCTCAGCATCCTTGATTAAAACTCCGTTTTTGGCCGCAAGTCCAGTTCCCACCATTAGGGCCGCAGGAGTCGCAAGACCAAGAGCACAGGGACAGGCAATAACGAGAACAGTTACGGCATAAATAATTGAGGCTTCAATATTTGAAGTAAAAAGATATTGTCCAAAAAAAGTCAAAATAGATAACACAATAACAACAGGAACAAAAATAGCACTGACCTTATCAGCGAGTTTTTGGATAGGAGCTTTTTTAGCCGAAGCCTCCTCCACGAGACGAATAATTTTTGAGAGCATGGTCTCACTACCAATGGCTGTGGCCTTAATTTCAAAGACGGCATCCATATTAATTGAGCCAGCAGTAACTTTCTCGCCCTTCATTTTATTAACGGGAACACTCTCACCAGTGAGCATGGATTCATCAACAAGCCCTTCACCTGTGAGAACTGATCCATCTACAGGAAACCTTTCACTAGGTTTGACTTGTAAAATATCACCAAGGACCACGGATTTTAAGGGAGCACTTATCCAATTGTTTTCTTTTTTAATTTTTACCGTATCAGGTCTGAGATGAGAAAGAGCTCGGATGGCACTAGTGGTTTGTTTTTTTGCTTTTTCCTCAAGCCACTTCCCAAAAAGAATCAGCGTAATTACCACTGCAGCACTTTCAAAATAGAAATGTTGATGATGATTGTTTTGTAACAATAAATAAACTGAGAGAAAAAAAGCGGCACTTGTGCCTAGTGCGACAAGAAGATCCATATTCCCAGCACGGTCTTTGATGGCACCCCATGCTTTTTTATAAAAGCGAAAACCGAAACCAAACTGAATAGGAAGAGTAAGGACAAGTTGCCACGGCCCACTTAATGCCCATTCAACCCCAAAGGGCATAAGGATCATAGGCAAAACAAGGGGAAATGAAAGGATGGCCGAAAAAATGACGGCCCATGGATAAGAGTTTGCTTTTTCTTTTTTACTATCCAGTACTATTTCATAACCAATTTTTTCTATCGCCTCTTTAATTAATTTTTTATCTTTAATTCCAGAGTAAAAAGCTGTTTCTGTTGCAAGATTAACTGCCACATCTTTGATATGAGGAATTTTATTCATCGCCTTCTCAATTCTTGAGACGCAGGAAGCGCAGGTCATTCCCTTAATTTTTACAGATTGCATATAATTCCCCTCTTTACATTTTATTATAGACCTTCCCACGATGGGAAGGTCTATAATAAAAAAACCAAGGAGAAAATAATGAAAATTCAAGTACCAGATATGACTTGTGGTCATTGTGAAACAACCATAAAAAAAGAAATTTTAAGGAATGATGCGGCAGCAAGCATCACCGTTAATTTGAAAACAAAAGAAGTTCAAATTGAATCGGCCAAGCTTTCTCAAGAAAATATTATCTCAGTGCTTGAATCTATTGGTTATGATTCAAAGCCTTTGAGCTAAATAGATTCCTTGTTTGCCTGAAACAAAATAAGCAATCATACACCCTATAAAGGCGTAGGGTGTAATTTGCCATCCAAAAATTTCAATCGCCATCATAGTGCAAGCAATTGGTGTTTTTGAAGCAGCTGCAAAGATTGAGGCAAAGCCCACAGAAGATAAAAGAGAAATACTTAAAGGGATAAAATGAGAGAGTGCACTTCCTAAGCTAGCACCTATAAATACTAATGGTATAAACTCACCACCCTTAAATCCTGACCCTAAAGTTAAAGTTGTAAAAAAAGATTTATAAAATGGAATTAAAAAGCTCATCTGACTAGTGAGTGACTCTCTTATTGTCTCAATTCCAAGTCCCGCATACTGATAACTTCCCTCTAACCAAAAGAAGATTAGAAGAATAACTCCTCCGAGAAAAGGCCGCATTGGTGGATACTTAATCAATTTCTTCATTTGATTTTCAAAAAGATGAGTCGTTAAAATAAAAAACCGTGTCATCAAACCAAAAATCACTCCAGCAACAAGAATCCAAAGAATTTGCTTAAGACCAAATCCAGTAAAGACGAATTCTGGATAATCAGAGTGAGGGGCCCTTAAGAGTTTTGAAATAAAATAAGCAGAGTACGAAGCAAGAAAGCATTCCACTACTGCCGCCATTCTAATCTTCCTCACCCAAATGACTTCCATCCCAAAAATAAATCCTGCCAAAGGTGCGCCAATGGCCGAGCCAAATCCTGCCCCCGCTCCGGCCATGAGAAGAGATTTTCTTTGACTTGGATTTAATTTAAAAAACTCACTCACTTGATCGGCGAGGCTTCCGGCCATTTGAACTGCGGTTCCCTCTCGTCCTGCTGATCCCCCAAAGAGATGAGTGAGAAGTGTTCCAATAAAAATAAAAGGGGCCATGATTAAAGGGACTGTTTTCTTTGGGTCGTGAATCTCATCAATAATGAGATTATTACCGTCAGCAATGGTGCTTCCATATTTATGATAAGCATACCCGATGGCGAGCCCGGCCAGTGGGAGTCCAATTAAGATCATCGGATAAGTGAGTCTTAAATGGGTGACGAAGTCCAATGAGTACAAGAATGCAGTAGAAGAAACTCCCGCAAGCACACCGATAAGAATTGATAATGAAATTTTTTGAAACAAGACGCACCTCTACTCTATAAATTAAAGTAGGCGTCATCAGCACTCCCTATTTGAGAGGCGGTTAAGGGCAGATCACCATTGCCACAGAGAACTAGTTTAAGTCTTTCAGAGAATCAGCTAAGCCGTCAAGAGTATTTTTGGCCATGTCTTTTTCTTTATACTTCATTGGCATCATGAGGGTGAGTGACAGCATCATATCTTTATCTGCACCGATAAACTTTTTACTATAGAAGGCTTCCCCTACACACTTCTCCATCTTGGCATTTAAATTATGCCCATCTAGAGTGACTTTCTTCAAATGACCTTCAGTGGTGATCAAGGCCGACACATTTAAGATCTTATTTTCTTTCTCACCCAGAGTCACAGATGAGGCCCTGATATCGTCTGAGTAATGGGCGTAACAATTAAAGATTTGATCCTCAGAACGTTTAAGAATGGTCATATTATAATTAAAGGTTCTGCCCTTTAATTGATTCATATTAAAACATGAATTCTCATCCCCAAGCTCGCAGGCCATTGTCGTATATTTTAAATAAATATCAGGATTTGTTTTTTTTAAGTGATAAGCAAAGCGAGCACAGGCCATGGCCTTTTTATTTTGCTCACATTCAGTACGTATAAGCATGGGATCATTTTGAATAACTAGGGACTGAGACAAATCTGCAGTTTGATTAGAAGTTGAAGAACAACTGGCCAAAATAAGAAGACATAAAAGACTAGATAACAACTTCATCAAAACTCCACATGGAAAAATTATCTTGAGAAGAAGCCTCACCATTTCTGATGAGGCCCATATATTATAATGAGATCTCTAGGATCCCATGGAATGCGCACTACTGGGCAAAGGCAACTGACGCCACAATAAAAAAGAAGAGAGCAATAATCAAGTTCACGACTAATATTTCCTAATTCTAAAAAGTGCGCCATCCTAGGCCCAATAGTCAGGTAAATCAAGCCAAGTGTAAAAAATACACCTTTTTTCCTTGAATTTGAGGGATAATAATCAAATGAAAAACCTCATGGCTTTGATCTCACTTTTCTTCATTATCTCCTGTGGAATGAAGGAAACTTTAGTCTCTAATATGGATAGTATTCTCTATCACAAGACCTCTACAAAATTTGATCTCGATTCAAAACAAAAGACCGCACTTAAAGCTAGTATAAAAAAATTCCTTACGGCCCAACAAAAAAAGACCAAAGAAGCCAAAGAGCTTATCCAAACTCTGGATCTTAGTCAGAAAGATGAGATTGCTCCTACCTATCGTGGTTTTATCGAACTCTATAGAGAGATCGCTATCTCCTACTCAGAGGTGCTTGCTGACCTCATGAGTACCCTTGATAAAAAACAACAGGCCACTTTTATCAAGGAATTTATTCGTGAAAATAAAGAGTTAGAAGATAAGATTATCGACTCAGATCCCACTGACTATTTTACAAGATTTAGATTTTTCTTTGGAAGTATTAATGATCTCCAAAAAAAGACGATAGTCGAACACAGTGATTTTTTTAGAGAACAATCTCGTCACAGATTAAAGAATAGAATCATTCTTCTTAAGGCAATTGAAGAAGCTTTCAAAGAGGCCAATTCAAAGAAAAAGATCTACGAGGCTTTTAGGGTGTATAATACTGAAAGTTTCCCTAAGCAGAAAGAGATGATTAAGATCATTAAACTGCTAGTCGATCAGGCAGAACAAACTCAGATCAAGACTTTTAATGAGAAAAAAATGGAAGCTCTCGAAATTATCGACCTGTTTGCAAAGAGTAAGTATTAATTATGTGTCGTATCTTTGGTTTTAGATCCGTATTACTCTCTAAAGTCCACTCAAGCCTAGTGTCGGCTGAAAATGCTCTCATGTCTCAAAGTAAGCGCCACCCAGATGGATGGGGACTTGCCTATTATATTGCAGAAACTCCGCATATCGTAAAATCAACAAACACCGCTGAGACTGATGAGCTCTTTAAAAAACTCTCTGGCATTGTAAGTTCTCAAACAGTCCTTGCTCATATCAGGAAGGCCACTCACGGAAAGTTGTCTCTCACCAATACCCATCCATTTCAATATGGAAAGTGGACCTTTGCTCACAATGGGAATATTAAAAATTTCCATGGCGTTAAAGAAGAAATGCTTAAAAGAATTTCTCCGAATGTTTCTCCCTACTATCTAGGTGAAACTGATAGTGAGCTTTTTTTCCATTTTCTTCTGACTTATCTAGAAAAAGAAATGGATTTGCATGATCCGAATCCATGTATTACAAAATCTATGGAAATTTTGGGCCACGCCCTAGAGGATCTAAATCAAATCATAGGGACTCTTAATATTAAAGACATGGGTGTGCCAACGGATAATTACCTCACATTCGTCATCGCTAATGGGCCAATGATGATCGGCCTTAATGGTGGAATGAGTCTCTACTACAGTACCCATAAGAAAAGATGTCCGGAACGTGATACATGCTCAAGCTTTACTGCTTCTTGCGAAGCTTTACCCGATGAATCCGGTAAGGTGAACCATCTTATTTTCTCGAGTGAACCACTTCAAGGTGAGAATATCTGGATTAAAATGAAACCAGGTGAACTAGTTGGAGTTGCTAGGAATATGGTTCTTGACCACCGCCAACTCAATCTCAATTTCGCTTAAAGTTTTAATTGTACTTTTTAAAATTACATTATAGATTCAGACCATGTTGGACTCCCACTTTAATACCACTCTCCATCTCATGATTGCCCTGGCCTGCAAGCCAGAGGATGAACTTAATTCAGATAATTTAGCAAAGAGTATGGGAACCAATCCTGCTTTCATTAGAAAGATTATGAGTAAGCTCGCAAAGGCAGGCCTCATCGAAACGAGACGAGGAAAATCTGGGGGGGCCAGTCTCTCTAAATCTCCGAAAGAAATTAGTCTTAAAGAAATCTATCTTGCAGTAAATGCTAAAGATACTTTCTCTGGAGTAAAAAATTCATCAACGAATTGTCCGATTAATTGTTCCGTCCAATCTATTCTTTTAAAGCTCTCAACTCAAATTGAGAGAGCACATTTATTATTACTTGGAAGAATTAAGCTCTCCCACTTAACCAAAGAAATTAAAAATGAAACCTAATACATCATCCTTCACCAGACTCTTAAAACTCAGTCGAGAAGAATGGCCTCTCCTTATCAAAGGAATGATCTTTCTTGGAATCAGCAGTGCTGCTTTAATGGTTTATCCTCAATATATAAAAGTCATTATTGATGAGGCGATTAAAAGTAAAGATTCAAAGTCACTTAATCTTGCCGCAGTCACGGCCTTCCTTGTTTTTCTAGTCCAAGGTGTAACTTCAAGCTTTCGTTACTATTATTTCACAATGGCCGGAGAAAAAACTGTTAAGCGTTTAAGAGAAAAACTCTTCTCTCAGATTATCTCTCAGGAAATGACCTTTTTTGATTTTTCAAAAACAGGAGAGCTTCTTGGAAGACTCTCATCTGACACCGCTGTTCTGCAAAATGCATTAAGTGTTAATATTTCAATGCTTGTTCGAAATTTAGTTCAAGGGACAGCTGGAATTGTTCTTTTATTTTTCACTTCGGCCAAGCTTACGATATTCATTTTACTCCTTATTCCTCCCCTTGGATTTCTTGCTGCTCGTTTTGGAAAAAGGGTTAAAAGTATTTCAAGATCTACTCAAGATGCACTGGCAAACTCTTCGGCCATCGCGGAAGAGAGTCTCTCAGGTGTTCGTACAGTCAAGGCCTTCGCTCAAGAAGACTGGGAAATAAATAGATATAAAGACCGTCTTGAAACTTCATTTCAGCTTTCACTTAAAAAGATTATTGAAGTGGCCAAGTTCACAGGTCTTGTTTCAACTCTAGGATTTGGCGCCATTGTTTTTATTGTCTGGTATGGTGGAAACTTAGTTATCAGCGGAGAGATGAGTGTGGGAACACTTACCTCTTATCTTCTTTATGTGATGACTGTGGCCTTCTCTGCTGGGATGCTCGGTGGTCTTTACACTGATTTCATGTCGGCTTTCGGAGCTGGACATCGAATCTTTGAACTTTTAGAAAAGGCAAAGGAATCTCGTCCAGAAAATACTCAGACAATTAGTGAAATTGAATCTGCACAAATTATTTTTAAAGATGCCGTTTTCTCATATCCTGCTCGTCCTGATGTTGAAGTACTGAAAAAGATTTCTTTAGAACTCAATCCAGAAGAAACCATTGCCATCGTTGGACCATCAGGGAGTGGAAAATCAACCATTGCTCAGCTCCTCATGCATTTTTATGATTTACAGTCGGGAACTTTAACCATTGATGGAAAAGATATTAAATCATTTGATAATCAGGCCCTCAGACAACAAATTGGACTCGTTTCTCAAGAGCCAATCCTTATTTCAGAATCCATCCAAGATAATATACGCTATGCCAGACCAGAGGCAACTTATGAGGAAGTGATTGCTGCCGCAAAACTTGCCTATGCTCACGACTTCATTACTTCCTTTCCAGACAAGTACAATACTCTTGTTGGTGAGAAAGGTGTGCAACTCTCTGGTGGACAAAAACAACGTGTGGCCATTGCCCGTGCCATTTTAAAAAATCCAAAGATTCTCATCCTTGATGAAGCCACCAGCGCCCTTGATTCAGAGAGTGAGTTTTTAGTTCAAGAAGCACTTGAAAATTTAATGAAAAAGAAAACGACAATTATTATTGCTCACAGACTTTCAACCGTAAAAAAAGCTGATCGCATTTTAGTTTTAGACCAAGGACGCATTGTCCAGTCAGGAAAACATGAAGTTCTTATTACAGAAACAAATGGCTTTTATAATAAACTCATCGAAAAACAATTTGGACACTCTTAAAGGAGATTAAATGTCACGTACAACACTTGCTGAATCTAGTATTCATCCCGAGGCCTTAGCTTCAATAACAAGTTTTCACTCGCATACACTTGAAGAAGTGATAAAGGCAGTTCAATCTCACAAAATCGTAGTCGTAGGGATGAAACAAAACCCTGTGGTTAAAAAAGCACGCAAAGCACTTGCTGAAGCAAAGCTTGACTATCACTACCTTGAGTACGGCAGCTACTTCTCTCACTGGAAGCCGAGACTTGCGATAAAGTTATGGAGTGGTTGGCCTACTTATCCTCAAGTATTCATTGATGGAAAACTAGTTGGCGGAGCAGCAGATTTGATCAAGTTTCTTTCTAAGAAATAAGCTTGTACTAGATTAATAAAACTTTATATTATGAAGCATGTTTAAAACCTTAAGACGCTTAAAATCTGCCCTCTCAAAAGAGATGAGTCACTCAGACCTGACGACTATCATTCGTGAGATGAATCCGGATTACCTGATTGATCAAAGAATGAAAGCTCTTCAAGATTTAATGAGATGGATTAGGATGCCAATAAAGCAAACTGATCCATCCACTGAAAAGTCACATATTCATCAGAAAGATGTGCGTTTTAAATTTCTCATGCAGTTTATTGAAAGAAATCCAGAGGAAGGTAAATTTTTCATCGAGACGATCAGAGAAATTTTAGGGCATGGAGTGGCCATCAGACTCTATTACCTCACAGGTGTTTCCGAGAACACTGGATTTATTAGTGAGCTCACTGACCGTATTATTCAAAGAACACTTCCCCATATTTTGGGAGAGAAAGATCTCGCTGAAATTTTTCGCCTCATCTTTACTGAAGTTGAAGATGCTGAATGGTTTGAAGCCTCATATAAAACAATTCTCCCCCCTATTTTTGATTTAATTCAAAAAAATAATATCAGTACAGAAGGACTAGTTAAGGATCAACATGAAGCCTTAATTATCTTAGGTGCTCAAATCTCTAGTCTTGGTGTTTCAAAGGGAATTAGAACACGTCTTGATTATGAGAAATTATCGGACTCAAGTTTTGTACGATTAAGTAAAGTCATCAATAATAGCGCAGAATCTGATAGTCGTATTTTAGAAGAAGTCTCTCTCTGTCAAATCAATCTACAAAAAGTAAAACGCAAGATTGAAAGCACTGGAGTCTCTGTTGATTTGATTTACAATATAGAAAGAATCAAATCACTTCTCTACCGTGTGGAAATGCTGATCTATCTTCGTCAGGCCAATGATGGTGAAACTCAAAACATTATTATTTCTCGCTTCATTGGACGCCTCATTCGTGATGAAATCCAGCGCCTGAGTATCAAAGACTTTCTTGAAGAGCATATGAAGATGCTCACTAAAAAAGTAGTAGAACGCGCAGGTGAGAAAGGTGATCACTATATTGCCAGTACCAAGATTGAAAAAAGAGACTTGTTCAAAGCTGCCGCATTTGCAGGAATTCTGACAGCCTTCACTGCGGTTTTTAAAGTTTTTATTGGGCATATTGGACTTTCATTACTTTTTGAAGGTATTTTCTATTTTATCAATTATGCTGTGGCCTTCCTTCTTATGCAGAGATGGCATCTGGCCCTCTCAAGTAAACAGCCCGCCTTCACTGCCTCTGCTCTTTCTAAAAAGTTTGAAGAGTTTATTCAAACAAAAGAACTTGCTGATGTGACCAGTGAGGTGAGAAAAATTTCTTATTCTCAATATCTCGCCACTCTTGCCAACCTTCTGCTCGCGATTCCAACGGCCCTTGTCCTCGACTGGACTTATTTCTGGGTCACTGGACAACATATTGTTTCAGAAATGTATGCGGCAGAAATTATTCAAAAGCATGATCCCCTTACAAGTGGAACATTTTTCTATGCGGCATTTACGGGAGTCCTTCTTTGGCTTTCAAGCATTGTGGCCGGTGGTGTAGAAAACTGGGTCGTGTTTAGAAATATTCCACAAATACTTCGCGAAAGCAGTTTCCTAAATAATTATCTTGGGAAAGAGAAGGCCAGGTCTTGGTCTCATAAATTTGCGCCTATGGTGGGAGCAGCTTCAGGAAATATCGCCATCGCTTTTATGATGGCCTTTCCTATTATTATCGGAAAAATTACTGGGCTTCCTATTGATATTCGTCACGTAACTCTTGCCACTGGAACGATCACTCTCGCCTTCAATGCAATACCTTGGGACGTCTCTCTTCTTCCAGTCATGGGACTCATGATGATGAGTATTATTATGATGGGATGTTTAAACTTCGGAGTGAGCTTTTTCTGCGCTATTAAAATGGCCGCCACAGCGAGAGATATTGAGACAAAATATTTGCGAATTATTTTCAGATTTGCTTTTTCTAAAAAGGCAGAAAAAGAAAGCGAGAGTTAATAAAGGTCCTCATGATTGAAATATTCACAGAAATTTTCATTTTTGAATGTATTGGATTTTTATTTTTTTGAAACAATTTGGAGGATTCTTTAGAAATCCTTGTATATTGATAAGTTAGGTGCTTTTCATAGCATAACTTAGCATTGATAAAAAAGTAAGCCTGATTGAACGACGATTTTTGTAATCGAGAAGAAAAAAGACTTACTTGCTGGCCTGTTTACGTTTGGATTTTACTGATTTTTTTAAAGACCTCTTTTTGCGGGTGTATTCGAGTGCTTCATTGGCAGACTTTAGGAGTAGTTTCTCAAAGTTCTTTCCAGTCACAATTTTTCTATTTGCCATCGTTTTGCTCCAATCTTAGGCCGCTTTTGCAATCGCCGTGAGTTGTCCTAAGATCACTTCCTCCCAATACTTTTTAATTTCTTCATCTTCATTGATTGAAATAAGAAGAACCGAGTAGAGGGCGTTTTGAACAGCGGCAGATTTTTTTAACTTCGTGAGTTTTGAATAAGACTCTACGTCCCTCATCCCACTTGGTGAAAAATAAAGACTCAACTTAAGAGGCTCTCCATCTTTTAAAACCTCAAGAGCAGATGACTTTTTATACTCAGCTAATCTCTTCAAAATTGATCTGCCTTTGTAGGTATCAATATGGCCTATAAAAGTAATTGTGATCGCTCTAACAAGTAAAGAATCGTCGTAAACACCAATTAAGTCTTTAAGACGATTAAGTACATCATAAGCATTTGATGAAATAGAATATTGAACTCTGAAAAGTTCTCGATCTTTGTTCTTCAGATCATAAAGCCATTTTGAAAATTGCTTATCAATCTCTTTATTCCAAAGAGTCTGTCCTGTTTCCTCATCTACAAGTGTCTCATAGACGAATGTATGCCCAAGAAATTCTCTTTCTACTTTTTGCGTACTCGTTGCCATCTTAAACCTCTCTGAAGCTCTGAATCGTTACACCGATGAGTTTCGATTTTTCAAAAAAGTAACCCTTGATAAAATACCTTGTGGTTTCTATTTCAAATAAACCACCATACTGGATTTCACATTCAAACTTGAAGCAATTATCTTCACCTGTTTCGCCATGGGGGCCAGACTTGCTTTCGCGTTCAACCCACTTAAACTTTTCAATCGTATCAATACGATCAAGGACACTTTTAAAATCTTCTTCTAAAAGATTAGGAGGATTTTTTCGATCATCCCAATAGTCCAGTTCTCCATGCTCAACAACGGTTCGTAACTTCTGTAAGAATGAGAGACTCTCTACCTCGTCCTCTAAATTCATGGCCTCTCCCTAAGATAAAGTAGCACAGATGAGCTACTTTTGCAAATGCTTTTAAATATCAGGCAGTTATGGAGTTGAAGCGTCTGACCACGCTATATCCAAAGTTGACGTCCATCGTTGTAGCAGATTTAAGTCTTCCTTCCTTTTCTGATATCACAATTTTTTGTTTAGCTCATTTTTGGATGGCCTTTAATTCGAGAAGCGAAGTAAAAAACATGGTGTTACAAACTTGAAGTCGCAATTTGCGACTTCAAGTTTGAAGCTTAGAGCAACGATCGGTAATCACAATTAAGGGCAGACGCTAGTTTTTTAGCTGTAGCAACACCAATGGGACGAATACCACGCTCTATCTCAGAGATATGTTGCTGCTTGATTCCAGATTTTAGCGCCAGTTCCTTTTGAGTGATATTTTCTCTGTCTCGATAAATTCTAACAGAATCAGCAGGAGTGCTTTCGCCAACCAAATCATGCATAAATGCTTTCATATCTTCAAAAGACATAAGCTCATCATCATCTTCATTCTTTAGTTTTTCATAAAGATTGATAATTTTCTTAATGAGCTTCAGGTCAGCTTTTTCATCAAGCTGTTTG
This sequence comes from Bdellovibrio sp., assembly GCA_022729855.1. Classification (GTDB taxonomy): domain Bacteria; phylum Bdellovibrionota; class Bacteriovoracia; order Bacteriovoracales; family Bacteriovoracaceae; genus DZBG01. The sequence goes on from DZBG01000025.1 coordinate 20,053, forward strand.
TGAATTTCTACTGCCATGTTCATTTGTATGCTCCTTCTCTTGAGGCTACTTTGATAATCATGATGTCTGGTTTTACATACTCCATAATCACTCGGTAGTTCTGATTAAGCTTGGCCCGATATTCGTTAGAGCCTCCACCCATCTTTTTTAGTTCCCACCCTTGAATTCCAAGACCAGCTCTTTCTAGGTCTAAAATGAACTTCGTATAAAGTTCTTGGACATTCTTGGGTAGTTTTGCAACTTCCTTGAACACTGATTTTTTGACTTTAATCTCCAAGGCTAGCTCCACGATACACCATTTCTGGGATATTTTCAAGATAGGTATAACTACATGAATTTGCATTGTTTACATCACTTTGCATAGCTACCTCCGTGCAGCGAAACGACATTCTCCCCAAAGTGAATATCCTCTGGAACAAAGTGAAGGCAGTCCGTTGCTCCCTTCGTATCAACACCAGCAAGCCGTAAGTAGATGTCCATCGTCGCGGATTTTTTCCAGCCACCAATCTTCATTACGATGGGTGCGGAAACTCCGTTGGCCAGCATTTGCGTCGCAAAGCAGGCACGAAGGGCATGAAACTTAATCGGCTTCATCTTGATAGAGCGAAGAAATGCTTTAAGTGGTACTGCTTGATCTCCATTGCTCCAATCTTTACTTCTTGGAAGAACAAAACCTGAATTAACGAGATTCAAATTTTGCTTCAAATCCAGAATAAGATTGCGAAGACTACTATTGAGGGGAACAGTTCTCCAGTATCTTCCTTTTGTGGGCCCAACAATTTTCACATTTGAATCATAAGAGCGATCAACCAGAATCAAATTTTTCTCTAGATCAATTTGTTCCCATGTTAGTGCATGAAGTTCACCGCTTCTCATTCCTGTCAAAATCGCAAAGGCCCATATTGGATACCAATGATGGTTTAATGCTTTTGCGGCCGACAGAAATTTTCTTATTTCCTCAAGTGAAAGAATATCAGGAGCTTTCTCTTCGCCCTTATCAATCAATAGCCCCTCAAGAGGGGAAACATTGGGGCCAACAATGTAGTTGAACTCCATTCCCCACGAGTACACCTTGTTAATGATGTTTTTAACTTTGTTTTGATAAGTGCGAGACAGACCGTTCTTCTCCATAAGTTGAAGCAAGGCCCTTCCATCAGCTCTTGTTATTTCTGAGGCCGGTCTATCGTTCCAAGGTTTTGTCCATTTTTGAATGATACTTAAATAACCCTCAGCAGATCGCTCTGTGATTCGTCCTAAATATCCAGCGTAAACTTCTTTTTTCCAGAGATGGAGAACGTCGTACCATGATAGGCCAAGGCCATCAAATTTTTGGGCCTCTTTCGAAAGCTGGCCTATTAGTCTTTTTTCTTCTCGTCTTGCTTCTGCTTCTGTCGGTATGCGGAACACTGTCTTTTGAAATCGTTTACTTTTGTTATTCAAGCTTCTTACGTGAATATAAACTTTCCAAAATTCTTGTCCGTTCTCTGTGTACTTCGATATTGCCATGATTAGCCTCCTTTAAATTGGGAAGTCTCAATCAAGTAGTCCAGCTCATCTCTTTTGAAGTAAAGCCTGTTACTGAATTTTCTGGCACGAAGTCGCTTACGAGAAACTAAAGTGTGAACAGCGTTTACACTTCTACGCAAATAGACAGCAGTTTCTTTCGTCGTCAACCATATTAAATTTTCAAAGAGCTGTGCTGGGCCATGTGACCCAGCTATACGATTATACTTATTAAATGTCGGATTGAAATCTGTTTTAATTTCCATTTTCTCCTCTGGTTATTGAGTGAAACCTACAGCATCAGCGTTTATCTCTTTGTAAATTTTGACCTCTCCGTTTTCATTGGTGAAAGAGCGTTCTTTTATACGGCCTCGCACAAAAACCGCCGTACCTTTCTCAAGGACCTTTGCCCAATGCTCAGACTCTTTTTCCCACATTACGATATTGTGCCAGCGAGGTTTCTCCTCACCATCCACTTGCTCGGCTAATGTGAATGTGCAAAAGGGCCTTTCTTTTTTTGTATGGCGAAGTTCTGGATTCTTTCCTAAGCGTCCATATAAAGTTATTTCTTTGTCATTCATAAATTGACTCCTTCTTGTTAGTTAATCCCAAGCTTCTTGATTAGAAATTCGCCCATGGTGAGATTCTGGCCCGTCTTCTTGTTGTGTTCATCAAGTAGACGTTGCACTTTTTCCATCTCACCCAGACTCATTTCTTGAATCTTCTCGATGTCTTTTTCTGTGAGCTTGCTTACAGCATAAAGACAGACATCCTTAAAAAGGATTACACGACCGTAATCCTTTTCGTTGCATTTCCTTAGAAGACCAAAAATCAAATCCAATGATTCTTTTTCATTACTCAGATCCACGAAAAATTTGGTCTGTTCTTGATTAAGACTCACTTCCTTCTTTTGATTTTTGGGCTTCCTTCCCCTTTTTTTTATTGTTTCCATTTGTATTTCATTCATTGTCTTCTTCCTTTTTAATTTCCTGCCTGCTTAGTTGTTCTAATTCCCCCGCGCGTAGAATATGACTCCATCTATCTACACTACGTGAGAGAGAGGGAGTCATATTCGGAGTGCGCGATTCCTCATTGGTTTCAACGATTTAGCAGGCAGTGAAAAAGTGTACTGATCGTTAGTTAATAACTGTTTGCTATTCATTTAAGCCCTTTTTAAAACTTCCGCTAAAGTCACAGTTTTCCCTTGGATGACTCCCATGATCTTTTCTGGGTGATGTTCACCAGAAGAGATCAGGGGATGATAAAAGAACATAAACTTACTTAAGTTTTCTTTACCAATCTTTTCCTCGGCCTGAGCGATGTATTTCTCCATCAAGTTTTGGGAAGGAAAGAAGTACATCACATAGTGGTAAAAGGTGCTGTCTTCATACTGCTTCATTTTCTCACTGAGCCGCTGGTTGCTTTTTCTTGTCAGTTCGAGCTCAAAAGCGATCTTAAACTTATGTCCTTTTTTTTCGAGGTGGAGAATGGCGTCAGGGATTATTTTGTAGGTTAGCCTGAAGTTTCTTTTGTCATGAATCTCATGTTCCAGCTCAACGTCATCCAGCATCCCACGCTCATAAAGAGAGCGAGTAATTTCCGAAACCTTTAGATCGTGGATCAGAGTTTCATTAGAAATCGAAGTTGGGTTCTCCTTGAGCGATAGCTGGCCCTCTCCGATAGAGCTGAGGTAGACAAATTTCTTGCGGCTATAAGGGTCTCTGTATCCCTCCAGTATTTTCTTCTCCTGTAGCTCTCTGATGATGCGGTAAAAATTGTGATACTTCGGTGCACGTAAACACTCCTTTCTTAACGAATTAACATCCATAACCCTCCACTTAAGAAGTGGTGTGAGGTAATTTAAATGAAGACTATTAAGGTTCATTTTTAGATCCATGCTTCCTCCTTGGTTTTAGTCGATAATGGATGGTTGTTTTGCTTTAGGGGCATGGCTTTTTCTCATGACATCCCACTTCCTATTTCTGATGTTAATGAGATTAACTTTTGTTGGACCTTGTCTTAAGAGAACACACTGGCCAATTCCAAGGTTCTTAATGATGTCTGGGTGAACAACTAGCTCGAAAACTTCACGTTCACTTCCTGATTGTTGTTGCTCTCCGTTTTCAATTCTATAGGTTTGCTTCTTCGCTAAAATTGTTCCTACGGCATCTGCAAAAAGTGAGGCAGAGCTATCAAGTCGCTGCTTCAGAATAAAAAGATTTCCGGCGTTCTCAATCACTTGTTTGGTGAGGTCAGGATTTACTCGGTCAATATCTGATGCCGTTTGAACCGCAACGGTTAACTCCATACCGGCACCACGACACTTATTCTGAAGCTCTATGAACTCAGGTGTTACAAGGGAGCCAAATTCATCAAAATAAATACTAATAGGATTTTCTAGGCCTTTATTCCCTCCGATGGCGAGAGTCTTATAGGAATTATAGAGAAGCTCACCCAAGAAGAGTTTTCCAACTGCTGAGGCAGTTTCACCGTACCCTTGAGTCGATAGACCGATATACAGACAGGCCTTTTCTTCACGAATCTTTGACAGTGTTAAAGCATCAGGGCCCTCAGCATTTAGAATCTTTCCAAAATCTGAAACCAGTATGGCCTCAAGTTTAGCAATAAGACCTATGTTCTCTTTGCTCTCAAGACGTACTAATTCATCAAAAATCTTTTTAAGCGAAAAAGCTTCGCCTTCTTTTTCTAATTTTTGCAGGGCCTTGGTTAAACTTCTTCGTGAAGCATCCCTGTAATATGGCTCTGACCACTCAAATGACCGCATGATGCGATCAACAACTTGGTTTACAGTGCCTTCAATCAGAGGATTAAGAGCTATTGAATCCTTATAATGTTCAGAGAAAATATAACAAGGCTTCTTGTACTGTTCACAAATCTTCTGAAAAGTAGTTAAGGCCTCCATGTCACCCTTGGGGTCAAAGAAGACAATAGGCTTATCTTTACGCAAAGAGTGTTCCTGGAGTATGCTGATAAGATTTGTTTTACCGAATCCTGAAGCTCCTACGATGAAGCTATGACGACGAAAATCCACTTCATTTAATAAAAACTCCTTCCTGTTTTTTGTATCAATGCCAAGAGCATCTTGAATGTCGGTTGTCGCTTTTACACTTAATGCTTTTCTTTTAATTTGTTCCAATGGTGGGCCTTTCTTTAAAATCGTTATCCATATCCACTTGAAAACCTCCTTTCCAAGGTCAAAGAGTAGGATGCATAACTCATGGAAGATTTCATATATTGGTGTGAATAAATCGACCTGTGCGGATTGGTTCTTATTTTTCATAAACGTGCTCCCATGCTTTAAATGGACTGATCTGGATCGTCCTGTTATCAATTTCTAGTGTTCTGGCATCAGACTCGTACTCAATGATGTATTGCTTTTTAACTTTCCCCTGAAGCTCTGGAGGTAACTTTTCCAATGGAACTTCATACTTCTTCATAGGCTTAAAATTCACTTCTGGTCGTATGTGCTTAAGCTCAGGAGAAAAATCAAAAAGTGGCACCTCCTTATGAAGCTGAGAAGGTTCATCCAGAAGCATTGGGTCTGCTGTTTTCTTTTTGGGTTCCTCGTGAAAAAGATAAGCAAGTCCAGCTCCTGCGATGGCCCCGATTACTCCGCCCATGTAAGCATTCTTGTCTCTGGAATACTCATTTGGCGAAAATACTGCTCCGCCGGCACCTCCCACAAGTCCACCGATGATGGCCCCTGTGCCGATACTTTTCTTAAGTGATGAGCAGGAGGTGAGAATAATGAGAAAGATTAAAAGACTACATTTCATTGACTGCCTCCATGAAATAAATCAAGACTTCCTCTCCGGCCTCGATCGTTACGATGGGTTCAGCGGTTTTCATTTCATCAAGCAAAATGTCAGAGGTGGTTCGCCCAGATTCAATGAAGCCTTGAAGAACTTGATTCTTGGCCGAGTCATCTTTTACGGAGCCAAAAGCCGAGCCGAACCGAGATTGTGCGCCTGAGAGCATCCCTTGAGCAAAATCACTTATGACGGCCCCTGCGATCAGCTGATCCTTGGCATCGTCATAGGCTCCCTCAAGACCGCTACTTCCATCCGTGTTAAGTAGCTGCGCCTGAATGGGAATTTCCTTTTCAGTTGTCACCATCTTGTTACAAAGAGTGAGGACACGCTTGTTCTGTGTGGTTCCCTGACAGGAAAATTTTGACTTGTATGGAAGGCCCTGATTAGGATGACTCAAAACAATCACTGGACTGGATAAATTCGATGAGACAATCGAATTTAAAAGAGTACCACGGAAGACTTTGCCCGTGAGGATTTTCGCCCTTTGTTCCCATATAACAGGAACTCCACTCCGACTTTGAAGAAGTGAATTGAGCCGCTTGTTGTTTTCAAGAATTTTGTTGAGAATCTCGCCATGATTATCCCTCCTTTGTTTGGTTTTCTGGTGAGTCATTTTAACTGCCTTATTCATTCTGCTTATCCTTGCTGTCTGCGCTTTGAGATTAAAGCTCACGCAGGCGATCATTATTACCGCTATATTTTTCATCTGATCTGTCCTTTAAGCTCTTAGTTCAGGATTCGATGCCCCTCATATAGGATGGGAACCCCTTTTGATAAATACTCACGATGCTTGACTTTCATCCCATTGACTGTGACCTCTGATGATCTGTTGTTAATAAACAGGATGGAATTATCTCCTTCCAGAATTTCATAGTCCCTAGTCTTGATCTTCTTGGTAAGAGCATGGTTCATGACACCATTTTTAACCTCTACGAACTGATGAGGATTATCTTTGGCGTGCTTAAGATCAAAGTAGTATTTACTGTTTTTTGTAATCACCAAGAGATTAGAATAGGCGCCATCTATTTTCGGTTTAATCGCCAGCGTTCTATGATTATTGGTTACTTGGAAAAACAGCTCTTCCTGACTTCCGCCGTATAGATAACTTTGAATCTCCGAATCAAAACTAAGAGTCGTTAGAAGATTTAGACCCAGGAAGATTGTGGTCATTTGATTCAATAAAATATGGAAAATCACATTTCCTCCTTCGCTGGGACTTCATCAAGCTGGATGAGTTTATAGTAGAAGGGATTTTTATCGCTTCCCTGAAGTTTTATCTTGAAGGCGGTGAGCATTCCTTCAGATTTAAGAATAATTTTACAGGCCCCGACTTCGAGAGACTTCACCTGAAAAATCTTATCAATAGTCATTGAAAAATTGTCTTTCTCCGCGATCTTTATAACTTCATCGTGAATAACATGAGGATTTGGTGTTCCACCTGCAAGTCCTACAAAAGCAAGACGACAAATTTCTTCAGTGAGAGGCCTTTCTTCAAAAATAGTTACACCTTGATAAAGAAAGTAACGTCGATCAAAAAACTGCAAAATAACCGCACTCAAAGAAATCAAAATTGTGATAGCGAGAACTATTTTGAGCTTTTTATTTTCTTTGGTAAAACTTGCTTCAAAATTATCGTAGCTCATTTGTTTTCTCCTTCTTTCTTGAGCGAATTATCGGATTATGAACTCGTGGAGCAGGGTCAACTGTTTTTCTCTTAGCTGTCACAGGGGCTGATACGTTTGCTTTTTCAGCATTCACTGGACGATGGACTTTGTGTGGATTAACAGTATTTCCATTAATGCCGTATTTCTTCTTTATGGCCTCGCCCTTATGAGGATTAATGCTGTCCCAATACTTTTGATTAAATTTGAAGTTCTGTTTCTTAAGTTTCACAGATTCTTGAGGAGGTTCGGCATTGGTGGCAGGTTTTAATTCTCCAATAGGTGCTTTCCCTTGCTGGGCCTGTGCTGAAGGTTTTGTAGTCTTAGATTCTTTTGCTTCCTGACTGTTTTTTCTTACTTCAGTTTGATTATTCTCCTTAAACGAGTCCTTTCCTTGCTTCTCGTTCATTCTCATTGAGTTTGACTTCGAACTGGCCCCAGTGGATCTTGATTGTAATGAACTTCCTTTTCGATCAGTAAAACTGGATTTGCCAGTATATCGATCTTTCATTTTTGTAATAAGTGGCAGAAGTGCCATCGTTTTCATCCCCGAACTCACTACCATTGTTCCCATCTTAGAGCCGAAGGAATGGATACCGTCTCCCTTAATCATGCCGTAGCTGATAAGAGGACTAATAAGGAGAAGCAAAGTTACTCCGAATAACCAGATGATAGTGTCAACCTTAGCTATAATAAGATCACTTCCAAGGGCCGATTCATCAATGCTATTACCAACAAGAGCGAGAATCGCCACAATCACAAATGGCATAATCATGCACCAGAGACTTGCTTGCACAGTTCCCTTGAGGGCATCTTTCGTCCAGCCAAGAAAATACAGAATGGCCGTCACACCAGAAAAGACATAGGTCAGATGGTACACGCTGGAATAGATCAGTTTTAAAAGCCAGATAAAAATCTTGGCGAGTAAGAAGAATGCTGTCGCCAGAAGATCGTTCAAATTTGGAACTACAAGGGACTGGATAAAATTCCATTCCTTCTTCTCTTTGGTTCTGACTTTTACAGAAGTCCATTTTTTTACAAA
>DZBG01000118.1 GCA_022729855.1 Bdellovibrio sp.
GCCGTGGATTTATATTATTTCAGTTGATTATGATTAAATGAGGACACGCCCTAGAGATTAGCTATCTCTTAAGTTTTGATTTATAATGAATGAATAAAAAACATTAACCTCAACAGGAGCGTGTCATTTTTTCTTCGTCAAAACTTGAACTTAGTCGATCTCATCTTGCACATAATCTTCGTTTTATAGAAAAAACTCTCGGCAAAAATAGAAAAATTTCCATTGTCGTTAAAGGCAATGCCTATGGGCATGGCTATGATAAGTTTGCTCCACTTCTTTGTGAGTTAGGAGTAAAGCATTTTTCAGTTTTCTCCGCCCAAGAGGCTTTAGAGTTGAGCCCTTTTATCTCAGATCAAAAAATTATGATTATGGGTGATACACCAGAGAAAGCTTTGAGCTGGGTTGTTGAAAATGGAATTGAACTTTTTGTTTTTAATATTGAAAGACTAAAAAGCTTGATTGAAATTTCTAAAAGAGTGAATAAAAAGGCCCAAGTCCATTTAGAGATTGAGACAGGAATGAAAAGAACTGGTCTTGATCAAAATGTTTTAGATGAGGCCCTTGAGTTAGTTAAAAAAAATAGTAAGTATATTGATCTGATTGGCGTCTGTACTCATCTTGCAGGTGCAGAAAGTATTACGAATTATCTTCGTGTGAAAGAACAAATCAAAGTGTTCAAGAATACTTTAAAACATATTGAAGAGAATGGGCTTAAGCCTGTCTACACACATTGTGCCTGTTCAGCAGCGGCCATCCGTTATCCCTCAACTCGTATGGAACTGGTGCGTGTTGGAATTTTGGCCTACGGTTTTTGGTCCAGTCAGGAAATTCTAATAGAACATTTAAAAAATAAAGAAGATTTCATTAATCCATTAAAAAGAGTGATTGAATGGAAGAGCTCAGTCATGGCGATTAAGGAAGTGAATCGTGGAGACTATATTGGTTATGGAACAACTTACCAAGCCGCTAAAAAAATGAAGTTGGCCGTGATTCCTGTGGGCTATGAAACTGGTTTTTCTCGTAGCCTCAGTAATAAAGGATCAGTTCTTGTTGGTGGCCAATTTGCCTATGTTCTTGGAACAGTAAATATGAATGCTATTACAGTAAATGTGAGTCACTTACCAGATATTCGTATTGGGGATGAAGTTGTTCTTATTGGTAAGCAGGGAGAAAATGAAATTTCTGTTTCAGCTTTTAGTGATATGGGAGAGCAACTCAATTATGAAATGCTCACTCGTTTGCCGGCCGATATTCCAAGGGAGATTGTTGATTGAAAATTTTATTTAGAGAGAACCAACCCCCACTTCTTCAAGACTACGGCATTGAAATACCTATGTTAAAAGAGAGAGCGCAAAAAGTTCGAGATGAGTTAGTTCATTTATTTACAAACACTATAATCTCTACTGAAGTTGATCCCGTATTAACTGATGAAGACTTCTACCGCGCTCATCACCCTAAGTTTCTTGAACTCACGAAATCTGATCCAGAGTCAGTTGTTTGCCAAACTTTTGAACTCATCAACTCCGATGGAAGTTATCACCGTTATAATCCTCAAGCTGCGACCCACCCACTTTCAGAATTAGTTGATCTTTATAAACAGAGTTGTGCCACTTCTTATTTGACTCTGCTTGAAGCTAAAAAATATGGTTCAGCCTATTTCCTTGGTGGTGGATTTCATCACGCCATCTCTACTCAGGGGCGAGGTTTCTGTTTATTTAACGATATCATTATTGCGGCCAAGAAATATCAAGCGGAAATTAAAAATGGGATTATTTGGGTGATTGATATTGATGCTCACAAAGGTTGTGGAACAGCTGAAATTTCTGCGGGTGATGAATCAATTTACACTTTAAGTATTCATATGAAATCTGGATGGCCACTGGATTCAGAAAAATTCGATAAAGAAGGAAATCTCAATCCCTGGTTTATTCCAAGTACTGTAGATATCGGGATTGAGGCCGGCGAAGAAAATCTTTATCTTCAAAAGCTGCGAGAAGGATTAGCAAAGCTGGAACAAGCTTCATCAAAAGTTCCTGTGATGTGTATTGTGGTCGATGGAAGTGATCCTTATATTGATGATGCCCTTCCAAGTTCGAATCTTTTGCAACTTTCAAAAGAGCAGTGTCTTGAGAGAAACCTGATTGTTTACAAGTTTTTGAAACAGAAAAACATTCCACAGGCCTATTTAATGAGTGGTGGATACGGAGATAAGAACTGGATAATTCATAAGCAATTTATAGAAAACGCATTAATTTTAGATAAATAATAATTCATCTTTATAAAATCCATATGTTGGCCATGACCCTGTAGATATTCAATATTTACAAGTAGCAGAAAAACTCATATTTACCTTGGACCAAACACAAGGAATTTTTATGAAATTTTTGCTTCTTTGTATTCTTGCTCTTGGAACTGAAGCAGTTCTAGCAGCTAATGCTCCTACTAAAATTAATCTTATCCCACTTGAGTCTCAATTCATTACAGTGAACAGCAAAGACCAAGCAGTAGTGATTAAAAACATCAACAATGCTCTTAAGCAGATGTCTGGAGGGATTCTTGATCTTCCAGCAAGCATTGGATTGATCGTTCCTCAAACTTATGATTCTCCATTCTTTGATCCAATGGCGCTTACACTTGTAGCTCCATTTCATATGGTTATTGATGGAAAAAGCAAAAACCCTGTTTTCACAAGAGGTGTTGAGCTTCATGAATTTGGTCATGCAATCTTCAATGAAAACATGGAGCTTATTCTTAAAAAAGATCCATCACTTTTAAAGCGTTGGACGAGTGCTAAAAAAATCATCACTAAAACTTATGTAAACAAAACGAAGCTTCTTAAAAAGCAAATGCTAACTGAGCTTTTACAAAGAAAAATTGAAGAAACTAAAGCTTCAGCGACTTCTCCAATCTCTAGATCACTTGATGATTTAGAACTTACTTTACAAGATGAAGAAGCTCTCTTGATGAGCACATACCAAAGCAATGAAGCAACATTAAATGCTATGGGTGAGTTGTTTGAAGCACTGACTCCATACAATGAATTTTTTGCTGATGTTGTGGCCGTCGTGATTATGGAAGATCCACAAACTGTGGCCAATGCTCTTCACTTCTCTAACTTCAATGAAATTTCATACAGTGACCGTAGTTTTCGACGCCGTGCTAGCCGTAGAAAATTAAGTCTTGAGGCCCATGATTTTTATTCATTAAGCCGTGACTATATCTACAAGTATTACCTAAGCAATCCTGTCTATAAATCGAAAGGGAAAGCTTGGTTGATCCGTAAGAGTATGGATGCTGTTTCTTGTGGAATTCACTCTCAAAATGATCTTATAAAGAAGATCAGTGCAGATCTTGAAGTGATCGTTAAAAAGAACCCTAAGTTCAATCAAGAGCGCTACGTTCTTGAAAAAATGAATGATGGTCTTGATGTTTGTATGGATAAAGCTTTTCTCTAAAATTAGCCTTTATAAGGGTGATGGCCTAGCTATCACCCTGTCTTTCTTTCACTTTCTAAGTGCTTAAAATCACAAAAACACCACTTTTTCACCAATTTGCGACTCTTAAAGGGCATTTCCATCTTGCATTATCGCTGATCTTTGATTAAATACTGTACTACAAATCTGCGCAGTCGTAGCTTAGTTGGATAGAGCACTTGACTACGAATCAAGAGGTCGTACGTTCGAATCGTACCGATTGCGCCATTTTTTTGTATAACCCCCATGATATTCAAATTTTTGACAACAGTTTAGGGTTCAACTAGCTGTTATCTTACATAGAACCAAAGAAATAAAAATTTAGTGGTTGTATAAAATCTGATGCACAGGTACTTTGGGGGAGTTAAGCAAAAGCTTGGCGATACTTTGAAAATTACGTTTTTGTTTATTTTAATTAGACCATCCTCTTCTCAAAAAAATCCAAATCCAAAATTCACAAGTTAACAATTACAGATTTTATCGCAACTCACTGTGATAAATTTAATGGAGAATATTATGAGTACTAAGATTTATGTTGGAAATTTAGCTTTTACGGTTTCTAACGATACACTTGCAGAGAAATTTGCACAATTTGGAACAGTTCAATCAGCAAAAATCATTATGGACCGAGATACTAATCGTAGTAAAGGATTTGGTTTTGTTGAGATGTCTACAAGCAATGAAGCTTCTGAAGCTATTTCATCGCTTAACGGATCTGATTTTGGTGGACGCCAAATGAATGTTACTGAAGCAAAACCTATGGTTCCGCGTGATAACAAGCGTTACTAAGCTCTAGCTTTCCAATAAAGAACACAGGCCTAGGCCTGTGTTCTTCTTTTCTTTAAAAGTTCAATAAATTCAAGACCTTCGTTCCAGAGTGCTACACTCAACTTATTTCGGCCTCAAACCGATAAGTATCCATGCTTAAAATCAAACCATTCATTTTTGTTCTCCTTTTCTCTGCTTGTCATCCAATTGGATCAAGACAAATTGCAAGCTCCATTGCTGAGCCACCAGAGTTGGATAATCTTCTCGAGGCCAGTCAGCACGTTTTAAAAGATGTCTCTGATGAGAGATTTGATTCCACCGTATGTGTGAGTTATCTTGGTGAGCTAGAAAAAAGAATTGATGATCTTGATTATACAAAGATACCGAAAAACACGTTAGTGAGTCATGGTGTAGAGATCGCTAATAACTCTTGGAAGATTAGAAGTCTTCTTCATAAGAATTTATCTAGCTTTGATGATGAGTGTATTTTTCAAATTCAGAAAAACTTTAAGCAGTTTAGATTTGTTGAGGAATATCTTTTAGAAATAGCGAACAAGGTTGAGCATAAAAATCCCAAAGATATAATTTTTCAAAATGAGCCAATTCCTATTTTAAATACAGAACCCAATTTTTATTCATTTTATTCAAGTGACTACGCACAGCCTAAGTATCTTCAAGGAGATATGATGGTGACTCGTGGAGTAAGCTTCTTATCAAGTATGATTGCGAGACTTGGAAAAAGAGACACTCAGTTTAGTCATATCGTTTTTGTGAATGAGAATCCCAAAACTAAAAAATTGAGAACAATTGAATCGTACGTAGGTGTGGGAGTGGGATTTTATGAAATGGATTTTGCCTTAAAAAATGAGAACGCTCGTATTCTCTGGCTGAGAAGTAAGGATCTCGCTTTAGGGAAGCTCGCATCAGAAAAGATTGGTGCTCTTGTAGACAAGAGTATTGAAACTAAAAAAATTATTAAATATGACTACGAATTAAACTTTGATGATCCAAAAACAATGTCTTGTGCAGAAGTTTCACAGGTCGCTTTTCAATTAGCAAGTAATGGCGAATTTAAAATTCCCTATTATCCAAATAAAATTGAAGGAGCAAAAAGTTTAATTGATCGCTTAAATATTCCAGAAGGTCCGACCTATGAACCAGGGGATATGGAAATTGATCCGCGCTTTGAACTTGTAGGTGAGTTTAGAGATCTAAGACTTACGAGAGATTCAAGACAGAAGGATGCCATCATGAGTGCCATCTTCAGTTGGATGAATCATAAAAATTATGTTTTAAAAGATAATTTCAAATCAAAAATGGCCGGCGGGATTATTTACGATATAAGAAGAACATTCTTATGGCCTCTCATTAAACGCGTGATGAAGCTGGATGATTTCTCAAAAGAAATCCCACGCAATATGATTAGAACCGTGACTTTGATTGGAGAGCTAGGTGAACAACTTCAAGCTGAGCTGATTAAGCAAGATCTCGCCTTTGAAAAAATTCACGGCATTCCGATGGCCCAAGTGGATCTGAATGCAGCACTTGAGAAAATTAGAGAAGAAGACTTTAAACTATACAGTGTGAAGAAAACCAGAAAGAAATCAAAATTTCACAAGATGTTCAGTCCACCAAAATAGTTTTCTTTAATTGAAGGCATGAGTTCAGGATTTTCTAACACAGAATTAATTTGTTGAATTTGCTCAACCGTGAGCATTTTTTCTAAGGCTTGAGGGTGGCTTTTTATAAAAGGAAGAGCTGCGAGGATAAGTGAATCCCACTCTTTGTGAAATCTTAGAAGATCATCTGGATGAACAAAATGGCGATCTTCTTGAGGGCCACTGGCACACTGGAATGATTCAATAATATTAAGTGTTCCATAATCGTTTGTAATTTCTTCTCCTTCTTTAATATTTCGGAGAGCGATTTCAAAACCAAGTGGAGTCAGCATGGTATTCGGGTTGTGATTATGATTTACGAAACGGGCCAGATCCCAACAGAAAAAATAATCACCGCTTTTATTGCGGTAAGTATACTTCATTAAATTTTCAAAATTTGCAGGAGTAAGTTGGTTGACCTCAGCTTGAGTAAAAACGCGATCTAGCTGGTCTTTCACCCAAGTGATTGTTCCCTTCGGTATGTCTGCAGTAGCAAAAATACCATGGCCAATCTCTTGAGAAACGAATTTTAGTTCAGTTTGTGGATGCAGCATCTTTTACCTCGATTGAGAGATATTATTGAGAATTATAAATTTTTACAAGGGGGAGTCATGAATAAGTTCATACTACTAGCAGTTACACTGATGGGGCTATCGGCTTGCGCCAGCAGAAGCCCGGATTTTCCACATTGTGATCATGATCAAGAGCTAGTGAAGGATAAGTGCGTTGAGCTTAATAAGGCCGGTAAGAAGGTGGATGCAAAGCAAACCCATCAAATGCTTAAAAAGCTTAATATTATTGAAATGGACTTTAACTAACGAGGATCCAGGGTCTTTATCCAGTATTGCATTTGCTTATTGGTGGGGGCGCTCTCGCCTCTATCTTGCCACTCGTACTGAGTAGTCAGGCCTTCCTTTTTGTGAAAGCCCATCGCTTTCCAAAATTCATCAAGGGGTTTGTACCCTTGTGGTTTTAGAGGGTGATGGGAGTCTCTGACGACAGCACAAAATGACATCATTTTGATAAAGGGAAGTTGCTTGCAAAATTTTTCACGTTCCTCAAAGAATATTTTTCCAATACCCTGACCACGGTATTCATTAAGAAGCAATGATTCACCAAAATAAAAAACTTCATCAGCGCTGATACCAAAATTTTTAAATGGCTTTTTAAGACTATCCTCTTCTTCCTTGGCCCAAATTCCAGTGGTAGCACCGATCACTTTGTCGTTATCTAAAACAAGAAAAATAAAAGAGTGCTCGGCCTTGAGATAAGTTTCCAGATACTTTTTTTCATAATCGAGATTTCCTTCGTAGAGATAAGGAAAATCGTTAAAAATAGTGAGTCTAAGATTGGCAAGTTGATTGACGTAATCTCTTGCTTGAGAACCATTAAGACGTAAAAATTTATACTCTGACATTATTCATTAATCCGTTTTTGAAGTCGGCTCAGGGCCTGGGGAGTGATCCCGAGGTATGAGGCAATATGATAGTCTGGAATTAATTTATAAATTGCGGCACGGTCTTTTTTGAAATTATCAAATCTTTCCATAGCACTTAGTTTTAAAAATTCATATTCACGATTTTCTTTTTGGATGAAATGCCATTCAGCAATCTTTCTTTGGAGAATTTGCCAAGGTAGTTTATCTTCAGTGAACTGAGCAAATGTTTTGGCATCCACAACTGCGACTTCGCAATCTGTAAGAGCTTGAATAAAAGTTCGTGATGGAAGACCCTGAATCATTTCAGCATATGTTCCGACTAATTCATTTTTAGTGCGGAAAGTTTTGATCCATTCCTTTCCTTCATCATCAATATAATGATATTGTCCCTAAAGTGGTACACGCCCCTACGAGATTCCCCCAAAAGTC
>DZBG01000026.1 GCA_022729855.1 Bdellovibrio sp.
TTCTGAAATCAGCAACTTAAATGTGGAGTTGCACTAGGAAAAATTTTTCGGGGTAATAATCAAATCGGCGAGATTGTAAAAATGATTGGTGAGATTGAAACAAAAACAAAAGTGATTAATGATATTGTCTTTCAAGCAAAACTTCTCTCATTCAATGCTTCAGTAGAAGCAGCTCGTGCTGGTGAAAGTGGAAAAGGCTTTGCTGTAGTTGCTGAAGAGGTAGGTAATCTAGCTCAAATGAGTGGGACAGCCGCTAAAGAAATTTCAGAACTTTTAACCAACTCGATTAATAAAGTTCAAAGCATTGTGCGTGAAACTCAAACTCAAGTTAACGGCCAAGTCTCTGTTGGGAAAAGTAAAGTTGACACGGGGACTGGAATTGCAAAAAAATGTCATGAAGTATTTATAAAAGTTAATAAGAGTGTGGCAGATGTAGACCATATGGTGACAGAAATTTCAACCGCCTCTCATGAGCAGTCTCAAGGTATTGATGAAATCAACAAGGCCATGAATCAGCTTGACCAAACGACTCAACAAAATGCAACAGTGGCAAGACAGTCTGCCGACTCCGCTGAAAATTTAAAAGAAAAATCAAAGGATCTAGAATCAATGGTAGTCGACTTGGTGGCCATGTTCCAAGGTAGTAAAGTAAAACAATCAGCTCCCCCCCGCTCTACTGGAAATAAGCCAAAACCAACAACAAAACCAAAACTTGATCTTCTCTCTTCGACTTCAAAACGAGAGAAAAACATCCCAAAAACAAATCCAGAAATGATACCATCACATGATGATCCACGATTTGAGGATATTTAAAGTTTAATAATTCAAAGGATTGAATGTGAAAGCTGCTCTCTGCGACCTACTTGGTATTGAATACCCTATTATTATGGCGCCAATGTTTTTGGTAACAAATAACCAAATGATGATTGAGGCCGCCAATGCAGGAATTGCTGGATGTATCCCTGCTTTGAATTATAGAACGATTGAAGATCTTGATAAGGGCCTCAAAGATATTCGCTCTAAAACCACAAAACCAATTGGGGTAAACCTGATTGTGAATCAATCAAACCCTCTTTATAAAAAGCAACTTTTTAAATGCCTAGATAATGGAATTAATTTTTTTCTTACCTCGCTTGGAAGTCCAGAGGAAACAGTTCGTGAATCTCACAAGCTCGGAGTAAAAGTTTTCTGTGATGTTATCGATGAGAACTATGCCGCTAAAGTGGCGGGGCTCGGTGCTGACGGGCTTATTGCAGTTAATAACGGAGCTGGTGGCCACCTTGGAAATATTCCGGCGTCAATCCTCATTCCTGCTCTAAAAAAGAAATTTTCAATTCCTGTTATTTCAGCAGGTGGTGTTGGGAATGGCGCAGGAATTCTTTCAATGCTCGCTCTAGGAGCAGATGGACTCTCAATTGGGTCCCCATTCATTGCCACAACTGAAGCTGGAGTCAGTAATGAATATAAACAAGCCTGCGTTGATTACGGAGCTGATGATATTGTTGTGACCACAAAACTTTCAGGTTCGCGCTGTACAGTTATTAAAACTCCTTATGTTGAAAAGATTGGAACAGATCAAAATATTATTGAATCTGTTTTAAATAAAAATAAACAATTAAAAAAATATGCCAAGATGCTAACTTTCTATAAAGGAATGAAGTCTTTAGAAAAAGCAGCTTTTGGAGCAACTTATAAAACTGTTTGGTGTGCAGGAACTTCAATTGAATTTTCTGAAAAGATTAAACCTCTCGCAGAAGTTGTAAAACAATTTAATGAAGAATTTGAAATTGCAAAAAAAGATCTTGCAACAAGACTAGGATAGAAGATGAAAAAGATGGCCTTCTCACTTATGGATAAACTCATGAGGACTTCGGATAAGAAGTCATCTCTTCTTGCCCTTAATCAAATTTTTAAGGTTTCAATCCCCTTTAATGCTCCTCATGGATTTAATATTGAAGAAATCTCAACTGATAAGATTAAAATTTCGATTCCAAATAGAAAACTGAACCATAATCACTTAAGTGGAATTCATGCTTGTGCCATGGCCACTTTAGGCGAATTCTGTGCAGGCCTATGGCTGACAAAGAACTTAGGAATCTCTCAATACAGGCTTATCTTAGCTGAGTTAAATGTAAAATATCACTATCAGGGTAGAACAAAACTAATGGGAGAATGCTCCCTTAAAGATTTTGATCTCACTTCAATTCAAAAGACTCTTGAGGTGGAAGGAAAAACGACCATTCCTCTCATCACAGAAATCCATGATAAAAATCTTATGCATGTAGCGACAGTCACAAGTACATGGCAAATTAAGAGTTGGGATAAAGTTAAGACTAAGGCATAAAACGCTTAGGCTATAATATTTTTTTTCTTCGAATCAAGACAAGAATTCTTATGTACGCAGACTGATTTTTTTTGATTAGCGTTCTCTTCATGAGATCACTATCAAACTTAAAACTACATATCATTTTCAAAAATCAATCAAAGACGAATTCATTCTACCAGGAATTTTATTCTCTTTGGAGAGAGGTCTGGGATAAAGCTTTCATAGCTGATTTCAACCTTCATCATCGTTTACCTTCAGATAAGTTTTCATCTCAAGATCTCATCATTGGTATAACCAATGATAAAATTCCTGTGGCCGTCATCACTTTAAGAAAAATTGATTTAAATCAAATTATTGATGTCGAGTCTTCATCACTTATCTTTTGGCCACAAAATATTCTAAATCAGATAAAACTCAGTCACCGCTATATTTATACATGTGAAAATTTGGCCATCCAAAAGGATTGGAGAAAGTCTGACTATGACTTCTCACTTAAAGATTTTCTTTTTTTAATCGTTAGGCTTGTCCTTCAGCAGTCAAATACTCAGACAGGAGTTTTATCCTGTGTCAGAAACTTCAAGTCAGTGCAATTCTCCTCTTATGAGTCAGGAGCAATGCCACTTCTCACCGATCAAATACATCCACATATTCAGAATCAAAAAGTTGATTATGTTTTTTGGGATAAAACCAATTTAGCTGAAGTTAAAGATAAGGAACTCTTAAAAAAAGCAGAGTTTCATTTTACCAATCAACAACAGGAGAGAGACTATGTTTATTCAGGATTACGAAAGATCAGTACAAAAGATGAAATTAGCTTTAGAGAGTTTTGACTTTAGTCAAAAGGAAATTTACTCTGCCTTCTTGGCCCAAACCTATTATTATGTTTCTCATTCAACAAAACTTCTGGCCTTTGCTGCTGGACTCATGAAACCTGAAGATCAATCTCTTTTTAAAAGATTTATCAAACATATTTCAGAAGAGTCTTCTCATGAAAGATTGGCTGAAAAAGACCTTGAATCTCTTGACCAAAAGATTGATTTTTTTGAGCATCTTCCTAGTACTAGAATGCTCTGGGAAACTCAGTACTATAAAATTCAACACGAAGACCCTGCTTCTTTTTTAGGCTATATTCTTATTCTTGAAGCCTTCGCTTCATACTGTTTCCCCGATTTTCTTATAAAAATCGATAAAAATTATTCTGGTGCTTCTCGCTTCGTAAAACTTCACGCTGAAGAGGACCCTGATCATATTGAAAAGGCCTTTGATACAATTGAAATGCTGACAAATGAAAGAAAAGAACTAGTGAGAATTAATATGGTTCAGACAGCAGAAGCCTATATTACCATGCTTAAAAGCTGTCATGAGGTTAAAGCTCAGCTTTAAGAATCATGGCAAAACATGTTTCTCCGGGAGTGGACTGTGACTGCTCCCGAGAGCTTACTGAAATCTCACCTTCATAAATCTCAATATATTTCTTTAAAATAGGAAGGCCAAAACCAGTTCCCTTCTCTCCACTTGTTCCATCGCGAGAGGTATTGTGGCTAAAAGAGAAAACTTTCTCTAACATTTCTTGAGGCATACCAGTCCCATGATCAATAAATAAGATTTCCACTTTAGAATCGGGATATGCTTTTACCTGAATTAAAATTTCACCATTGACGTGAGAAAACTTCACACTATTGGTTAATAAGTTACTTAAAACAGAATTAGTGAATGAAGGAGAATCTACTTGGACTTTGACCTGGTCACTTAATCCGCCAGTAAAATCAATTTTTAGATTGATTTTTTTTGATTTCAGAAGCTCACTTAACTGGAGGATTGTTTCATTTAAACAATCCTTTAATGATACAAACTTTAAATGATTTTTATCTTTTTTAGAAATCATTGCTTCATAGTTTCTCACCTGTACAACCATAGAAGAAATTCTTTCAGCTGAAACACCAATTCTAGTTGTGGCAAGACTTAAGTCTTCTTGCTTCATTTCACTCAGAGATTTCTTTGTCAGTAATTTATTAAAGAATGTCAGTGGAACTAGGCAGTTTGAAATATCATGAGTTAATACACGAACCATCATGTTTTTTTGTTCTAATGCTTTTTCAAGTTCATTCGTACGTAGCTCAACTAATTTCTCAAGCCTCACGGTTTCATCTCGATGAAAATCTTCAAGTGTCATGGCAGGAAGAACACAGGCCAATAACTGATAAAGTGCATAAGAGACAGTCCATCCCCATAACTGTGCAGAAGGATCCTCTCTAAATAAAGCGAAATTAATACAGTGAATTCCCTGAGCTATTAAAACCACCGATTCAATTTTCATGACAGCTGTTGAAATTTTCCTGTGTCTAATGAGAAAAACATAAGCAGTGAAAAATAAAGGTGCAGCAGTGGCCACAGCAAGTGGCATAGCTTGTTGAGTAAAACTGAGATGTAATGAATCAAGAAGAGGAGTGATACCTAAGGCAAGTATGCTCATGACTAGCATGGACTTCACTGGATATTTTAAATTTAAAAATTTAAGTGAAACATATCCTAAAATATTCAGAGGAATAACAGCAAAACCATAGGCCATGATGATTTGACATTGCCCTTCCTGTACCATCCCTTGAATCACAAAATTTACTATAACTGCGACCCAAAAAACTGACATCCACGCAAAGGTAGATTTCTTTTGCAAAATATATAGCCCAGCACTTGTGGCCAGATTAATCAGAGCGAAAAAAAGAAGAATCGCAAAAGTTGTTTGGATCAGGGTTTCCATTAATCTCCGTTAGATTGATACCCATATTATCGGTCATTTATGAAAAATTAGAAAAGATTATTTTCGCAAGGAATGCACTTCCGTAGGCAAGCGCCAGAGTATAACCCACCATCACCAGTGGCCATTTTAATGAATTCGTCTCTCGCTTCATGACTGCAAAAGTTGAAATACACTGAGGGGCAAAAACAAACCATATTAAGAGCGCCATCAATGGACCAGGCCCAAACTGTGTTAAGAGACTTTCGGTTAATTTTTGTTCATATCCGTCTGACCCTTCCTGAATAGAGAGTACCATTGAGAGAGCACTGACGACGACTTCTCTGGCCCCAATGCTGGGAATTAAGGCAGTTGTCATTCTCCAGTCAAATCCAAGGGGACGAAAAACTGGCTCAAAAAAATGCCCAATTGAAGCGGCATATGAAGTTTCTACTTGAGACACTCCATCCACTCTCGGGAAAGTCATAAGGACCCAAATAACAAGCGATACGGCCAAAATAATTGTTCCGGCCTTCTTTAAAAATATTTTTGCTTTATTCATCATCCCTAAAAATAGATTTCTAAATTTAGGAATTCTGTAAGGAGGCAACTCCATAAGAAGCATTGAGGGAGATTCAAAGGGAAGAGTTTTTTTGAAAATAAATGAAACCAAGAGAGCAGTACAAAAACCAAGAGCATAAAGACCAAATAAAACGAGCCCTGGCAAACGGAACCAAGTAAGGCCGGCCACAGGTATATCAGGAACAAGAGCGGCAATGAGAATCGCATAGACTGGTAAACGTGCTGAGCAAGTAGTGAGTGGTATCACCAACATTGTTATTAATCTTTCACGGTGATTATCAATCACTCTTGTTGCTAGAATTCCGGGGATAGCACAAGCATGACTTGAAAGAAGTGGAATCACTGCCTTACCAGGTAGTCCTAATTTTCTCATCACTGAATCAAGCATAAAGGCAGCACGCCCCAAATATCCTAAGTCTTCTAGAAAATTGATAAATAAAAAGAGAAGAACAATTTGTGGAATAAAAACAATCACTCCACCAACACCACTAATCACTCCATCAACCACTAAACTCTTTAAAAGATCAGAACTAATATGATTACTTGCGAATATGCTCATTAACTCAAGACAGTATTCAATTCCCTCTGTAAGAGGTGTGGACCAAGCAAATAAAACCTGAAAGATAGTCAAAAGTGTCGTGATTAAAATTAAACTTCCCCAGATTGGGTGAAGAACGAGATGATCAATTCTCTCCGTCAGATGATCCGGCTTAATTGTTTTAATGGTCGTTTCTTTTAACAACTTGTCAATTTCACGAAAGATTCCATTTACATAGGAAGGAGAGCGAAAAGTTTTCTGAGGACTTTCAGGCAATTGTATTTTGACTTCATTTATTCGGTTTGTTTCTTGTTTTAAATAATGAATGAAAGTCTCAACCCCCTCACCCGTCGCACCACTTGTAGGAATGATGACTCCTCCAAGTTTTTTCTCCATGAGTGGAATATCAAGCTCAAGTCCACGTCTACGCGCTTCATCAATAAGATTTAAGACAAGAATCAGTGGGTAACCGAGCTGCTTTAATTGAAAAGCGAGATAAAGAGATTTATCTAAATTAGTCGCATCTAAAACAAGAACAAAAAGATCGGCACTTTGCAGTTTCTCTTTTTGAAGTAAAAAATCTTTTGTTACTTTTTCATCTAATGTCGTGGCGTCTAGTGAATACAGTCCAGGAAGATCGATGACTTCAAGAATCTTCTCCCCTTTCTCAGTAATCCAGCCCAATTTCTTTTCTACCGTAATTCCAGGGAAATTGGCGACACGTTGATGAGATCCAGTGAGTTTATTAAAGAGAGCTGTTTTACCAACATTCGGCATTCCAACTAAGGCAATACGAGGGATCGTCACTGATGAACCTCTACATTAACCAGAGCTGCTTCAGCTTTTGTGAGGGCCACCATTCGGCCTCGTACTTCAACTAGAATTGGTTCTTTAAAGACTGGTGCTTTTTTTTTGATAATAATTTTTGAACCATGAATAAAACCCAAGTGCATTAAACGAGACTCAATATCTGTGAGATCACGAGTTTCAGTGTCTTCAAACGAGAGAACTGTTAGAGCTAATTGAAGTGGAGCCTGAGAAATATCCATAGGCGTTTGGTATACCAAACTTTGGTCCTATCCGCAAGATTCACTTCGCTTTTACCAAAAGATTTCTATGAATCAATAACTTGGCCAACGTAGTTCTTACATGTAAGACTTCGTTGGTTTTAAAACTAGGGTATATAAGGCAGATTCACGGTCCAAATTACATATGAGGAGCCACCATGAAAAGCCTATTAAGCCTGACCTTGTCGACACTCATTATTGCCTCTCCTGTTTACGCTCAAGTGACTCCAGATGTTGAGGTTGTCTCATCAAAGATCAAAATAAAAGAGATCAAAGAATTAGTGGGGACTCAAATCCCGAAAAATGAAACTTGTCTTGATGAGTTTCTCGCTAGACGTAAGGAACTTTCAAAAAAGCTATGGCTCTCTCCTCTTACTGGCGCGGCTGAAATTGGTGGGGGAACAGCACTGGGACTCGGTGTTGGTTCAATCATTGCTCATACATTAGTTGCTGATGGCTGGGCACAATTAGGGGCTCTTCTTGGTGGAGGTCTTATTGGGATGGCCGCAGGAGCGGGAGTTTTCATTACAGGATCTACAGTTAATATAATTAAATTCTCTAATAATGATCGTTTGATCAAGTGGATTGCTGAGGCAAGAATTTCAAATCTCAATTCAATTTCTGAAAAGATGCATCGAAAATATAATCGAAAATATAAATCTGATAACGCTTCAATGGAAGATATTAGCAATACCCTTTTAGAGCTTGATAAGAGTGGCACTCTTTGTGATGGGAGCATTGTGGCCCCACGTAGATTTAAGAAAGGTAAGAAACTAAAACAGAGACTGGCCAACAAGACTGAAATCTTTAAAAAATTGCATATTGCTATCTTACACTAATAAAACACTACTTGTATGAGACTTTCGAATTAGATACTTCTATTAGCATCTAATTTCGGGGGTCTCATGCGTTTGTTGTGGATAATCTCTTTTGTTCTTTTTTCTTCGTCTAATCTCTATGCTTATACGAAGGGAAAAACTTATAAACTCACAATCCTTCACACTAATGATCACCATGGACGTTTTTGGCCAAATAAAGATGGTGAATGGGGTCTTGCCGCTCGTGCCACTTTAGTGAATCAAATTCGCGGGGAAGTAAAAGCAGCGGGTGGGCACTCACTTCTTATTGATGCTGGTGATATTAATACTGGTGTTCCTCAATCAGATCTTCAAGATGCAGAACCAGACTTTAAAGGGATGTCACTCCTTGAATATGATGTGATGGCGGTTGGAAATCATGAATTTGATAAACCCCTTCAAACTATTTTCAAACAACGTGAATGGGCCGGTTTCCCATTTATTTCTGCCAATATCTTTTATCAAGAAAGTGGAGAGAATGTTTTTCCAACTCACATCAAAAAACAAATGGATGACCTTGAGATAACAATCATGGGTCTTACAACTGAAGATACTCCTGTAAAATCCAATCCTCAAAATACAGCAGGTCTTGTCTTTAAACCAGCTGTGGAAGTGGCAAAAACTCTTGTTCCTAAATTAAGAAAACAGACAGATGTTCTCATTGCCCTGACTCATATTGGACATTATCCAAATGCTCAGCACGGAGGCGATGCCCCAGGTGACGTCACTCTGGCCCGCGAAGTTTCTGGGATTGATCTCATTGTTGGTGGTCATACTCAACTTCCACTTTTTAAACCTGATATTCAAAATGGCGCTATTATTGTTCAGGCCTATGAGTGGGGAAAATATTTAGGCCGTGTTGATCTTGAATTTTTAGATGGAGTGGTCACTCTGAAAAATTATGAACTCATTCCTATTAATCATAAAGACTCGGAAGTCAAAATAGAAGCCGATTCAATGATTGAAGAGTTTCTTCGCCCTTTCAAAGAGAAAGGTGACTCATCTCTTCAAGTAGAGCTAGGAGCCACAGAAGTTGAGTTTATTGGAAAAAGAGAAGTCGTTCGTTTTCAAGAAACGAATCTGGGAAATCTCGTTGCGTCTGCTTATAAAAATAAATTCAATGCTGATCTGGCCATTGCGAACTCAGGTGGACTCAGAGACTCAATCTATCCAGGGGAAATTACGTATGAATCTGTTCTTATGGTTCTTCCCTTTGCTGGCGAAATTGCTCTGGCAAAAATGAACGGAGCAGAATTGAAAGTTTATCTTCAAAAAGTGATCACTGAATTGACTCCAGGATCAGGAGCGTTCCCTCAAATGAGTGGAGTAGAAGCCACTGTTAATGATGAAACCAAAGAAGTCACAAAAATAAAAATTAATGGCCAGCCAATTAGTGATGATAAAATTTATAAACTTGCATTGCCTGATTTTATAGCTGCCGGTGGAGATAAGTATCCTATTATTAAATTTACAAAATTTGGTTACAACGATGCTGATGTCTTAAAGGATTTTATTTTACAAAAGAAAAACCTCTCTGCTTCTGACTATGCTCCTACAGGATATATTCAGCACGAATAGCAGGATTGACAAAGGCGTACATTATCCGTACACTCATTTTATCGGAGGATAATATGAGTGTAAAGAATAGTGGATTCCCTTCACCCGCTGAAGAATACAAAGAAAATATTCTTTCTCTAGATAAACATCTTATCAAAACTCCTTCTGCTACTTTTTTTATGGAAGCAGATTCTGAGGTCATGGCCCCTCATATTCAAAAACACGATGTCCTCGTCGTTGATCGCTCTTTGACTCCAGAAAACGGCTCACTTATTGTTGCTCACTGTGACGGAGATTTTCTTGTGCGTCGTTTAGAGATTAAAAATAATCAACGCACTCTACTCAGTGAAAAAGCGGCTCCCTTTCTTATTACCGAAGATGCTGATTTTACTATTTTCGGAGTCGTCACGTGGGTTATCCATAAAACTTTTTAACTGATCAAAAGACTATTTTTCTAGACCAGAATCCAAGTGCGGGCGATGCTTAGAGTATCATTATCAAGGAAGATAAGATGCTACGTCTCATGATGGGAACCCTCGTTTGGATTTTTTCAATTCAAGCATTTGCAATTTATGCTCCACTGGCACAATCTATTTTTGATGAAGAAATCATCCTGCACAAATACTACACTCTTAGTTATTCAGAACCGCACGAGGTTTCAAGATGGGTGGCCTATACTCTTGATCAATCTCAACTCAAAAATTGTGTCACAAGAACAAATTCATTTAGGCCAGATCCATTAGTGAGAACAGGAAGTGCAGAACTTGCGGACTACAAAGGATCAGGATTTGACCGTGGTCATCTTTTACCTGCAGGCGATATGAAATGGGATAAAGAAGCCATGAAAGAAACTTTTTACCTAAGTAATATGACTCCTCAGCCACCAAGTTTTAATCGAGGCCGTTGGGGCTCGCTTGAAGAATTAGTGAGGGCATGGACAGCGAAGTATAAAAAACTATGGATCGTGACTGGACCCATTCTAAAAGACAACTTACCAGTTATCGGTATCAATCAAGTTGCCGTTCCGAATCAATATTACAAGGCCATTCTTCGCCAAGAAGGAAAGACCTATAAGGGGATTGGAATTCTTATGGGAACTGATATTACTTCAAAAGATTTAAAAAAATATGCAATTACAATTAATAAAATAGAAGATCTCACTCAAGTTAATTTTTTCCCCTTTCTGACAGATGAGTCAGCTGAGGAAACAATGAAAATTTCTGATTGGGATTTTGATGCTAAGTTTACTTACTCGGCTTGCGAAACTGAATAACAAAACAAGTGTTTTTCGAAGAGGGATCATAAAATAATTTACCGTGATGATCTTCAACAATCGCCTTTGAAATACTAAGTCCAAGTCCTGTTCCTACTCCGATTTCTTTTGTTGTAAAAAAAGGCTGAAAGAGTTTCTTCTGAATCGCTGGACTCAGCCCTTCCCCGCTATCTATCACTCTTATTTCGTAGTGTAGTTTATCTTCTACACATTCAATCTTAATCCAAGGCTGTTTATGGCTACTGACCTCATAAATAGAGTTCCCAATAAGATTAAGTAATACCTGTGACATTTCTACAGACTTGCATTCAATCATGATATTTTTTTCGAATTTATCCACATTAAAAAAAATTCCATGATTTTTAATTCTTTCTTGTGAGATATCTAAGGTGTCATCAATGAGCTGATTTATACTATAACTGACACGGGAGTCTTTTGATGAGTCCCTTGAGAATCTTCTCATCCCGTTTACAATTTTTGATATTCGCTCAACGGTCTTTCCGATTTTCTCAACATGAGCTCCCATCGTATCAACATTATTAATTCCGCGTTGGATATTTTTTTGAATCAGATCCACATAACCACGGATAATGCTTAATGGGTTATTAATTTCGTGAGCAATCCCACCGGCCATTTCACCTAGGGCCGAGAGTTTTGAAGACTGAGTCAGCTTCATTTCGGCTTCTTTTCTTCTGGTAATATTCTCCACAAGAACAAGAACTCCCCCTACTTCACCATTAGTTTTAAACCAAGGACGAAACTCCCATCTTACCCATACATAACGATTTTCTTTTTCAAACTCAATAAACTCTTCATCACGTGTGACAACTTCGCCTTCCAGTACTTTTTGAAATTTCTCGTTCCATTCATCTCGCCTAACGAAGATTGGATAAGCCGCCCCTATATTAAGTCCAATAACAGGAGTTCCTAAAAAAGACCAATCATCTTGCCATCTTTGACTATAGGTAATGAAACGAAGTTCATTATCAAGCATTGCAATTGATGTCGGAATTGATTTAATCATGAGCTTCAGCTGCTCTTCAGACTGTTTTAAGCTTTGCTCTAAAATGACAATCGTACTAATGTCTAAATTAAGACCCGTGGCCCTGACTGCATTTCCTTCCTCATCACGCTGGACTACCTTTCCGCGATCTAGCACCCAAATGAATTTCCCACTCCGATCAATCATTCTAAATTTTGCTTCATAATAAGGGGTTTGCCCTTTTAAATGACGATCTAAAGCTTCCATCACAATTTTGAAATCATCAGGATGAATTTTATTTTGAAAGGTCTCTAGTTTCTGATCTAGGTCTTCTAATTTGTAACCAAGTCTTTGGGCCCACTGATCACTAAAAATAACTTTCCCTGTTTGAATTTCCCAATCCCATTTTGCAAGAGCGGCACCTTCAAGGGCCAGGTCTAGATTTAATTTAGCTTCATTAAGATCGTGAAGTTTTTTTTGTGATTCTTTTTCTAAGTAAAAAATTCTGTGTTGAAGTTCTTTCTCATACTCGCGACGTTTCTCAGCTTCCAACACCCTTCCAATAAAATCTGCGCAGGAAATGACAAACGATCTATCATAAACACTCCACTCTCGTGCCACTTTTTGTTGCTCACAGCAGAGAATCCCAACCATCTCTCCATCAAAATAAATAGGAGCATCAATGAGGGCATGAATATCGAATGGAAGAAGATAATCCTCACGCATCTCACTTGTTACTTTATCGACCATGGCATTTTCAGAAACAAGAATTCTCTCCGTTTCTATATATTGAAAATAGATAGGGTACTTTTCTTTTTCTAAAATCTGTCCTGAAGAAAAAATTCCTGCTTCTTTTTCAAAAGCACAGGTTGTAGAGAGTGAAGATTTACTAGGAGAGAAAAGCCAAATACTAACAGCACTGACATCCATGCTCTTGGCAATTTCTTGGCATAGATATTCAAAGGCACGTTTTTTTGTTCCTTGTGTAATATCAGCACTTTTCGCAAAATGTGTCAGAGTGGCATAATACCGCTCGTATGGTTCGGCCATAACTTATCCCTGGATATGCTTTCTTATCGGACGATTAAAAAAAAGCCTCATTTTATCTTGAGTATACGGAAAAAATACGTAAAATATATTATGGCAAAACAAACCTTTGCGATAGTTGACTGTAACTCTTTTTATTCTTCCTGCGAGAGGCTCTTCAGGCCTGAGCTCCGAGAGAAACCAGTGATTGTCCTCTCTAATAATGATGGCTGCGCTATTAGTGTTAGCCCAGAGGCCAAGGCCTTAGGGATTAAAATGGGAGGCCCTTTTTTTGAAATGAAAGATCTTATCCAAAAACATAAAATAAGTGTCTTTTCTTCTAATTACACACTCTATGGGGATATCTCTTCAAGAGTGATGAGCTTACTTTCAAATTTTACACCAGAATTAACCATCTACTCGATTGATGAAGCTTTCCTTGATTTTACGAGCCTCACTCATTTTGATCTGAATCATTACGCTCATCATATTAAAAACTATATTGAAACTTACACAGGAATTCCTATCTCCATTGGTCTTGGGCCAACTAAAGTTCTCTCAAAGATGGCCAACCATATTGTAAAAAAGAATCGTCAAATTGGTGTTTTTAGCTTGATAGATGAAAATATTAGAGAAGAAATCTTAAAAGATTTTCCCATTGAAGATGTTTGGGGAATAGGAAGAAAATCAGCACTCAAGCTAAAGGCCCACGGGATTAGAACGGCCAGAGATTTCAGGGATTATAAGAACGATAAAATCATTCAGGCCATTCTCACGAAAACGGGAAGAAAGATTCAAGATGAAATAAGAGGAATAAGTTGTATTGAGCTCACTGATATGGAAAGTAAAAAAGTCATTGCTAGTACACGCTCCTTCGGAACTTCTATTTATTCAAAGTCAGAATTAAAAGAAGCCGTCGCAAGTTATATCACTCAAGCGGCAGAAAAAATGAGAAAGCAGAATAATCTCTGCCTTGTTCTTTCCGCTTATATTCGAACAAGTCACTTCAATGAATCTTTTTATTGTGGCCAGAGTAGCTATACATTTACTGAGGCGACCTCCAACACCC
This sequence comes from Bdellovibrio sp., assembly GCA_022729855.1. Classification (GTDB taxonomy): domain Bacteria; phylum Bdellovibrionota; class Bacteriovoracia; order Bacteriovoracales; family Bacteriovoracaceae; genus DZBG01. Next base: position 14,012 of record DZBG01000026.1, read on the forward strand.
TAGAAATGATCAAAGCTGGAAATGAAATTGTTGAGAAAGTTTTTAAAGCAGGTGTCCCTTATAAAAAAGCAGGCATTTTTTTATTTGATATGGTCCCGACCAATCAAAAACAACTTGATCTGCTCTCAGAAAAGCCTGACACCACCTCCAATGACAACCTCATGAAGCTCATGGACAAAATAAACTCGCGGTACGGAAAACAAACTATTAAAAGTGGTGCCTGCGGAACCAAATCTTATTGGGCCATGCTCTCAGATTACAAATCCCCTAATTATACTACGAGCTGGAATGAGCTTCCTAAAGTGAGCTGAGTTGGCACCAGCCTTGCTTTAATCTCCTTATATACATAGATGAGGGAGAAGCAATGAAACGATCATTAACAGGGCTATTCGGCTTAATTTTCACAGGTTTGGCCATGGCAGGACCTGATGTCATTATCCCTTCTAAGGCCGTAGATAATCTTTTTTATTTGTATAAAAACTATTCAATTGAAAACGAAAAAGTAAATGTCGTGGGACAGGATTTTATAAGAACAGGGCCACGTTCCTTAACTCACGATGAAACGGGAAAAAAGGCCACAATCAGTTTTGATAGCTACAGCTTCTACCGCTATCTTGGGGCTTCAGTTTTTCGTGCTCAAACTGGAAGTGGAACAGCATCGGGAACAGCTTCATTAATTGGAAAAAATTTAGTTCTCACAAATAAACATGTTCTCTCGACTGATAACGATAAAAAGAGTTGCGGGAAATTCACTGTTTTCCTAGATGATAATGAAAAGATCGGCGTCACTTGTAAAAAAGTTTGGTATTGTGACGCTCAAGATTTTTGTCTAGCAGAGATGAATAAGTATAAAGAAAAAGATCTTTCTGAAATAGTGAGACCTCTCGCCCTTAATTCAAAAGAAGAATCAAAAGCTAAAAAATTAATTATCGTCGGAAATGCTTACGGGCTTGGTATTCAAGGCTCAAGTGGCAAGGATTATCAGTACGTGAAAAAAGGGACTGTAGCGATGAGATATCGCTTTGATGAAAATGTCCTTGTTCACCATACTCCCACTTTAAGTGGTTCATCAGGATCACCTGTTTTTAATGAGAAGGGTTCTGTCGTAGGACTAAACTATGCCAATGTGAGTGAAAAAGGATATGTAGATGAGGATGCCTTTAATATGGCCGTTCCTTCACCGTATATCATTTCACAATTAAAGAAGAATCTTCCCAAAGAAGTTTATGATAATTTATCAATTGATGAAGAGATCTCATCAGCAACACTTAGTACTTATAGAGATGAGTTAGAAGAAAGTTTTGAAATTCAAAAAAATATTCAATTAAGTCATTCTCTTTTAACCGAATCACTTTTCAAAAATAATACCTCGCTCATTACTGAAGAGATTAAAAACCAAACTCAATCACTCCAGGCCCGGTTAACGAATTTTTCAATCAGAGAGCTTGATTATCTATCAGCTGCTGCAGGACCTAGTTCAGAAATTGCAGAGATCGACGGCCTTAATAAATCTCTTGGAAACTTCTTCTCATCGTTTCCCATTGAGAATGCCTGTAAGGCCCAGAAAGACTTAACTCTAAAGTGTAAGGCCGATGGTCTCTACCAGACAATAAGTCACCTATCGGTCATCAAAAAAATTGGAGAAGAAGAGGCAAAAAAAATTATTACAGCACGATACAAACTTCAAGAAGCAAGCTCATATGAAGTTCTTGATATGATAAAAAAAGACACTGCCCTTCAGATCAATATTTATAAAAAATGTATTTCAGGAATCAAAAAAATCTCAAGAAGTGGTGATATTGTATTCTATGGAAATTCAAGTTCAGTTTATTATGAAAATAAAGACTGCCAAGATTTATTTATCAGTGAGGCCAAACTTAGTGGAATCAAATGGAATACGCAATTGAACTCAAAAGAGTTCGCCTCTCTTGTCGGGGCCAATTCCCTTGTCTCAACACTTGAGAACTCATTTGAGAAGCAAGTTGCAAATAAGTGGGCCTATGGAATTCTGGGTCGCAGTGGGACGAAACAAGCAAAAATAGAGAGTAATAAGGCAGCTTTAGAGCTTTGGCTTAAGACTCTCCCCATTAAGCAAGATATCAATTCTTGGTTTGAACTTATCAATCCTAAAATGAGAAAATCTATTCTTTAAGATATTTCTCCCAAAAGGTAGCTGGCACCTTTTGGGAGATTTTTTTATTTAGACGAGTCCTGATCTTCTTAGTAGCGCACCAACATCTGGCTCCTGCCCTCTAAACTTTTTATAAAGCTCCATAGGGTGTTCTGTTCCACCTTTCTCAAGAATATTTTCACGAAATTTCTTTGCAACATCCGCATTAAAAATACCTTCTTGCTGAAAGTACTCAAAAGCATCGGCATCTAAAACTTCTGCCCATTTATATGAGTAGTACCCTGCAGAGTATCCACCTGCAAAGATATGAGAAAAAGCAGTTGAAATACTCGTTCCAGGAATGTCTGGATAAACCTGAGCGGCTTTTGTTTCACGGGCCTCAAAAGCAGAAATATCAGTCACTGACTCTGGCTCTACTGAGTGATACTTCATGTCTAAATTAGCGAAGGCCAGTTGTCTCATTGTGGCCATGCCCTCTAGGAAATGTCCGCTCGCCTTAATCTTCTGAACTAAGTCAGCTGAAATTTTTTCCCCTGTTTCATAATGAACAGCAAAAATATCTAAGCATTCTTTCTCAAGGGCCCAGTTCTCCATGATTTGCGAAGGAAGCTCTACAAAATCCCAATAAACATTGGCCCCAGAAAGATCACGGTATTTAACCTGACTAAGCATGCCGTGAAGCGCATGTCCAAATTCATGAAATAAAGTCGTCACTTCATCTAAAGTAAGAAGTGAAGGTTTCGTTTTTGTGGGTTTTGTAAAATTACAAACAATAGCGACATGAGGTCTAAGAACCTCACCACGAAGAAGTCCCTGACCTTTGAAGTTTGTCATCCATGCTCCACCTTTCTTCGTTTCACGAGGAAAGAAATCAGCATAAAAAAGACTTAGGTATTTATCATTTCTCTTATCATAAACTTCAAAAGTTCTCACATCTTCATGATACTTAGGAATATTTGTTACTTCTTTAAACTCTAATTGGTAAAGACGTTCTGCAATTGTAAAAATCCCATCAACCACATTTTCAAGTTTGAAATAAGGGCGAAGCATTTCATCATCAAAATCGAGTTCGCGTTTTTTAAGAATTTCAGAATAAAAAGCTGAATCAAATTTTTCAAAATCATCTGTATTCTCTAATTCTTTCTTAAGAGCGCGAAGCTTTGCCACTTCTTTAAGGGCATAGGGTTTTGCCTTCGTCATAAGTTCAGCTAAAAAACTTTCTACTTTCTGAGGTGACTCCGCCATTCTTTGTTCAAGAACATACTCTGCATGATTTTTATAACCAAGAATCACTGCACGGTCACGACGTAGAGTTAGAATTCTTTTAATGATCGTCTGATTATCAAATTCGTCATTAAGACATTTTGATGAGTGGGCCATAAAAATCTTTTTACGAAGTTCACGGTTTTTTGAATAAGTAAGAAACGGGATGAGCATTGATGCTTGTAATGAAACACACCAGCTGCCTTTCTTATCTTTTTTCTCAGCAAGTTCAGCAGCTGCTTCAATAAATGAATCAGGAAGACCATCGAGATCTTTTTTATCTGTGATAACAAGAAGAAAAGCATTCGTCGCCTTAAGCGCATTTTGAGAGAAGCTTAAAGCAAGCTGCCCAAGCTCCTCATCCATTTTTCTTATTTCGTCTTTTTTATCATCAGAAAGTAGAGCACCATTTCTTTTAAAATCAATAAATGATTTATCTAAAATTTTCTTTTCCTCTTCAGTGAGAATTTGTTTCTCTCTTGAATCATAACAAGCTTTCACTCTTTTGAAGATTTCAGGATCAAGTCCAACATCATTTGAGAAAGCAGTTGTGAGTGTTGAAATTTCTTCAGAAACTTTATCTAATTCATCCGGACATTCAGCACTGTGAAGATTTTCAAAGATCGAATAAATCGAATGAACTGGTTCGACGATATCATCAAGCTTAGTGAGAACATCATCAAAATTTGTACTGTGATCTTTCTTATAAACTTCAAGAGCATTGCGGGCCGTTTCAATTGCTGCTTTTAAGGCAGGAACAAAGTGCTCTGCTTTAATTGTATCAAATGGAATAGCACCATGTGGGTGTTTTGATTTTTCTAATAGTGGATTTGACATAAGAACCTCAATTAATGATTTGTCGTTGTTTCCTAAAAATGAGGGTAACAACAATGAGCCATAGAAGAATGAAAACAAGGCCCATATAATCTAGAATGAGGGATGATTGAAAATAAATCAAGACGATGGCAATCAATGCTTTGGCCAATCTGTAAGCTAACATATCTGTCAGGTATTTAGCCCCGTACTTCTGCTCTGGCAGAAGTGGTTGATATAAAAGTTCTTTGGCAGCACTAAATAAAGAATAGTCACAGGCCTTCACATAAACATAAAAACCAGCAAGATAAATAAAGCCTACCCCTGCTCCGAAAAAAGAATAAACAAAACCACAAAACAAGTAACTCATTGGTACAAAAAGATGCAGTGATTTATCTTTAATTCGCGGCAGGATAAAAGGAAGAACTAAAAATTGAAAACCAAAAGTAATAGCATTCGTAATGCTATAAATATTACCAAGATAAGCCGTCCGTAATTCTTTATCTAAAACAGACGCTTCAAAACCTAAGTTAAATCTAAAATCAATAATATTAATAATGAACTGAGTCAGTGCCACCATTGCAATAATCAATAAAACGTAAGTTCTTGTATTTTTCCCAAAGAGAGATTTTAAAGGAGACTCATCTTTTTTCTTCAGGTCTTTTGGAAGAAGAATACTTGGTGTAAACAAAAAGAAAACGGCGGGGAGAAAAACAAATAACTGCCCGAACCAAACAACTGATCCTGTTCCCCAATTCTGGCTTAAATAGGCAGTAAAAAGCCCGCCAAGAACTCCACCTAAACTTCCAATGGCCCCCACTGGCCCAATCATTTTTTTGAAAGTGTCCTTATCAAAATAGATATTACAATAGGCCAGGATCAAATGGACTTGAACGACGATATACACTTCTTTCCAAACAAAATATGAATAAGCAGGAAGACGAACTCCTTGCTCAAACCAGATATAGCCTAACGAAAATAAAATGGTCGTAAACACAGTAAAGATCGCAAACACTTTTTGAATGACAAATCTTGTCTGCAACTTATTAGAGATAAAAATCGTTATTGTGAGTGATAAAACAGACCAAATCCAAGCTTCAGGGGAAGACTTCGCCCCATAAGCCTCTAAAAAAAGAGAAGTGCTAGAAGCGCGAATGAGAGGGTAATTAAAGAGGACAAAAAAATAGGCCACAAGAATGGGGCCTACACTTTTTTTGAACTCCGGAGTCCAAGATTTTATATCACTTAAAATATTCATGACTAAGATTTAAGATAAGTATCACCCTTTTGGGTTTCTTCAAAATCTTCTGTATTATCAAATTGAGTGAAATCAAAAGATGATTCAAAATTTTTCGCTTTATGATCACCATTACAAAGTGATTTCATAAAATTAAAAAAATGCTCTCTAGATTCAGCACTCATTAAATGTTCCATCAAACATGAATCTTTATGAGCGATCTCTTCATCAACACCGATAATATCTTTAAGAAAGTAATAAAGAAGAGTTCTTGATGATAAAATGGCATGAACAGCTTCGTGCCCAGAGTGTGAGAGAGATAAAAATTTACTCTCATCCTCAGTCACGAGTTCACGTTTCTTAAGATTTGTCAGAGCTGTCGACACACTTCCCTTCGTCAGACCCATTTCACGAGCAATATCAGTCACTCGCGCATAACCATTAGATTCCTTAAGCTTGTGAATCGCCAGAAGGTAATGAACCATAGAGTGAGTTAAATCATTATCATGAGTGTGTTGGACGGGTTGTTTTTTATCAGACATGGTACTAAATTACCGACCCTCGTCTTCAGAGTCAAACGATAATTATTCTTTGCACTTGGCTTCTCTCTCACTTCTTCCTAAAAGTGGACTAAGTTACTGTAATAATTCTGTTTCAGGGGGGGCCAGCTTTACCCACCCATTGGTCGCCACCCTTCTGCATGTTAAAATTGAGCTAATTATCCGAAGGATCATTTTATGCTTCAAAAAACACTAAGCTACCTTATTTGTCTGAACTTACTTCTCACTCCTATGATAGCGACTGCGGAAGAACTTAATGGTGCCTTCGATGATAGGAATCAGCAACAGTTCACTGATGAAGAATTAGCGGCTGCTAAAAATTTTCAACATGGGGCCAAAGAAAACAGAATTCTAACGGAACAGTGTAAAGGAACAAAATGCGATAAGGATAAAGCTGACCTTAATGCCTCGGTCCTAGGTGGATCTGTAGGTGTTATTGTTGAGCAAAATATCGGAAAACTTTATGCCGCAATTTTTGGTGCAGGTGGTGCACTTATTTCTGCCATCACTTCGGCCATCGGATCTACTGGTGGTGGAGCTGGAAGTTCTGCTTCATCCCTTGCTGGTTTAGGTGGTGATGGAAAAACTCTCTCTTCTTGGACTGTGGTTAAAGACAGCAATGGAAAAACAGTGAGAGGTAAAGCTGGTTCACAAGCCCAAGCATCTCTCAAGGCCAAAGAAGGTAATAAAAAACAAATAGCCAAAGGGAAAGAAGTTACAGGTAAAGCTGAGGATGGAACTGATCTTAAAACTGAACAGAAAACAGATTGGTGTTCAAAAATTGCTATTGCCTCAGAAGTATCAGCAGCTATCAATCAACATATTAAACAGAAAAAAATTGCATCTATGACTGTGACAGATCCTCAGCGTGGGGCGATTGATATGGCCAGACTCACTCACGAAGAAAGACGAGTGACTTCACTTATTCAGGCCGGTGGTTTTACTGGTGTGGCCGCTTGTTATGGCGTGATGATGTTTACTAACTCAGTTGTTGTTGACCGTATGATGGTTATCAAAATGGCTTCAGCTTCGGCCCTTGCTAGTATTTTTTATATCAAAGCAAATAAACATAAAAAAGCCAGAAACGAATTAGAACGTATTGCGAACCTACTTCCTAAAGCAGGTGATTGTAATCCATACACTGATACAGCTTGTTTCTGCGCAGAGGCTACTTCTTCAATGGCCTACCCAGCAGAATTTGCCAAAGTTTGTGTCGCTTCTGAATATGGCCCGAAGGCCACAGCATCTTCACAAACCTGTTTAGTTCTGAATAAAGAAGGAAAGTATATTGCTGATACGGCTTGTAAATGTAAGCTTAGCAATAGCTGCTTTACGGCCAATCTTAAAATCCTAAATCCTAAATTTAGCTTAGCTAGTAATATGATGAATCAAGGTCAAGATGTGCTGAATGCATCACTCACAGGAAATCTTGATGAAGGAAAGCTCAATTCGGCCATGCTAAAAAGTGCCGCTTATAATCAACGTGTTCTAGCAGCTGCTGATAAAAAAGTGGGAACAACTAAGACCGCAGCTAGTGATAAGGCCCTTGCGGACGAACTCAGTAAATCACTTCCACCTAATATCGCAGCTCAACTCGCTTCTGGCCCAACTGGTGAGGTTCCAGCGATGTCTAGTGCAAGTCCAAGTAGTTTAGCGACAACTCCAGAAGCGCAAGAAGCGATCGATGCAGTTTCTAAAAAAGCTTCTTATGCTAGTGGTGGCCCTGGATTTGGTTCTAATCAAGCTGCCTCAGATGACTATGCTGCTCCTAAAATCCCAAGTTTTGGAGAGACACAATCTGCAAGCTCTGGAACAGAAGTGATTTCGTTTGCTGAACAAGCAGTTGAGAATGCTGATATCAGTAAAGCGCCAGAAACACCTATATTTGATATTATTTCTTATCGCTACAGACAATCAGCATGGAACAAAGTAGATGTGAAAATCGAGGATACTCCAGCTCCTGTGGCCGCTCCCTAATCTACTCTCCTAAATTATTAAACTGATCGATACGAGTTTGATGGCGCCCGCCTTCAAACTCAGTTGTCGTGAAAACATCTACCATTCGTTTTAATTGTTCAATGGGAGTTTTGCGACCAGCAAGGCAGAGAACATTCGCATCATTATGTAAGCGAGACATCTTTGCATCATCTTCATCATGACAAAGAGCTGCTCGGATTCCTTTAAATCGATTGGCCGTAATTGAAACGCCAATGCCAGATCCACAAAGAAGAATTCCTTGAACTTTTTGATCTAAAACTTCATGTACTAATTTTTTGGCCCATTCAGGATAATGAGTTGATTCAAGGGAGTGCGTTCCAATATCTTGAACATCAATGCCCTTAGCTTTTAAATAAGCAACAAGAGCCTCTTTGGCCTCAAAAGCGGCATGATCAGAAGCAATAACTAGTTTCATCCTATTCTCCTCAGTGAAGATAGGTTAATTATAGCTCAGACCAAATCCGAAGCCAAAATTTATTCCGAGATAACAGCTACAACCCTACGATTTTCAACTCTTCCTAAGGCCGTTGTATTCTCTCTCACAGGCATTTCCTCGCCATACCCTCTCGCTGACAGTCTTGTGCTATTTACTTTCAGATATTTAATTAAATAATTTCTAACTGCATTGGCCCTATCTTCTGATATTTTTTTATTCGTTAATTTAAGCCCAGTATTATCAGTGTGCCCTTGAATTTCAATTTTCACCTTAGGATTCTCTTCCATGAAAGTGGCGAGTTTTTTTAATTCATCATTATATTGAGGTTCAATAATTGATTTTCCTGAACGGAAATTTATATTGATTCGAACGGTTGCTTTCTCTTCAGCAGTACATCCATAAGCATTCACCTTTACCCCTTTTGGAGTATGGGGACACTTATCATTTTTATTTAAAACTCCATCTCCATCAATATCTAAATTCTGAACAACTAGTTTTTTAGGGGCAGGAGCGGCAGTGACAGGTTTAGCTTCTTCTTGTTTTTCTTCACCGAAATACCAAGTGAGCTGAAACCTTGGAGCAATAAGATCAATATTTCCCAGGGGAAGATTCTGTTTATTAAAAGATTTATCAACATGAAGATAATCAATAATCACTGACCCCATTAGTGAGTGAGTAAATGAATAATCAAAACCAAAACGAAGTTTTAAAGAAGGATTAAAGCTACTTCTATCATCTTTAGTTAATTCAGCGGCTCCAAGGCCCAGACCTAAAACAGGAGAAAATTTACGTTCACTTCTAAAACGATAGAGACCTGTGAGGTCAATGGCCCTTAATGATTGAGTTGTCTTAAGGAAATCATAATTCGCCCAACCTAGCTCTCCACTCCATGTGGAATTAAAATGATATCTCCCATGAAAATCATAATGAGAATGTTCATCAACTTTATCATTAAATTTAGTGTCAAAAATTGGCCAATTATAACCAAGACCAGCACCAAGCCCTACTCTTCCTGTATAATCATAGGTTTTAGAATAAGCACTTTGGGTGATAAGAAAAATTAAGAAAAACAGCCTCAGCATAGAACCCCGCCCCTAATATTAATTCACTCTTAATGGTATCTAAAATTGGCGCAGGCGAGTCTAAAACTTAGCTTAATTAAAAAGCAAAAGGGCCAATAGAAGTTCAGAAATCTGAATTCCTATTGGCCCTTTAAAGACATTATTTAATTAGTAGCGGTAGTACTCTGGCTTGTACGGCCCTGAAGCTGAAATACCTAGGTACTCAGATTGAGCAGGACTAAGAGTATCAAGTTCTACACCAATCTTAGCAAGGTGAAGACGAGCTACTTTTTCATCTAAATGCTTAGGAAGCATATAAACTTTTTTCTCATAGCTAGATGTATTTGCCCAAAGTTCAATTTGCGCAAGAACTTGGTTTGTGAATGAGTTACTCATTACAAAGCTTGGGTGACCTGTAGCACATCCAAGATTTACTAAGCGACCTTCAGCAAGAATGATTACTTGCTTGTTGTTCTCCAGAGTATAAAGATCAACTTGTGGCTTAATAGTATCTTTTGTATTGCCGTAGTTTTTATTCAACCATGCCATATCGATTTCAATATCAAAGTGACCAATGTTACAAACGATTGCCTTATCTCTAAGAGCAAGGAAGTGTTTCCCTGTGATGATGTCTTTACATCCAGTAGTTGTCACAACGATATCAGCTTCTTTAATCGCATCGTCCATCTTCTTAACTTCAAATCCTTCCATCGCTGCCTGAAGAGCACAGATAGGATCGATTTCAGTTACGATAACACGTGCTCCAGCACCTTTAAGAGATTCAGCTGATCCCTTACCAACATCACCGTAACCAGCAACAACTGCTACTTTACCAGCAATCATGACATCAGTAGCACGGCGGATAGCATCCACACATGATTCACGACATCCGTATTTGTTATCGAATTTTGATTTTGTGACTGAATCATTTACGTTGATACATGGAACAGGAAGTTTTCCTTGTTTCTCAAGTTCGTAAAGACGGTGAACTCCAGTAGTTGTTTCTTCAGAAATTCCTTTGATGCCTTTGTAAAGCTCAGGGTATTTAGCAAGAACCATTTCTGTAAGATCTCCACCATCATCAAGGATCATGTTAAGAGGTTCTTTTTTGTCACCAAAGAAAATTGTCTCATGGATACACCAGTTGAAATCTTCTTCGTTCATTCCTTTCCAAGCATAAACAGGAATTCCTGCCGCTGCGATCGCCGCTGCTGCGTGATCTTGTGTAGAAAAGATATTACATGATGACCAAGTAACGTCAGCACCAAGCTCAACAAGAGTTTCAATAAGAACTGCAGTTTGGATTGTCATGTGAAGACATCCAGCAATCTTAGAACCTTTAAGTGGTTTTGTTTTTCCAAATTCAGTACGAAGGCTCATAAGCCCTGGCATCTCGGCTTCAGCAAGTTTAATTTCCTTACGTCCCCAATCAGCAAGAGAGATATCTCTCACTTTGTATTTAAGGCGTGTAGAATTTGCATAGGTTCCGGTAGAGAAATTGTCGTTCATCTGGTCATCCTTTGTCTGTGATGTTAAGTATGGCCATACACTAACATCGAAAGGCCCCGGACTCAAGTTCAAGGTTGGTTTTTCATAGACTTATCTAAGGTTTGCCTAATGAACAAATATCGCTTCGAATACTTCGCCTCATGCCCTACTGGACTAGAGGATGTATTATCTGAGGAAATTCTATCATTTGGAGTGAAGGCCACGACGATTGTGCGTGGTGGCGTAAAGTTTGAGGCCTATCATGAGATCGCCCTTAAGGTCCTTTTGAATACTCGTATCGCAAGCCGTGTCTTTAAATATCTCTACGACCTAGAAGTCTCTCATGAAAAAGACCTCTACCATGAGGCCACAGAAATTAAGTGGAAGTCCCTTATGGATCTCCACCAGACATTTAAAATCACAACTATTTACGGTGATCTTCCAAGAGACCGCGAGTATTTCACAAACTCTCAGTTCACAACTTTAAAACTTAAAGATGCTATCGTGGATTATTTCCGCCACTTTGATAAAGCACGTCCAAGCGTTTCAAAAGAAGCCGCTGATATTCAATTTCTTCTTCGTATAGAGTTTGATGAAGAAGGTGTTCGTCCTTATAAGGCCATTCTTCTTTATGATCTTTGTGGAGATCCTCTTAATCAACGTGGCTACCGTGTCGCGAGTACCGAAGCACCGGTTAAAGAAAATCTAGCGGCGGGAATTTTAAAACTTATCAAGTGGGACCCAAAGAGTGAAAACTTTCTTGATGCCATGACTGGTTCGGGAACATTTTCAGTTGAGGCCTGTTTGATTGCTGGAGATATCCCTCCTACTTTTCTTAAAGTTGAGCAATACAGAAAGAACCCAGGTCTTCGTACTTGGTGTTTTCTTAATACTCAATGGTTTACTAAAGATGAAAAGCTAAAAGAGAATTTTGAAATTCTTGTAAAAGAAGTAGAAACAAAAACTCGCGAAGGAATGAAGAAGCTGGAGAAATCTCCCATCAAGTTTCTCGCGAACGATATCAGCAAATATACTCTTGAATCAACAATGGCGAATTTCAAGAAAGCTCGTCTTGATCGCATTATTGAAGTTTACAATGAAGACGCTCTTGATTCTGCACCGGTTGAAGGAAAAAATTATTTCTTCGTGAATCCTCCATACGGAGAGCGTTTAAATCCAGGTGAAATTGAAAGACTAAAAGTTCTTTACAAAAATCTTGGAGATCTTTGGAAGAAAGAATTCAAAGGTCACCGTGCTGCCCTTTTAGTAGGTGAGATGGATCTGTTAAAATCAGTAGGCCTTCGTACGAAGAAGCGCCATATTCTTTTTAATGGTGATATCGAGTGTCGTCTCGCCGAATACGATCTCTTCTAATTTTCCAAAAGGTGCCAGCTACCTTTTGGTAGCTGCCTCTTTTTCTTCTTCATCTAAAATACTTTGAAGCTCTAAGATCGCGCCACCTTTGCGGTTGCACTTACTATCTTGTCTGATGCCTTTTTTAGAATCGAGAATATATTTTTTGAGTTTTGGTTCTGGATTAAAATCCATCACAAGACAGTCGACACTGTCATCCGTATTGTAAGTGAGATCTAAATAGAAGCGGCTCATGTCTTTAGTGAGATAAATCATGCGGTAGAGACCCTTCGGTCCGCACTTTCGGCACAATCCTTGTATGGCAGGATTTCCCATGAGCTTTAAAACTTCCTTGGGAGTCTTCCCTTTTGTCGCTATCTTGGCCTTTGCTAGAAGAGGGCCATCAAACCCCTGCACAATCTCTTTCGGAGATGAGCATGAAGCCAAAACCAATAGCAGAGTAATAAGAACAGATTTCATCGTTATATTCATCCCTCTATTTTAACGGATTTACATAAGATTATAAAAAAGAAACTTTATGCCCATATTAAAGGGCTCAAGTATTTTAATAGAGCATTCGATAAGTTAAAATGATAGCTCTGCTTTTGCTTCTTAATATTGTCTACGCATTCTCATCAAGTCTCTGTGAAGACTCTGTTATCTTGCCCACTGATCAAGTCGATTTTTTAAAAATCATAAATGAAGTAAACTTAGATAGACCATCAGATGAAGAGATTCTGAATGCTCACTGTAAAACAAAATCCCCTCCCACTCTAAAAGTGATGGAAAGCTTCATTAGTAAATCTTCAAAGAAAAGCAAAAACGAAGTTATTAATAATGTGGAATTGCTCAATGATTCACCAGAGGCAATTGAAGCTTTTAAAGACCTCACAACAAATAGAGCTTTATTTGGCGGAAATATAACCAAAGAAAATCAAGTCCCCATACAAGCTAAGTATGCCATCAATCCAAGTTGCAAAAAAGTTCTGTGTGCAGTTGAGAAGATTTGGGGGAAAGAGCTGGGAACCAAGCTACTGTATATGAAAATGAAACATCACCTCAATGGATCTGAGCTTGCTTACAGTGATGAGGATATGAAAGTCGTAAGATTAAAAACTGAAGAAATAGATGATATGCTAATGGCCCTTGGTGACCTTCCTGAAGATTATCAATCCATTTTTAAAAATCAACATATCGTTCATATTGTATTTAATGAAAATATTTCTACGAATATAGCAAATGCCTCTATTATGGTTTACGACAAATGGGTCAATCTCTCTAGGGCCCAGAGACAGTATGCTATGTTTCATGAGTTCTCTCATAATATTTCAAATCGTAATGGAGATCAGTGTTCATCAGAGGATTGGAAAAATCTAAACGGATGGAAGACGAGTGAAGATGGAAAAAAATGGACATTTGATCAGTCTAAAAACTGTCTTATGACAAAATATTCAAGAGGCAATCCTAGTGAGGATTTTGCTGAGGCCTTATCGACTTACAGATATAATCCAAAAAAATTAAAAGACCCAACTACCATTTCCTAGTGCAACTTTTCTTCATCATAACTTCATA